>VGJU01000013.1 GCA_016867335.1 Candidatus Zixiibacteriota bacterium | reverse complement strand
CCAGCAGGTGTTCGTTGATAAACGCATTAAACCGGCTTACGACGATACCGAAACGATAGTTTCCCGCCCCAGTCAGGCTGCCTTCGATCACGTTGGGCATTGAAAACTCCTTTGCGGAAACCGTCCGCCAGTCTAAAGCAGACTGTCAAAACCGTCGGCCTGCGCCGGTTCTTTGATCTCGAGTAGATGGCCGAGTTTGCCGCGTTTGGTTTTGAGATAGGCTACATTGTGTTCGTTGGGAGACGTCTGAATCGGAATGCGTTCGACTACGCTCAGCCCGTACCCCTCGATCCCGATGCGTTTGGCCGGGTTGTTGGTCATGATCCGGATGGTGCTGAGACCCAAGTCGGCCAGTATCTGCGCGCCGATGCCATAGTCACGCGCATCGACCGGCAATCCCAGTGCTTCGTTTGCTTCGACCGTATCGTGCCCCTGATCCTGAAGCGCATAGGCGCGCAATTTGTTGGCAAGTCCTACCCCGCGTCCTTCCTGACGCATGTACAGCAACACCCCGCGACCTTCGTCACCGATACGCCGTAACGCCCGCTCAAGCTGTTCTCCGCAATCACACCGCATCGAACCGAATACGTCTCCGGTCAGACACTGCGAATGGACACGGACCAGCACGTTTTCGATGCCTTCCACTTCTCCCTTTACCAGTGCGGTATGATGGTCCCCGGTCAGCATGTCTTCGTAGAGATGAAGCGTAAACTCTCCCAAACGACTCGGCATCGCAGTGGAAACGATTTTTCGCACCAGCCGCTCGGTCCGTCGGCGGTATTCGATCAGATCCTTGATGGTGATGATCTTAAGTTTGTGCTCGGCCGCGATTTCGATAAGACGCGGCAAACGGGCCATCGTGCCGTCGTCGTCCAGTATTTCGCACAGCACACCCGCAGGATACAGATCGGCAAGAACGGCCAGATCCACCGTCGCTTCCGTATGGCCGGCGCGGCGCAACACCCCGCCGTCAAATGCCTGAAGAGGGAAAATGTGACCGGGTCGAGCAAGGTCTTCCGGGCGGCTTTCCGGACGGACGAAAACCTGGATGGTCTCGGCGCGGTCATGCGCGGAAATACCGGTTGTCGTCCCTTTTACGGCATCCACTGAGACGGTAAAGCGCGTACCCAGCTTGGCCGTGTTATCCGTCACCATGGCGGGAATCTGCAACTCTTCCAGCCGGTTGCGTGTGGTAGGCAGACAGATCAGCCCACGCCCGTACCGTGCCATGAAGTTGATGGCACCGGGGGTGACCTTCGCCGCCGCCATGATAAAGTCGCCTTCGTTCTCCCGGTCCTCGTCGTCTATCACAATCAGAATACGGCCGGCACGAATCTCTTCGAGCGCGTCCGGTATGGTGCAAAACCCGGACATCTAAAGTTTTTCCTTCAACCATGCTTCCGTTATGGAGGGCGTACCCGGTCCGGGAAGACGACCGGCCCTCAACAAAGACTCCACATATCTACCGATTATATCCGTTTCGATATTGACCTCGTCCCCCACCTTCCGATCTCCCAAAGTCGTGACGGAAGCGGTGTGCGGGATGATCGCTACGGCACTCAAGTTACCCGTGAGAAGGGCGATTGTCAAGCTAATTCCATCTATGGCAATCGACCCTTTCTCAATGAGATACGGCGTCAGAACCTCCGGAATTTCGATCGTATACCACAGACTGTTGCCCCGGACTTCCCGTCCGGCGATCCGCCCAACACCGTCCACATGCCCTTGCACCAGATGACCCTCGATCCGGTCCGAAAGCCGCATGGCACGCTCCAGATTTACCCGGTCTCCTACCCTGCGGTGTTTGAACGTCGTTCGCCGAACCGTCTCCGGCACGACTTCGACCGTAAACAGGTCTTGTCCACGCGAGACGACCGTCAGACAAACACCGTCTACCGCAATGCTCGCCCCTTCGCGTGTCTCGGATGCGAATGTTCTTTCCTCGATGGAAAAGACAAAACCTCCCCGATCCGGACGAACGCTCCGGATTATGCCCATTGTTTCAACGATGCCGGTAAACATGACGTGCTCCTTCTATCTCCCCCATAACCAGTGTATCGGGAGCTATGGTTTCGACGGCTACGTCGCACAACCGGATCGCGTCCGGCAGTTGTAGGATTTGCAGATCGCCTACGGCATCCAGCCCCACACCCATGACGATAGGGGCGATAAAACAGGCGATTCGATCCGCCTCCCCCGCATCGAGAAAAGCGGTGATCACCTGTGGACCGCCCTCTACGAGCAGCGCGGTGATCGGAAAAGGAAGACCGCCCAGCGTCCGTTTGAGTGCAGACAGATCGATTTTTCCTTTCTGACCCGCCGGCAGAACGAGTATTTCCGCGCCTGCATCGCGTAGCGCGGTTAGGTTTGCTTGGGGCGCGGCATCCGTCACACACACGATCGTCGGTGTGGCGTCGTCAAGCACGCGAGCGTGGGGCGGCGTGCGCCCCAGACTGTCCAGCACGATACGTCGGGGCTGGCGGCCTTCGACCTCTCGCACGGTAAGCTGTGGATCGTCGGCAAGCACCGTTCCGACACCCACCAGCACGGCATCGGATTGGCTGCGCATCCGATGCGCCCGATGGCGAGCGGTCTCGCCGGTGATCCACTTGGAATGACCGGTCCGTGTCGCCACCCGTCCGTCCAGGGTCTGCGCCCATTTGAGTGTGGTAAACGGCAACCCGGTCTGGCGATGATAGATATAGACCCGGTTTAACCGACGCGCTTCCTCTTCCATGACGCCTGTCTCCACGACGATCCCGGCGTCGAGCAGTGCTGTGATGCCCTTGCCCGCAACCCGGCGGTCCGGATCGGTCATCGCCACCACAACCCGTGCGATTCCGGCCACAAGGACCGCGTCGGTACATGGAGGCGTGCGGCCCTGATGGCAACAGGGTTCGAGAGTAACGTACAGCGTAGCCCCACGCGCCGCTTCTCCGGCCTGTCGCAGCGCGTTCGGCTCCGCGTGCGCCTCGCCGAGCCGTTCGTGAAAGCCTTCACCCACGATGCGTTCTTCGCGGACCACGACCGCGCCGACCATCGGGTTTGGACTGACCCATCCCCTTCCGTATTCGGCCAGTTCAAGCGCCCGGCGCATAAAAAACGTATCTCGATCTGAAACAGACATGTTGCACCCCGTTTGTGTTTCTCCGAGTATACCCGGCGCGCAGGACGGTGGCAACGTCGAAATTACCCGTGTCCCGATGCCGGTCATCCGCCAACTTTCGCTTGACGGTAAGCCGTTTTCCTTATAATTTGGAACGGTTTACGAGTTCTTCATCTCCCCGGAAAACCGTTATGACAGACTCGGCGGGGGCGTTTGGCATATCGCAGCCTGTACGGAAAGGAGTAGGGAATGGCTACCTTGCCAGAGGCGAAATATATCTGGTTTAACGGAAAACTCATACCCTGGCATGACGCGAAAATCCATGTGCTTTCGCATGTCGTGCATTACGGTACTAGCTTTTTCGAAGGGATGCGGTGTTATGAAACCCGGCGCGGCCCGGCCATTTTCAGACTGGGTGAACATATCGAACGGCTGTACGAGTCCTGCAAAATCTACCGCGTGGAAATTCCCTATTCGCGCGAGCAGATTCGGACGGCCATCTTGGAGACCGTCCGCGCCAACGAACTGCGGTCCTGCTATGTAAGACCGGTCGTGTATCGCGGCTACGGTCTGCTCAAGGTGGACCCTTTCGGCTGTCCGGTCGAGGTCGCCGTCGCCGCCTGGCACTGGGGTGACTATTTAGGTGACTCGGCACTCAAAGACGGAGTGGACGTATGTATCTCCTCATGGAATCGTCCGGCTCCGAATACGCATCCTACGCTTGCCAAAGTCGGCGGCAACTACATGAACGCCCAGTTGATCCGTATGGAGGCCATCGTAAACGGATACAAGGAAGGTATTGCGCTCAATGTAGACGGGCTGGTGAGCGAAGGAAGCGGTGAAAACATTTTTATCGCCAAAAACGGCGAACTCTATACCAATACCTTCTCTGCGTCTATTCTCGGCGGGATCACACGCAACAGCATCATAAAACTGGCGCAAGACCTGGGACTTACCGTGCGAGAGCAGGATATTCCGAGAGAAATGCTTTATATCGCCGACGAGGTGTTTTTTGTGGGAAGCGCCGTAGAGATTACGCCGGTGCGCTCCATAGACCGGATTCCGATAGGTTCCGGAACACGCGGGCCGATCACGGCGCAACTGCAGGAACGTTTTTTCGGTATCACCACCGGCGAGAGCGACGATGTGCACGGCTGGCTGACACACGTCTGACCTTGCGTTGCCTACGCCGTTCGGAGGTTTCAACCCGCCATGATCTCCTCCGGTATTCTGCTCAGCGCGGATCAGTTTCTTCTGGTGACGTTGCTCGTCCGCATCGGGGTGATGGCCAGCTTGGCGACCATACTGGTGCGATACCGGTTTTTTCAGCGTATTCTGCTGGCCGAAGACCGTGGGCGGCGTGAGGACTGGCAGTTTGCCGCCCTGTTTGGCGTTTTTATTGCGCTCGGTATCGGTCTTCGGCTTTTGCTGGGCTATGTCGGGGCCGATATCAGTTTGGCGGGCATTCTGTTGATCGGTCTGCTTACCGGGCCGGTCACCGGCGCAGTTGCCGGCGCAGTCATCGGTATCTTTCCCTCCCTTGGTGGAGAAATGCTTACCATCCCCATGAATGCGCTGTACGGTGTCGTGGGCGGTCTTGCCGGAAAAACGACCCCCACACGTGACGCCGTATGGAATTTTTCCCCGCTGACATGGATCAATGTATACCGGTTTCTTAAAGCCAATCTCTTCAAAACCCGTCTTTCTTGGCAAGTCGCCCTGATTTTCGCCTGTATCGCCATGGACGCAGCCGCCATTGCGGTTGGTCGCCATTTTGCCGAGCAACGTCTCCTGTTTAGCCTGCGACCCGAAGGAACGCTGGTTCTCGTTGCCATGTTCGTAAGCACCATCGCCTGTCTCGGCATTCCGCTCAAAATATGGAACTCGACACGCGTCGAAATGATGCTGGAAAAACAGGGAGCGCTGGTCGCCCGCGCTCGGTTCGATACCCTGCGTAGCCAGATCAACCCGCATTTTCTGTTCAACACGCTCAACTCCATCGCTGCCACGATCCGCTCCGATCCTGCAAAAGCCCGGCAGATTCTCGTAAAACTGTCCGGCATCCTTAGGCGTCTGCTTCACACCGAAGAGGATACGACGCCGCTACGCGACGAATTGGCGTTTATCGACGCTTATCTCGACATCGAACTGGCGCGTTTCGGACCCGAAAAACTACGTATCGACCGGCAGATAGACCCTCAGACGTTGGACGTTCAGGTGCCCAGCATGATCCTCCAGCCGCTGGTCGAAAACGCCATTCAGCATGGACTGTCACCCAAAATGGGCGGCGGTGGCATCCGCATATCCACCCGTCTTGTAAACGGGCAGGTCGTCATAGAAATAGAGGATGACGGACTTGGCATTTCCGAAGACCGCATTCCCACGGCGCTCATATCGGGTATCGGGCTGAGCAATGTAAACGAGCGGCTTCAGGTCATGTTCGGCCCGCAGTGCCGCTTGCAGTTGGACAGCCGTCCGGGCCGCGGAACCCGTGTACGGATCGACATCCCGGACCCCTCTGCCCAGGCCCTGCCCCGTACCGTTCTCGGATAAGCCCGTCACCCCTTGCCTTGCGGCGTAAAGCCATGCCCATAAAAACCGTTATCGTAGACGACGAACCGCTGGCGCTCGAAGAACTGGCCTATCAATTAAGCGCAATAGATGAAATCGTCCTTGCGGGCGAAGCGACCAACGGACCCGAAGCCATTGCGCTTATCCTTCGAACCCACCCCGATCTTGTCTTTATCGATATCCAGATGCCGGGTAAAGACGGGTTTCAGGTGGCAAAGGAAATCGCCGGCGACGCAGGGAACACGCCGCACATCGTCTTTGTCACCGCGTATAACCAATATGCGCTTAGGGCGTTTGAGGTCGATGCGGTAGACTATCTGCTCAAACCGATAGACGAAAATCTGCTTGCGAGGGCGGTCCAGCGCGTGGAAAAACGCATGGAAAACACGCCGGACATACGCGGCCAACTGGAAACGCTGTTTCGGGCGCTCGACCCAAACACGTTGACACCGCGCCGCGCCAATCGCATCGCCGTCAGAAAAGGCGCCCGTTTCGCGCTTATCGATACCCACGAAATCCTGTATGCCTGCATCGCCGAAGGCGTGGTATTTGTGGTCACCGAGGCCTTTGAGGGCATGACCGGCTATCGCACGCTCGAAGAACTGGAACTGGACCTCGACCCGCAGGTCTTCTGCCGCGTCCACCGGGGCTATATCGCCAACATCGACCGTGTGAGCGAGATCGTGCCCTGGTTTAGCGGGACCTACCGGCTTGTGATGAACGATACGCAGAAACGCGAAATCCCCCTGAGCCGCGCCCAGTCGAAAAAACTCCGCAAACTGCTCAGGTGGTAGCCTGCCTGCCCGGTCGAAAACTTCTCAAATGGCTCGCAAACGGACTTTTCTATCTCCGGATCCCGATCGTCGCGTGAAATCCGATATCGGGTGTATTCTGATGCTGACTCAGATTCTCGATCAGCCCCGTCTCGAAAACCGCCGACGATCCGATGTGAAACCTGACCCCAGCGTTGATTTCGTATGCGGTTCGGTTGAGCGGGGCAAGCGTATAGGTGGGGAACAGGCTGGTGTTGGAGAGTACCTGGGCAAGACCCGATACGCGAGATGTGGCAAGATATTCGAAACCTATCATCCAAGAAAAAATCGAACGAACGGGAAGGTCGGTTCCGAGAGACGATTTTCCGAGTAGGGTATACGCGAGATTGGCGTGGAGCGCCGCGCGTTTTCCAAGCGGCTGTGTTACCAACAGCGCCGCCTGCGTATCGACCCCGCCGCTTCCCGTCAGGCTCCCGAACCGTCCCGTAGGCCATTTGACGGTCCCGGCGACCGAAATGTCGGGCCATGGACCCTTTGAGACAAGCAGCGGGGTTTTGAGTCGCAGTGTAATATCGCCGAGATGCCAGCCCGGTGAGTGTTCGCGTGCAATCCGCAGTTTTCCGTCCTGGGCCACAAAAACGCCATAGGCATTCCGGGGCGTCTGTTCGCGCCCGCCGTTGGAAAGTCGGAACAGCTTGTGAAACCCTTCGACGGTCGCGTCGAGAAAACCACCACCCTGCCATATAAACGGCAGACCTATCCCGACCTGAAGCCGAGGCAGGATGCGCCAGTCCGCTTTCACCGTAAGATGCAGCACTTCGGCATCTACAAACGCGCGGTAAGCGCGAAGCGGGGCATCCTGATAGTAGTCGAGCGCTACGCGCGGGTCGCCCACGGGCCGGGTGACGGCATAGGTATTGCCAAAGACAAAACGGGCTGCAAAAAGAGGCTTTGCGTCGGGCAACAACCCGGCCCCTTCGGGGTGAAGGCTCAAAAACAGAAGCTTGATCGGAAACTGATCGCGAACGGAAAAAGGCCCTGAAAGACCGGAATGAGCGTAAACGGGGGAGATAAAAAACAGAAAAGAAAGTAGGAAGTAGGAAGTAGGAAGTAGGAATAAAAACTTCATCGCCTCCTTCATCTTTCCCTCCTCTTGACCTTCCGGTATCCACTCATATATTGTGTATGTTATGCAATTTGTCCGTATCACGGGGCAGAACAACGGGATGCCTGGCGTTGATGCACCGATCGGCATCCCGTTTTGTTTTCGGGTACAGGTAAAGACCCGGATCGCTCCCGCGCAAGCAAAAAGGAAATTTGGAGGTTTTCTCGCATGGAGATTTTCGGTCGTCATCTTGAAGCAAAATCTCTGATCGTCAATCCGGATGGGGAGACGTTGCGTCTTCTGGCCAGCCACGACGAACGGCGTACGGTGTTTGGCAGCCCCAGCTATGTATCCGAGGCGCGAAATCGGAGCGCCGGACGCACCTATATCGTAGAGGGTGGTGTGGAGCCGGGGGTACAACAGCAAGGGCTTTCGCTTGAACGGGCCGAGACGGTGCTCAAAGAGGTTCGCGCCTATCTCAAAGATCGCGAAGTCATTCAGGTGGACAGAACCGTGGGCGATACACCAGGCCACCGGCTGCATGGCCGTCTGTATATCACCAAACCTTATGCCCGCATCGCCTACATGTGGCATCAGTCCCTGTTTCCCGCCGCAGCCGCCGAAACACCCGACATGGTCAGCATATTCGTACCCGAATGGCCGGAACGTCTTATCTTTGTCCATCCCGGTCACAGGCTGACCTGTATCCTCGGAACCGACTATTTCGGGGAATCCAAAAAATCATTTCTGCGTATGGCGATGTATATCGCCAAGACACGCGGCGGGATCGGTCTTCATGCAGGCAGCAAGGTGCTGCGTGTGTGCCAGCCGGAGGGCGTCATCCGCGATGTGGGTTTTATCCTGTTCGGGCTGAGCGGAACCGGTAAAACGACGCTCACCGTCCACGATCACGGTCTGAGGGAGCCGGAGCGTGTCGTCATCCGGCAGGACGACGTGGTGCTGATGGATGCCCACGGCGCCTGTTATGGAACCGAACAGGGTTTTTATATCAAAACCGAAGGGCTTACCCCCAACCAGAAGGTGCTCTACGATGCCGCTGTCAGCCCAAACGCCATCTTTGAAAACGTAACCGTAGCGGAAGACGGTCTCGTGGATTTTGTAGACGACCGGCTGACGACCAACGGAAGAGGCATCATCCTGCGTACGGAAGTGGCAGGGACGGACGATTCCATCGATCTCAAACGTGCCGACAAGGTCGTGTTCATCACACGCCGCCAAGACATCGTCCCGCCGGTGGCGAGGTTGACACCCGAACAGGCCGCGACCTATTTCATGCTGGGCGAATCCATCGAAACATCCGCCGGCGACCCTACCAAAGCGGGTCAGGCCAAACGCGAAGTGGGTACCAATCCCTTTATCATCGGCTCCGAAGCCGAAGAAGGCAATCGGTTTCTGGAAATTCTTCGCGCTAATCGGGATATCGAGTGTTTTTTGCTCAATACCGGAAGCGTGGGAGAAAGGGAAGGTCGGGCCGGAGAAAAAATTACCATCGACATCTCGACCACAATCATGAAAGAAATCGCCCGAAACAGCATCAACTGGACTCCGGACCCCAACTGGGGCTATGAGGTTCCCATAGCAATTCCGGGGGTCGATCTGGATCGTTATACGCCTTCACGGCAGTTTACGCCCGCCGAGTACCGCGTGCGTATCGAAACGCTGCGACGCGAACGCCAGGCGTGGCTGGCCAATTTTCCCGGTCTCGACCCGGCGATTCGAATCGACTGACGCCCTCCAAGTATCGCGTGTCGCGTCCGGTCGTCTTTCACACGGTTTTGTAACCGCTTGGTATACCGCCCCGAAAGTCTTTCCATGGCTCGCTACGCCCTTGTACCCGCCCGTTTCTGGGACGGCCTCGCCGACGAGGCCCGGACCGGCATGGCGGTAGTGATCTCCGGAAAACGTATAGAGACCATCGCCCGGGCCGACACTCTTGCTGCCGACATCCGGCGTTTCGAGTGGCCCGACGCAACGCTGATCCCCGGTCTTATGGACGCACATGTCCACTACAGCGACGTAATGGGGCCTGCGTTTCTGGCCGCCGGCGTGACGACGATCCGGGATGTAGGAAACGATCTGGAGTGGATTCTGGCCCAACGCGAGCGTCATGCCACAGACTTGGCGGCAGGTCCGGCAATTCTGTGCTGTGGTCATCTGCTGGACGGCCCGGTCGCGCATTGGCCCCACATGGGCCGCCCCCATGCTTCTCCCGAGGCCCTGCGCGCCGCTGTACGTCATCACATCGACAGAGGGGTAAACGCTGTCAAACTCTATGCAGGTATAACACCCGATCTGATGGCGGCGGGAATCGACGAGGCGCACCGACGTCATACCTTCGTCATTGCGCATCTGGGCGCGACAAAAGCCGAAGAAGCCATACGCGCGGGTCTCGACGAATTCGAGCACCTCGACGGCTGTGGAGTGGCTTGGCGCGCGGCAACGCCGGAAGAAGACGATGCCATGATCGACCTGATGCTCGAACACCACGTTGTGATCAATCCCACGTTTGTCGTATGGGACCGGCTTGGACGTATCCTTGACCGGTCGTTTCATCACGATGAACGTCGGATATGGGCGCATCCCTGTCACCTCGCGTTGTGGGACCGCTATCTTTCCCGGTTTGGCGCGCCTGAAGCTCGATGGCGGCTTCAAGAGGTCATGGTCCATCTTAAACGATTTCTCCGACGCGCGCATCGCCGGGGGGTGACGGTGGCCCTCGGCACGGACACGCCCTTTCCCCATCTCGTGCCGGGGATGAGTGTCCACGACGAACTGTCGATGTACACGGACGCCGGTCTGTCGCCCGTAGAAGCCCTTCGCTCCGCCACGTCGGTAAATGCGAAAGTGCTGGGTATCGAAAAAAAGACCGGAACCCTGCAACCCGGTTTTTTCGCCGATATGGTCGTCATACGAGGAAACCCGCTCGATCGTATCGACGATGTCGGACAGGTGCTTTGCACCATCCGCGCCGGACGTCGTTTTACACCCGACCGGTTACTGAGAAAACTCAAAACCACCTTCGACCGGAAGCCACTCGGTGCCGTTACGCAGGATCTCCAGGACAACGTAGATGGAAAACGCCCCTCCTGAACCGATAACGGATAGGCAAGAGACTTATGCGCGTCTTGCCGAAGAACTCGACCGCCGCGCCGTCTCGCACGGCTGGCGCGGGACGCTCAAAGACTTGATCATCGCCCTTCTAGCCGCGGCGATGGCCGCTGGTATGCTTGCCGTATCCGTCGGAACGCTAAGCGCCATGACAGGGCTTATTTCCAACAGCAAACCGTTCGGATGGATTTTTTTGGGTTTTCTGATACCCATCACCCTGCTCGCTTTCTGGCTGTTTCGCCGGGATAGCCGTTTCCGACGAAAAACATACGAAGATCGCTGGAATACCATCGTGGATGCGTATCCCGATTTTTCGGCGTTTTACACACAACGCCGACATACGCGCCCGTAGGGGCGGGTTTCAAACGTGCCCGTAGGGGCGGGTTTCAAACCCGCCCAAATTACCGGGGTTTCAAACCCGCCTTTTACCCATCCCCGAAAGGATCCTATCATGACGCAAACCGAAATCGCTACGCTGGGCGGTGGCTGTTTCTGGTGCGTAGAAGCCATCTACCAACAAGTCAAAGGCGTGAAATCCGTGGTTTCCGGCTATGCCGGAGGCCGTGTGCGCAACCCCGCGTACCGCGAAGTATGCGCCGGCACGACCGGTCATGCTGAAGTGATCCAGATCGTTTTCGATCCGAGCGAAATTTCGTTCGAAGACATTCTGTACATTTTCTGGCGCACCCACGACCCCACGACGCTCAACCGCCAAGGCGCGGACATCGGAACCCAGTACCGCTCGACGATACTGTATCACGACCCGCAACAGAAGCAAATCGCCGAACGCTCGAAAAAAGAAACCGACGCCTCCGGGTTGTGGCCCGACCGGATCGTCACGGAAATCGGGCCGTTCGACGCCTTTTATCCGGCGGAAGACTATCATCAGAATTACTATCGCAACAATCCCCGCCAGCCATATTGTGTCATGGTGATCGATCCTAAGGTGCAAAAGTTCAAAAAAGCCTTTGCCCAAAAGCTGACGACATGAAATGAAAAGAATATCTCTTTTGTTTTGCCTTATCGCCGCGACCGGTACGATCGCCACCGTTTCGGTATTTCCCGTTTCTGCGATGAAGCCCGTCGTAACGCCCGATTTACCACTTACTCCGCCCGCCGCAGACGCGCGAACCGCGTCTTCCTTTGCGCGCAGCGTGGCGGCAGACAGTGCCGGTCAGGTACATGTCGTCTATGAAAACACGCAGAACGGGCGGACCTATATCCACTACCGTCACTCCCCGGATCGTGGGGTATCGTGGGGACCGGAACAGCGTCTCTCGATAGATGTAGGCATAAGCCCGTCCGTCGCGGTCGCGGGTATGCGGGTGTATGTGGCATGGGAAACAGTGACCCCAAACCCATCCGGCGTACAGCTTGCACACTCGTCCAACAGCGGCACTACATGGTCTTCTCCGATACGCATCGCCGAGGGGAGGCAACCTTGCATCGCCGTTTCGGGCGCTACGCTTCATCTTGTCGGCGCAATGGCAGGTGATTCCGAAATGCGGGTATTCTATCGCAGCTCTGTAGACGAGGGTTGTTCATGGGAGACGGAACAGGTGTTGTCCGGATCCGGAAAAGCTGCCGGAACCCCCTCTATCGCCGTTGCTGGCACGCTGATCGTCATGGCCTATGTTGATACGCCAGACGGCAACGAGGAAGAATACGTACGAATTTCCACCGATACGGGGCAGACATGGGGCAAAGAAATCCGTCTGACTAAAAATCGGCTAGGCTCCGGACCGCCTTCGGTCGCCGTCGCCGGGCAGACCGTCCATATCGCATGGGCCGACCAGAAAGCCAACGGCGACGATCTCTCCGACGCGGAAAGACAGTTGGACGAGATCATGCGTCTGATCGGTCTTTCGTTTACCAGTGAGTCGATTCGAAAAACACAGGCGGGTGTATTCGATACGGAAGCCCTGCAGGCGAGGATAGAACATAAACGGCAACAGGTGCAGGCCGCCGCGTCGATATGGGGTGCCCGAGGCGGAGACCCGCTTCAGATCGGGGCGATGCTCCGGGAAGTGGATCGGATCGTCAAGACCGCCACAAACGAATGGGATATCTACTATCGCCGATCCGAGGACGCAGGAAAAACGTGGGGAAATGAGATGCGTGTCACCGACACCCCCGGCGCATCGCGGCAGGCGTCCATCGGAGCATCGGGTGATGAGGTCCGTCTGGTATGGTCCGACGATCGTGACGGCGCACCCGCGCTCTACCACACCACATCGGTGGACGAGGGCCGCACCTGGACGCGGCCCGCCCGTGTTACCGACGCCGCAAGCGTGGCAGTAAACCCTTCGGTCGCCGTTCTGCCCCGGACCGCCCATCTGGTATGGTCCGACACCCTTAGCGGTCGCTCGCAGGTATATTTCAAACGGATGGTAAACGAGGGGGAGTAACACCGATTAAAATCCAAAATTCGATAGGGGGAGAAATCCATGCGTGTCGGTATCTTGTCTCTTATCCACGAATCCAACACCTTTATCGTAACGCCGACCACAATCGACATGTTCCGGCGCGATGCCCTGCTGACCGGCGCTCGCATGGCCGATGCGTTTCGGGGTGGGCATCATGAGATCAGCGGTTTTCTCAAAGGACTGGAAGAGACCGGTATCGAAGCGGTTGCTCTGTTTTACGCCTCCACACCGCCGTCCGGTACGATTACACGGGCGACATGCGAAGAACTGGTGCGTCTCATGATGGATGAGTTCGACCGGCACGGGCCGTTTGACGGGATGCTGACGGCCCCGCACGGAGCCAATGCGGGCGAAGGTCCGGAATATCGCGATTTGGACGGCCACTGGCTTACCCGGTTGCGCGAAAAAGCCGGCCCCGATATGCCAATCGTTTGTACCATCGACCCGCACGCCAATCTGTCCCCCCGGATGGTCACCGCCTGTAACGCGACCATCGCGTACCGCACCACACCGCATCTGGATCAAAAGGCGCGGGGTCTGGAGGCGGCCCGACTGCTGGCGAGTATGCTCCGGGGTGAGGTCCGTCCCACACAGGCCGCGGCCTTTCCATCTGTCGCCATCGGGATCGAACGGCAACTGACCTCTGCACCGCCCTGTTTGCCCCTGCACCAACGTGCCGACGCATGGCTCGAAAAACCGGGTGTGCTGTCAAACAGCATCACACTCGGTTTTCCCTACGCCGATGTCGAGGAGATAGGCTCCGCGTTTATCGCCGTGACGGACAACGATCCGGTATTGGCACGCCAAATCGTCGACGATCTGGCCGGTTATCTTGTCGAACACCGTCACGAATTTGTCGGAGAGTTTACCTCGATCGAGAAGGCAGTGGATCGAGCCGTTGCGCGTCCCGGCCCGGTATGTCTGCTGGACATGGGTGACAATGTGGGAGGTGGGTCGGCGGCGGATGGCACGCTGATCGCCCATGAGCTGTATCGCCGCAAGATAAAGGGATTTGTATGCCTCTACGATCCGGAATCCGTCCGTGCAGCTACTGAAGCCGGTGTCGGGAGTCGTTTGACGCTGGCGATGGGCGGAAAGACCGACGACCTGCACGGCCCGCCGCTGATCGCCGAGGTGCAAGTCCGAAGTCTGCACGACGGACACTTTACCGAGTCGGAAGTCCGGCATGGCGGCGGCAAAGTGTTTAACATGGGGCCGACCGCCGTGGTCGTCACCGATTCGGGATTGACCGTCAGTCTGACCTCGCTCCGGACGGTTCCCGTCAGCCTGGGTCTGATGACAAGCTGTGGGCTTTCACCCGATGATTTTCAGGTGGTGATCGCCAAAGGGGTCCATGCGCCGGTCCCGGCGTATCGCCCGGTATGCACCGAATTGATCCGCGTAGATACACCCGGTGCTACCACCGCCGATATGCGACGGTTTACCTATCGGCATCGCCGACATCCGATGTTTCCTTTCGAAGAAATTCCGTGATTTTGTGTGTACCGTCGATCTACCCATCTTTATCCCACAGGAGTCGTCATGAGCCGGATCAAACAGTCGCTTGCTTTCTGGGGTTTTGCCCGTAACGGCGTTGCGCCGGAGACCGTCATCCGCGAAGCGGGCCGCATAGGCTATCACAGCGTGGAGATGCTTCCGCAACAATACTGGGATCTCGTACGCGAACAGGGTATGCGCATCGCCGTCATCGTCGGTCACGCCTCACTGACGGACGGTTTCAACAAGCGGGAAAACCACGATCGCATAGAACAGGAACTACTTGCCAATATCGAACTGGCGTCCGCCAACGACATACCGGGGCTGATCTGTTTTTCGGGAAACCGAGAAGGCAAATCCGAGGAGGAAGGTCTCGACAATACCGTCGAGATTTTGCGGCGGGTAAGCCCTGCGGCGGAGAAATACGGGATCAATCTGTGTCTGGAATTGCTCAACAGCAAAGTGAATCACCCGCACTATCAGTGTGACTCCACGGCATGGGGCGTCAAGGTGTGTCGAGGGGTAGACTCACCGAGAGTCAAACTGCTATACGACATCTACCACATGCAGATCATGGAGGGCGATCTGATCCGGACCATCCGGGACCACATCGGAGATATCGGTCATTTCCATACCGCTGGAAATCCGGGACGCAACGATCTGGACGACGAGCAGGAGATTTATTACCCGGCGGTGATGCGGGCTATCGCGCAGACGGGCTACGACGGCTATGTAAGCCACGAGTTTCTTCCCAAAGGCGATACCATCAAAGCGCTTGAAGTCGCCTTCAGGACGTGTGACATATAGAGCGTCCGTTACCTCGGATGTTTGTCGAATTGACGGAGGAGTTGTTCCGGCGAGGCGGTTCCGGTAGTGCCAAGCTGTGTGATCGTGATCGAGGCGGTCAGATTGCCGATCAGCGCGGCCTCGTCAAGCGTCGCGCCTGCACAGATGGCGGCGGTGAGACCGGCGGTGGTGCTATCACCCGCCCCTACCGGGTCTATGGGATCCGAAACCGCCAGGGCCGGGATGTGGCGACAGCCTGCCGCGTCGAACAGCAACAGACCCTCTTCGCTCAACGTTATACACACGGGTCTTCGGGTTTGAGTAAACAACGCCCGGCCGATGCGTTCTATCTCCGCCCGATCTACCGGTCCCTCATGATCTGGCGTCAGCGCCAACGTTGCCTCGCGCCGGTTGCATTTGAGCACGACGTCCCGGAAAGCGTCGATATGCGCCCGTGAATCGACCAGTATAAAAAGCTCCGGACGTTCTCTTCCGATGGCAGCAAGCGTCTCGCGTACCCGATCCGTGATTACCCCGCAGTTGCGTTCCTTTACTTGATCCCCCACCACGATGGCCTGTACCCGTTCCACTGCCTCTCGGAGATACGCGATCACGCGATCTTCCAGATAGGTGGGCAGCGGCGATCTGTTTTTGACGTCCAACCGCTGGATTTCACGTTCTCCACCCCGTTCGCGCATCATAGCTTTGGTATAGGTGGGCGTAAAACGGTCTGTCGTGCGGATCACATAATCGGGCCGTACGCCGATCGCCTCCAGTCCCTGACCCAACTCGTAACCTTCTCCATCTTCCCCCAGAACCGTAAGCGCGTAGAGCGTTCCCACGCCGAGCGCGTGCAGGTTGGAAACGACGGTCCCCACCGCGCCTGGACTACATCGCCGTGCCACGATCTGATAGGCGTCGAGTCCGGTCTCGACCGAGGTCTCCGTCAATACCGGATCCAAAACAAGATATTTGTCGAGAAAGAAATCCCCGACGACCAGTATCGACGCGTCGGAAAATCGATCGAGCAGTGTTTTCAGCTGGTTTCGTGTCACGATTTACTCGTTTCTGAATTTTTTGTCTGCTTTGAGAAAGGGAACGGCGTTTCCGAAAAGCCTTACACCGTCGGCGTGAAGAAGCGGTTTCGCCGTATATTGGACCAAATAGCCGCCCGGAATCGGTTGGACCGGTTGGGGCCGCTTCGGTGAAAACTCAGACTGGAATACACACCGATGACCCCTGCTCCGCCTTTTATCGCCACTCCCGGTTCAGATCCGAAATAGCCGACCGGTTGGCCGGTTCGCGGATCGCGTTTGTGACGGACGCGCTCGCGTGTTCCCGCGAAGGAAAAAGGCAGAATCTGCACCGCCCCGTTGTCCGTATCCACATCGTCATTCGCGCACCAGCAAATCAGGTACGGGCGATGGTCGTGCGCGATACACCCACCGTCCTGATGCCATTCGAACGGCATGGCCATACCCGGTCCCTTTACCACAAACTGATCGTGTAGCAAAAATGCTTCGGTTCCGCGCGTCGCGCGACAGATGTCCGCCATGACGTCGCTAAACAAAAAACGCCCAAGTATCGGGTGTTTGGCATAACAGTTGGTAAACAGATACTGCCGATCTCGTCGGTTGACGCCGATGGCATCCGTTCCCCGGCGGTCCATTTCCGCGTGCAACGGTTTGACAATCTGCTCGTATACGTCGCGCAGCAAGACAAGCAATTTCTCGGAAATGGCGTCGGGAAGTACGAAATATGCTTCGTCGTGGTACTGTTGTAGCTGTTCGGGAGAGATGAGAACGGAGCACATCATGGCGATCTCCGGAAAAAGCTCGGATTTCTCCCCTCTTGTACGATACGCCAAAATACATTAAGATAGACACATTGCGTCAAGCATTTTGTCCTGGGTCATATCGCCGAACTCCAAACCTTACGATCCGGTATCGGCGTGTCTGATTCGGTCGTTTCATTCTTCAAACTCCACCTTTCGAGGACTTCATGCCAGCTTTCAAGGTAGCGTTGGTCGGTCTGGACGGTCAGAGCGTTCCGGGCTGGGTATATGAGCGTTTTGAACGGGAAGACATCGGATTTGCCGTACGCGAGTGTGTGTCGCGTGAGGAACTGGCCCAAACCGCAGGCGACGCCGACGTGGTGTGGGTATTTGGCTCGCATCGGTGTGTATACGCCGAAAATCTGGACGTTGTTCCCCGGTGCGGCGCGATCATTCGCACGGGAAGCGGCACGGACAACGTGCCTGTACCCGAAGCGACGGCGCGGGGTATTGTGGTGGCCAATACGCCCGAGGGGGTCTCGGACGCCGTCGCCGAACACACCATCGGGCTGTTGTTTGCCTGTATGCGTCAGATCGTAGCGCAGGACAAGGCCGTGCGTCGCGGCGTATGGAACCGATACGAAGCGTGGCCGGGATGGCATCTTCAGGGCCAAACGCTCGGTCTGATAGGTTTTGGGCGTATTCCACAGTTTATAAGCCGGAAATTAAAGGGGTTCGACCTTACGATACTGGCCTGCGACCCTTACGGAAATCCGGAAAAAGCCGCCGAACTTGGCGTACGGTTTACCGATCTTGACCAACTCCTTTCGGAATCAGATTATGTGTCGGTACATACGCCGCTGACCGAAGCAACCCGCCATATCATCGGTGAGCGGGCGCTCCGTCTTTTGAAGCCGACCGCCCTGCTGGTCAACACCTCGCGCGGTCCGACCGTAGACGAGACGGCGTTGGTCCGCGCGCTCAAGGAGGGCCGTATCGCGGGCGCAGGTCTCGACGTGTTCGAGACCGAACCCATCGGCTCCGACAACCCGCTTTTAAAGATGGACAACGTGGTGCTTACGCCCCATATCGCAGGATACTCGGACGAGACGACCGAAAATTCGTGGCGGCTTTCGGTGGAAACGGCGGTCGATTTTGCCCGGGGTCGCTTTCCGCGCTCGTATGTCAACCGCGAGGTAAAACCTCGTTGGCTCTTGGTGCCACGATGACCTCTCACCGTTTTGTCAAACGTGGGTCCGCGCGCCGAAGTGGTCCGGGCGCTGTCTTGGTGATCAAAACTCCTCGTACCTATCTGGATATAGACCCCCGAAGATCGGTTTTATGCGTTTTGGGTGTTGCTGGTGCATAGGCCTTCCGGTAACTGGACGCTGGGTCTGATCATGGCTGTATGCACCTGTCTGGCGTTCGGATTTTTGCCGATCGCCCTCAAGGGATTGCTTGCCACGATCGATCCCTATACAGTCACTTGGTATCGGTTTGTAATTGCAGCCGGCATTCTCGCGGCGTTTATCGTCAGACCCGGCCGAATCGCGGCGTCCCCCCTTCCGGATATTCGGTTGATTGGACAGGTGATCGTCGCGGGGGCGCTCATGTCCACCAATTATCTATTTTACGGAATCGGGCTGATGTATGTATCACCCAGTGCGGCCCAGATCGTGATTCAACTAGCGCCTATGTTTTTGTTGCTGGGAAGCTTGATCGTATATCGAGAGACGTTTTCGGCGGGGCAGTGGACAGGGTTTGGGGTGGTGGTGTCCGGGCAGCTTTTGTTTTTCACCGGAAACTGGACGATCCATTCGGAAGTCTGTCGAGCGAAACGGCGGGGGTATTGCTGATCGTGGCGGCTGCGTTTACTTGGTCGATATACGGGCTTATTCAGAAACGGCTGTTGCGGGTGTACGCTCCGGCGACGACCATTCTGATGTTCTATCTCGTCGGCGTTTTGCTGTATCTTCCGTTTGCCAGTCCGCTTCGTCTTTTAAGTTGTACCCCGCAGGAATTCTTGTTGCTGGGGGTCTGCGGATTGACTTCGCTCGTTTCTTATGTCGCGTTTGCCGAAGCGCTCAACCACTGGGAGGCGTCCCGTGTGAGCGTGGAGGCGGGGCATCCGCTCTGGCCGGAAGTCGTTTCGCCTGAATCGCTCGGTCTGGCCGGTATTGCCGGAGCGCTTTTCGTGGTTGCCGGCTCCATGCTCTCGTCGCTGCTGCGAGCTTCCTCCAAAAGAATTTGATTTTCTCCGCGTTCTGGTCGTCAGATATGCGCGCTCTACGGTTGCACCGTGGTGCTGTAGGGGAGTTCTGCTTTTCGGCGTCCGATTCCGGTGCTATCGTCTCCTACTCGTTCATCGACCGCAGAAACTCCCGGTTGGTCTTGGTGCGCGAAAGCCGCTCCAGCATGAGTTCCATCGCTTCGACCGGGCCAAGTCCGTCCAAAAATTTGCGCAGAATTTTTACCTTGTTGAGCACGTCGCCTTCGAGGAGAAGTTCGGCTTTTCGGGTAGAGGAGGTACTCAGATCGATGGCGGGGAAAATCCAACGGTTTGCCAGTTTCCGGCTGAGTTCGAGTTCCATGTTGCCGGTTCCTTTGAACTCTTCGTAAATCCCGTCGTCCATGCGGCTTCCGGTTTCGATCAGGGCGGTGGCGACGATGGTCAAGCTGCCGCCTTCTTCGATGTTGCGTGCGGCCCCGAAAAAGCGACGCGGTTTCTGAAGTGCGTTGGCGTCGATACCACCGGAGAGGATTTTGCCGCTGTGCGGGGTGACGGCGTTGTGGGCACGTGCCAGACGCGTGATGCTGTCCAGCAGAATTACCACGTCGCGTTTGTGTTCGACCAACCGTTTGGCTTTTTCCAACACCATGTCCGAGACCGCCACATGCCGCTCCGGCGGTTCGTCAAACGTGGAGGCGATCACCTCGCCTTGCACCGAACGCTCCATGTCCGTCACTTCTTCGGGGCGTTCGTCGATCAAAAGCACCATGAGCACCACTTCGGGATGGTTGTGGGTGATGGCGTTGGCGATCTCCTGCAGGAGCATCGTTTTTCCGGCTTTCGGAGGCGATACGATCAGCCCGCGTTGCCCTTTTCCGATGGGAGTCAAAAGGTCCATGACGCGCGTTGACAGCCGTGTCGGGTCGTATTCCAGCACCAGCCGTTCGATCGGGTAGATCGGCGTCAGATTGTCAAACAAGGTGCGTTCTTTGGAGTCTTCCGGGTTTTCGAAATTGACGGTATCCACGCGCAACAGCGCGAAAAAGCGTTCTCCGTCTTTAGGAGGCCGAATCTGGCCCGAAATTGTATCTCCGGTTCTCAGGTCGAAGCGTTTTACCTGCGAAGGGGCGACGTAAATATCGTCGGGGCCGTGCAAATAACTGTAGTCGGGAGATCGCAGAAATCCGCACCGGTTGTCGGGAAGCACTTCCAACACGCCTTCGCCGAAAATAACCCCTTCCTTCTCCGTTTGGGCTTGGAGTATGCCAAAGATCAACTCTTGTTTACGAAGTCCCGTATAGCCCTGTATACCGAGTTCTTGGGCGATTTTGTAGAGATCGGGCAGGGTTTGGGTTTTAAGTTCTAAAATGTGCATCGGGTGATTACCTCTTGAGAAGGCAGGTGAATGCGCTGCGCGGCGACATGCGCAACGAGGATGGATAGGGGGAATCGGGGGAACGATCAGTTTGCGTCATGAAATACGTACAGATGAGTTTGAAGGGTACACGTCGGGGCGCGTCTTTGCGCGTGCTGAGTCCGGAGTGCGACACAAGACGCTTTGGCCCTGCCAATGATTGGGGATACGACAGACCATGCGGGAGTATCATTACACCCGCATGAAGGATATCTCGACTTGGTGACCAGGAGTATGCGATGTTCCGATTGAGGAAAATAGAGGACCCGCGTAGTAAGTCTGCCTGTAAGAGCCTATCCGAAACCCACATCTGGGATAAGTTCTAAAGAGGCAACAAGGCTAATATAGCGATTGACGGATTACTGTCAAGAAATTTTTGCTCCTTTGTAGATGCAGCCATTGTTATCCGCGTGGATCCGGGCGGGGTTGCTAAAACGGAACGGGTCGATAAGGGCCAATTGCCGTTACGTCTTATCCTTTAAGCTGTCAGTCCGACGCGTGTCAGTGTGTGGGATCTACTCGTTCATCTTGGGATCGAGCGCATCCCGAAACCCGTCACCCATAAGTTGAAAACCCAGCATGGTCAGCGCGATCATGATCCCCGGAAACGTCGCAAGATGCCAATAGGAGCGGATATAGTTGGCATTTTCTCCGACCATCTGGCCCCAGCTTGGCGTAGGCGGACTGATTCCGATGCCGATAAAGCTCAGTCCCGCCTCGGTAAATATGGCGGACGGAATGCCGAGCGCGAGCGAAACGATCAACGGGGTCATACTGTTGGGCAGGACGTGAGTCAGGATGATTCGGCGGTGACTCCCCCCCATCGACCGAGCCGCGCGTACAAACTCTTTCTCCTTGAGTGACAGGACTTGTCCCCGCAGCAGACGGCATACGCCTACCCACTCCGTAACTCCGATAGCGATAAAGATGTTGAAAAGCCCCGGTCCTAAGGTAGCCATCACGAGGATGATAAACAGCAGTCCCGGAAACGCGGACATCACGTCTACAAATCGCATGATGGCGTTGTCGGTTTTACCGCCGATATAGCCGGCTATCGCGCCCAATGGCACGCCGATGGCAAAAATGATGCCTTGTACCAACACGCCGACGATCATGGAAATTTCCGCACCGTAGATGACCCGGCTAAACAGATCGCGTCCCAGTCCGTCCGTACCAAAGGGATAGCGCCACGACGGTTCTTGCCATGCCACGGCAAAATTCTGTTTGGTAAAGTGAAACGGGGCGATCCACGGGGCCAGCAGAGCGGTGTCCACGAGTATCACCACCAGCACAAGCCCGACGATGGAAAGACCGTTGCGGGAGAAACGCCGTGCGGCGTCCGCCCAGAGACCGCTGTCGTGTTTTTTGAAGTGCCAGTACGCACGCGGCCATAGCAGGGTAAACGAAGTAGCCAGCCCTACACGCAACAACTGTGCGGTCCAAGTAAAAAAGGGTGCTAGCCCGTCCCATGTAAGCGATTCGGAAAGCGTCTCCGGAGTTTCTTCCGTGCCGTAGGGATACGAACCGATCCAACCGAGAAGTAGCAAATAGTCGATCAACAAGACGCTGACACCGGTAGCGGCATAGATCGCTCTGTTTCGTGAAAGCGTGCGACACAGTGCCGCCAGCCGTCCGGTTTTTCGGTTTGCGGCAATGCGAGGCATCCGGAAGAAGAGGATGGTAAGTTCTATGGCCAAGGCCATCCGGCCCACTTCCAGGATCATGGTGTTCCAGAACCAACTCAGTACGGCCTGCAAGACCCATGAAAAACCCGCCGCCTCCATGACCGCGCCCGTTTGATCCATCCCCGTCTCCTGCCGCTACTTTTCCCTATACCGGATGCGCGGATCAGCGAGCGCATAGAGGATGTCGGTAAGCAGATAGATGACGATGATCAACGACGACCACAACAGCGCCGTCGCCATGATCATCGGATAGTCCCGCGCAAACACGCTGGTTGTGAAATATCGTCCGATGCCGGGTATGCGGAAGATGGTTTCGATAAAAAACGAGCCGGTGATCAGGCCGCCCATCATAGGCCCGGAGATGGTGAGCAACGGGATCAGCGCGTTTTTGAGGACATGGACGATGACGACGGGGAAGGCTTTCAGTCCTTTGGCGCGCGCCGTCCGCACATAGTCGGCGCGGATCACCTCGATCATATTGGACCGGGTCTGACGCGCCACTACCGCCATTGGCCCCAAGGACATGGCGATCACGGGCATGACCCAGTCTTTGGGCGAGTTCCATCCGCCTGTTTCGAACCAGTGAAGCCAGAGCGTAAACACCAGGGTAAGCCCTACGGCGATTACGAAACCAGGGGTAACGATGCTAAAAATGGCTACCAGCGAAGAAAGATAGTCGATCCATGTATTCTGGTATACGGCGGCAAGAATACCAAGCGCAAGCCCGCCGAGCATGGCGAGGACAAACGCCATCCCGCCCAGATGCACCGACACCGGCCATGCTTCGGCGATGATTTCTTGGCAGGTCCGGCTCTGGTGCTGAAAGGAGAAGCCAAAATCTCCCTGAAGCACGCTGCTTATCCACGAGACGTACTGGATGTGGAGCGGGCGGTCCAGGTTGTACTTGCGCATCAGATTGGCGCGCACTTCGGGGGTCAGCGGAATGCCGCCGGTTTCGCCCCCCGCGTCAAAGGGGCCACCCGGGACCGAGTGCATAAATCCGAATGTGATGACGGTAACGGCAAACAGGACGGGAAACATCCACAGGATACGGCGTAGGAGGTAGCGAAATCCGAGGTTGAGACCTAAAAGAAAGATCAGGCTCAGGGTCAGCAGTGCGAGTACTCTGAGCAACATGGTGTTGAGTGTTTCGGCGCCGAGAAAGGCGAGCACGACGACGAGAACACCTGCCGCTGCAGGAATCGGTTTTCGTAGATGTAGCCGGCTAAGAAGAGAGGAAACGGAGAGAAACAGAAAAAGCCATAGCACCGTCAGGATGGTTTTGAACAGACCGAGACCGGGAAAGACGGCGATAAGCGCGATCGCCGTAGCGATTCCCTGAACGGTGCGGACAAGCCCGTCCTCCATTTCTCGACGGCGACTCCAAACGGCCACGCCGAGACACAGACAAAGCCAAAGTATTCCCACGACGCCGTAAAACCACATGCGGCAAAACTCCCCAGAGCGTGTAATCGATCTTTTTGACTATAAAACGGAGGGACGCCGCTGTCAATGGTTTTGAGACGCGCGTTTTCACCGAAAAGTCGAGCTTTTACGACGAAAGTGCACCTTCACTCAGCGTGTCAACTGTTTTTACGAGAGACGGAAACCGTATATAAAAGAGAGGTTGATTTGCACCCTTTTCTGTGGTATGTTTTACCATAAATCATATATGACCCCGCCCACCGGTTCTGCGTTTTTAGATCGGCCCGACAGAGTGGGTAAGATTTGCCGTTTCGAAGTTCCGTCCATGTTTTCGGAAGGAGAGAATATGTCCCCCCGCTTTCGTGCTACCCTATCATCCGTGCTGACCGTGCTTACACTGGTTTTTCTCATCGCGCCGGCGCAGGCGGGATACACCCGGATCAACGGGTCCAATCCGGCGGATCCCCTCAATGCACATATCTATAAATTGGATAACGGTCTGCTTGTCTATCTGACGGAAAACCACGAGTCGCCCCGGTTTTACGTCGAGATCGCCGTCCGCGCCGGCAGCAAGCACGACCCCGCCGAGGCTACCGGCCTGGCCCACTACTTGGAACATCTGTTGTTCAAAGGATCTCGGAATCTCGGAACACTCGACTATGAAAAAGAAAAAGTCTATCTGGACCGCATCACGGAACTCTACGAAGAACAATATCGGGAGACGGATCCGGAAAAACGAAAGGCCATCTACGCCAAAATCAATGAGCAAACCGGGTTGGCCGCGCAGTACGCCATTCCCAACGAACTCGATCGGCTGTATAACGCCATGGGTGGCGATGCCGTCAATGCCCATACCTGGCACGAGGAAACCGTCTATCAGGTCGATCTGCCCTCCAACCGGTTGGAACAGTGGGCCGTCATCGAATCCGACCGTTTTTTAAACCCCGTGTTTCGGCTGTTTCAACCCGAACTGGAGGTAGTCTACGAAGAAAAAAACCGGACGCTCGACAACAAAGATCGACTGATCTATTATGCCGTCACGAAAAAACTGTTCAAAGTACACCCTTATGGACAACAGCCGACCATCGGAACGGTCGACCACCTCAAAAATCCCTCACTCAAGCACGTATACGACTATTACAACACCTATTACGTGCCCAACAATATGGCGATTTTTATCTCCGGAGACATCGACATAACCGCCACGATGGCTCTGATCGACAAACACTTTTCCGCGTGGCAGGCCAAACCGCTTCCCGCACCGAAAACGTGGGCCGAGCCGCCTTTACAGGGCGCCGAAAGGCTTACCATCCATTATCCCGGCGAAGAGTATGCCATGCTTTCCTTTCGTACCGTGTCGAACCGTCACCCCGACGCCGAAGCGTTGCAACTGGTTGCTATGATTCTCGACAATTCCACCGCCGGGTTGATCAATCTCAACCTCAACCAACAGCAAAAGGTCCGTCAGGCGGGAAGTTCGCCGTCACTATACAACGACAGCGGATTCCAGACACTCTGGGGCATTCCCAAACAGAGCCAGACGCTCGAAGAAGTGGAAAAGTTGCTACTCGAACAGATGGAAAAAGTCAAACGGGGTGAATTTGAGGACTGGATCATCCCGGCCATTATAAACGACTTCAAGAAAAACCGGAAGGCGGGTCTCGAATCCAACGGCAGCCGGGTATCGTCGATGCGGGCCTCCTATCTCTCGTTTGAGGAGTGGGATCATGCCGTCGCCGGTCTGGACCGTATGGCCAAGCTGACCAAAGCCGACGTCGTCAAAGTAGCCAACAAATACTTTGGGGCCGATTATGTGGCCGGCTACCGGCTCAACGGCCAGCATACGGTTCCCTCGATAGAAAAACCCGACATCGAACAAATCGACATCGACCCGACACGGGAAAGCGGCTTTGCCGCCCGCGTGATCGCCATGCCCGTCAAAGAACTCTCCCCCGTCTTTGTAGACCCGGCAAAAGACTATCAGATCAAGCCGTACGTCGAAGGGGTAAAACTCTACCATGCCAAAAACCCGCTAAACGATCTGTTTTCGCTTACCTTTACCTTTGACGTGGGACGCCGACATCAGGACAAACTGAGCGCGGCATCGCTGTTGCTTAACCGGTCGGGCACGGCCAAACTCGACGGAGAGGCGCTCAAAAAGGAGTGGTATCGGCTCGGCACCGATTTTGGCATCAACGTAGGCGACTACCAAACCTCGATCAGCATCTCCGGTCTGGACGAACAGTTCAAGCCGTCGCTGGCGCTGATGATGGACTATGTAAAAAACCCCGTGGCCGAGCAAACTACGCTTGACGAACTGATCAAGATCATTCTCGTCAACCGGGAGGATGCCAAAAAGAACTTTCAGCAGATACACCAGGCGGTCGTCCAACGAAACCGCTATGGCGCCGAATCCTCCTTTTTGCGGATGACTCCCAACGCGGAGATCGAGCGACTCACGCTTCAGGAACTGCACGGGCTGATCAAGGGACTGTTTGCCTATCAACACCGGATCGCCTATGTGGGTTCGCTCCCGGTGGACAGGGTGATCACCGCGCTCAAAACCGCCCATCTGGTGTCCGGCAAACTCAAACCACCGCCGCCACACCCGTTTCTCAAGACGCGCCAGCCACAAGAAACCGAGATTCTATTTTTTCACAAGGAAATGGCACAGGCGCAGGTTCGCATCGAATTTGGCGGACAGACGGTTTCGGAGGACCAGAATCCGGCCATTCAGTTGTACAACGATTATTTTGGCGGCGACATGTCGGCCATCGTCTTTCAGGAACTCAGAGAAGCGCGGGCTTTGGCCTATGCCGCAGATGCGCGCTATGTCACCGGGGACCGAAAAGGCGATCAGGACCTCATGGTGGGCCTCATCGGTACACAGGCGGACAAAACTTCGGATGCCGTCGGCGCTTTTATCGACCTTTTGGACAACCTGCCCGTGTCGCCCGAACGGTTTGATGCCGCGCGCGAAGCGTTACTCAACCGCTATCGCACCTCGAAAATCGGCTTCCGGAGCGTACTCGACGCCATCGGCGCATGGGAACGGCTCGAATTACCCGTCGATCCCAGAAAACGCCGATACGAGCAAATTCTTCAAGCCGATATGGATATAATGCTCAAATTTCATGCTGACCGGCTCAAGGGTCGTCCCAAGCTGATCTCGATCGTCGGAGACAAAAACAAAATCAACCTGGAAAGCCTCTCCAGATACGGCAAGGTAATCGAAGTGGGCTTGCAGGACATTTTTGTATTCTAACATGGCTCCGTCGTTCCGACAAAAGACAGGAGCCTGCTTTTTCCCCGACAGCGGTGAGCGACATGGAACTACACAGCGAAACGATAGGCGCGATCTTGGTGGCTACCTATGGGGAGCCGAGTCTGGACGCCAGTAACAACCGGGAATTTGTAGAAGGGTTTTCCGCCCTGCTGACGCCCGGCGCGCGTATCGTGCTCGATATGAGCCATCTCCGCTTTGTGGACAGTTCGGGGCTTGGCTCCATGATGCTTTGCATGAGGCGGTTGAAAGGCGCCGGGGGCGATCTCAAACTGTGTGGACTTTCCGGATCGGTCATGGCGCTGTTTGAACTCGTCCGGATGAATCGAGTCTTCGATATCTATCCGACACGTGAGGAAGCCATCCGGGTGCTTGAAACGTGAGTTTCGAAAGATACTTGCACAGCATCGATTACACAGGGGCGCGCATAGCGCCCTTTGCGTTTGGGGACGGGAGGATATGTATTCGGAAGAGGAACTGAGACGAGCCATTGAGCGTCATGCTCGGTATTCGCTGGGAAGCGCATGGAGGACGTTGTCGCCGGAAGACACCTTTATGGCCGTTTCGCTGGCGGTGCGGGACGGGCTGATCGACGGTTTGCTGGAAACCGAACGGCGTTACGAGACGACAGACGCCAAACGGCTTTATTATCTTTCGATGGAATTTCTCATGGGGCTGGCGCTCAGAAACAATTTGAGCAATCTCGGACTGTACCAATCCTGCCGTGAGGCCGTCCAAAGGCTGGGTGGCGATCTTGATGCCATCATGGAGCCGGAACGAGATCCGGGGCTTGGCAACGGCGGCTTGGGTTGGCTGGTCGCCTGTTTTCTCGATTCACTCGCCACGCTCGACATGCCCGGTTACGGGTATGGCATCCACTACGAATACGGGCTTTTTCAACAGCATATCGACAGAGGCTATCAGCGGGAAACACCCGATGATTGGCTGGAATACGGAACCCCTTGGCTTATTGCGCGTCCGTCCGAAGAGGTGCTGATTCCCGTCTATGGCCGCATCGACCACGAACAGGACCGTCACGGACAATACAATCCGATGTGGGTGGACTGGGACGTCATCATTGGTGTTCCTTCGGACATGCCGATAGCGGGCTATGGCGGGCGGACGGTCAATTTTCTCCGGCTGTACGCGGCGCGCGCGGCGCACGAGTTCGACATCGAAATCTTCAATACAGGAGACTATGCCCGCGCGGTCGAACAGAAGGTGGCGACGGAACGTATCTCCAAAGTGCTCTACCCCTCCGACGCCACCCCGGCGGGTCAGGAACTCCGGCTGATCCAAGGGTATTTCTTTGTGGCCTGCGCCATCCGCGACATTGTAAAACGCTATGAACGCACCCATACCTCCTTCGATCTCTTTCCCGACAAAGTAGCCATACAACTTAACGATACCCATCCGGCGCTGGCTGTCGCCGAACTGATGCGGTTTCTTGTGGACGAACGCGGTATCGGCTGGGAAACGGCATGGGATACGACCCGCCGCGTGATGGGCTATACCAACCATACCTTGCTACCCGAAGCGCTCGAAAAGTGGCCGGTTCCGCTCTTGGAGCGCGTGTTGCCGCGTCATTTGCAAATCATATATGAAATCGATCAGCGTTTTCTGGGACAGATCTGCGTCCACTGGCCCGGAGATGAAGATCGTCTAAAGCGGATGCCGATCATCGAGAAAGGCACTCCGGATCAGGTGCGGATGGCGCATCTTGCCATCGCAGGAAGTCATTCGGTCAATGGCGTGGCGGAATTGCATACCGAATTGATCAAGCACTATTTGGTTCCGGATTTTTTTGAGTTGTGGCCTGAACGGTTTAACAACAAGACCAACGGCGTTACCCCGCGCCGATGGTTGCTCCAAGCCAATCCGCCGCTTTCCACATTGATCTCCCGCACGCTCGGCGATAACTGGCTAACCGATTTGGACGCGCTTGCCGCGTTCGAAACCCTTGCTGAAGATAGCGGGTTTCGTCATGCGTTCGAGACCGCCAAACAAGTCAACAAAACCCATCTTGCGGACCTTGTCCGTGAGACCGTCCACGTCGGTCGATCCCGGTGCGTTTTTCGACATGCAGGTCAAACGCATCCACGAATACAAACGCCAACTGCTCAACGTCATGCACATTGTGTACCGGTATCTGAGACTTGTAGAAGACGGCGATACACCGCCGGGTCCACGCGTTTTCGTTTTTTCGGGTAAGGCCGCTCCGGGTTACTGGGCCGCCAAACAGATCATCAAGCTGATCCACAACGTCGCCCGCACGGTAAATCAAGATCCGGCGGCGCGGGCCTTCATGCAGGTGGTCTTCATGCCCGATTATCGCGTTTCGCTCGCCGAGCGGATCATTCCCGCCGCCGATCTGAGCGAACAGATTTCCACGGCGGGCAAAGAGGCCTCCGGGACGGGCAACATGAAATTTGCCATGAACGGTGCGCTAACCATTGGAACGCTCGACGGTGCCAACATAGAAATCCGTGAAGAAGTCGGACCGGAAAACATCTACATCTTCGGGTTGACCGCTCCGGAAATCCGCCAGATGAACAAAACCGGCTCGTACATCCCCCGAACCTACTTTGACCGGTATCCGCAGGTTCGCCGTGTCGTAGAGGCGCTCGATTCCAACCGGTTTTGTCCGCAGGAACCGGGGTTGTTCCGCTGGATCGTCCGTTCGCTGCTTGACGAGGGCGATCCCTATTTTCATCTGGCCGATCTGCCTTCTTATATCGACGCGAACGACCGGATCGGGCGCGATTATCTCGACCGGGACGCATGGATGCGGCGGGCGGTACTCAATGTAGCGCGCACCGGAAAGTTTTCCAGCGACCGCACGGTCCGTCAGTATGCGCAGGACATCTGGAGGTTGGACTCGTGTCCGTAATCGGCGCTATCGGCGACTCGCACCGAGACCGGCTGATGCGGCTTATCACGCCCGACTTTGCCATCCTGCGTGGCCGTCCGTTGCCCTTGGGTTCTTCGGTATGGCGGGGCGGGATCAACTTCTCCGTTTTTTCCAGACACGCGACCGCGGTGACGTTGGTGCTCTTTACGCCGGGTACCGAAGAGCCGATTGTCGAATTTCCGCTCGACCCCCGGTATCACCGGACCGGCGACGTGTGGCATGCCTTTGTCATGGGACTGGGCCCCGGCGTCGAATACGGATATCGGGTGGATGGGCCGAACGATGGGGCTTTTCACCGATTCGATCCATACCGGGTGTTGACCGATCCCTATTGCCGGGCGTTGTCGGGTCCGGCGATCTGGACTTTGCGTGACACCCCTGCCGCCCGCCATAGCCTTGTCGTCGATCAGGATTTCGATTGGGAGCTTGATCACCCGCTCAATACCCATCTTGCGGACACCATCGTCTATGAACTCCACGTACGCGGGTTTACTCTTCACCCCGACTCCGGGGCGATTCGGCCGGGTACCTTTTCCGGGGTGGTGGAGTGTATCCCCTATCTGAAAACATTGGGCATCACCGCCGTCGAACTCATGCCGGTTACGGAGTTTGACGAAAACAGCGTCCTGCGTACGAATCCTCTTACGGGCGAGCGGCTGTGCAATTTCTGGGGCTACGATCCGATTTCTTTTTTTGCGCCCAAACGCAGCTACGCTTCGGACTCCTCACCCGACGGCCCGGTGCGCGAATTCAAAAACATGGTCAAGGCGCTTCACAAAGCCGGTATAGAAGTCATTCTCGATCTTGTATTCAACCACACCGGGGAAATGGACGAAACGGGGCCTATCTTTAACCTCCGGGGGCTCGACAACTCGATCTACTATATGCTCGACCCGGTTACCGGTGCGTACGAGGATTTTTCCGGATGTGGAAATACCGTGAACTGCAATCACCCGGTGGCACGGTCGCTGATCATGGACGCACTACGCTATTGGGTGACGGAAATGCACGTGGACGGATTTCGGTTCGATCTGGCGTCCATACTGGGACGCGGCCAGGACGGAACGGTGCTTGCTAATCCGCCCTTGCTCGAACGTATTGCCGCCGAACCTGTTCTTGCCAATACCAAACTTATCGCCGAAGCGTGGGATGCGGCGGGGCTGTATCAGGTAGGGGCTTTTCCCAACTGGGGTCGATGGGCGGAATGGAACGGACGGTTTAGGGACGACGTGCGGCGGTTTGTCCGAGGCGATTTCGGGATGGTTCCGACGCTGGCTACGCGCATGGCCGGCAACTCCGATCTGTATCAAGACGGTGGTCGCGCCCCTTATCACAGCATAAATTTTATCACCAGCCATGACGGGTACACGCTGGCCGATCTGGTAGCCTATGAGAATAAACATAATCTTTCGAACGGAAAGGACGACATAGACGGCCACGACGACAATTTGAGCCGGAACTATGGCGTGGAAGGACCGACGGACAATGCTGAGATTTTGGAATTGCGCGCAAGACAGATACGCAATTTCGCCGCGATTCTGTTTCTGTCGCAAGGCGTTCCCATGTTGCTTGCGGGCGACGAAGCCGGCAGAACCCAGCAAGGCAACAACAACGCCTACTGTCAAGACAACGAAACGAGCTGGGTGGACTGGTCGCTGATCCAAAAAAATGCTGATCTGTTTCGATTTTTCAGGTTGCTGATCGCCTTTCGGAAGCGACATCCTATCCTTCGCAGCCGTTATTTTTTTGAGCCGGACGCCATCCCGACCATTACTTGGCATGGGTTTTGGCACAACACCCCAGACTGGTCGCACGGCTCGCGCTCCATCGCCCTTCGCTATCTATCGGGCGAAGCGGACGAAGACCTTTATCTGATCGTCCATGCCGAAGAAGAGGACCGGCTGTTCGAACTTCCCGTATGTTTGGGTTCCACCGGATGGCATCGGGCGATGGATACGGGACTACCATCGCCCGACGATATCACGGAAGCTGACAAAGAAGTCTATCTTCCGGATCAGCGCGTGTATCCGGTCCGTGGGCGCTCGGTTATCGCGCTTGTGGAAAAAAGGATGGCGTTCTAAAAGGCATTTACAAATTCCTTGACAGTCCGTCTTTTTCCGATTCCGTATCGACCCTGTTTCCCGCATAATCCTTACAGTTTTGCATCCTTCGCATAACCCCCGGTTTTTACATCGGACAAGCGATTTTCTCATCCTTTTCAAGAGGCGCAGGCATGTCAAACCCCGACGAGACGGAAAACAACCTCAAAATACTCCGACAGAGCTATCTTGAAGGTCTTCCCGACGAAATAAAAACGGCAGAGCAGTTGTGGGAAAAGTTGCGGGCGCGATCCGAAGACCGCGAATCGTTGGACACCTTTTACGGTCTGATACACCGGCTGAACGGTTCGGGAACGACGTTCGGTTTTCCCCGCATCAGCAAGATTGCCAGCAGTCTCGAGGCGGTACTCCGGAACATCGTGGACGGCCATGCGCCGCTTATGAGCACGCAGGTGCGTCAGATCGCCGATGAGTTGCAGACTATGAAAAAACACCTGGCGGAAATGCTGGAGCGCGAGGCGCGGCTTGCTTCACCCACCATGGGCATCGTACCGGAACAAGAGGAAGAGGCTACCGAAATTTTTCTGTTGGAGCATGCGCCGGAGGAAACGGCTGATCTCAGACAGCAACTCCGGTATTTCGGTTATGCGGTGCGGTCTTCGATGCGGATCGAAGATATTCGTCAAGGGAAAAAGCCGGAGGTGCTGATCGTCGATCTGGACAGTTTTATCGATGTACCCATGGCCTACGAGGCGCTTATGATCTTCCCGCGCTCCGGCGATACGCCGATACCCATGATTACGCTTTCCTCGTACGGAGATATGAACAGTCGGCTTCAGGCGGTGCGCGCAGGTAGCAAAGCTTTTTTTCTCAAACCTGTGGAAGCGCCCCAAGTGGTTGATACCCTTGATCGTCTTTCGCACAAACGTCCGTCCGAACCGTATCGGATTCTGATCATCGACGCTGACGAAAGGCTGGCGAACTACTATGCCAGCGCTTTGCGTCAGGCCAGCATGTTGACTCGGATTCTCCAGAATCCCTTGGAAGTGCTTACCGCGATCGACGATTTTCGCCCGGACCTTGTCATCCTCGATCTGTATATGCCGAAATGCGGCGGGTTGGAGCTTGCGGCAGTCATCCGTCAGCAGCGGGCGTATGTCAGCATTCCGCTGGTATTTTTGTCTACCGAGGCCAATCTCAACCACCACCTCGACGCGCTTCAGGTCAGCGGCGACGATTTTCTTACCAAACCGATCGCCACCCAGCAACTGGTGGCCTCACTGACGGCCCGTGTGCAGCGGGCACGGGTATTGCGTTCGTTTATGGTACGGGACAGCCTGACCGGTTTGCTCAACCACACCACGACCATGGAACAACTTTACCGCGAACATGCCGTCGCGGTGCGCCAAAAAGCGCCATTGGCGTTTGTCATGACCGACATCGACCGATTCAAATCGGTCAACGACACTTATGGTCACCCTACAGGCGACCGGGTGCTCAAAAATCTGGCGCGCTTGATCCAGCAACGACTCCGGCAGACAGACATCGTAGGACGCTATGGTGGCGAGGAGTTTGCCATCATCCTTGTCGGCGCGGACGCCGCCAACGCCGTCCGGCTGATGGACGAAATCCGCGAGCGGTTTGGACAGCTACGTCAGCAGTCAGACGATACGGAATTTTACGTGACGCTTAGTTGCGGCATCGCCTGTATC
>VGJU01000012.1 GCA_016867335.1 Candidatus Zixiibacteriota bacterium | reverse complement strand
CGACAAGCCCCAGGAACCGCCTCCACGCTTGCAGGCGACACGTTTATGGCCATCAATGCGTGGGATACCCCAAACCGGGTCCGGCTTCATATGCAGTCCGTTCATCTTTCGGACGGTCTGCTGCCCTGTCACCTCCCCCCGCATTCGCTTACCCGCATCGTACTGACTCGGTAAAGCCATTCCGGAAAACGCTCCCTCTCCGATCCTTGCCGTTGTCGACGGGATCAGATCGGCAGGACGCATAGCCGACGACGCAAGTCCGGTAGCGTAACGCGGTGGTCGCCTTGTAGATAGTAGCTTTCTCCGCCGTCTCGTACCGTACGTACCAGAATCGTCTTGAACGGTCTGTAATAGTATCTGGGGTCGGATTTCGCCGCTTCCGAACCGTAGTCTCCCAGTTCCAGCAAATCGAACACGGCTGTGGTAAAATGCGCCACCTGACGCCCTTCACGGTGCGCGACATTGCGCACCATCGAGAGCGCCTTAAGATAGACCTCCGGCCCCATGACCGCCGAACCCACGTTGAGCATGACGCCCCCTTCCAAGCGATCCACGGAGCGCGCCAGCACCAGAAAGTCCGTATACGAAGCCGCCCCCAGCGCCGCACCGTCGCACGACGGATGCTCATGGATGATGTCGTACCCCACGCCGACATGCACCGTAACCGGAATACCCAGTCGGTATCCGGCGGCAAAGATACTTACCTCGCCGTGAGGAAAATCCCCCTCGGCAATGGCGCGGCCTATTGCCTCCCCCATGCCGATGCCCTCCCGCGCCGCTTCCCGAACGATATCGTTGATCCGACCCGTTTCTTCCCACAACCCGAATTCACCGGTGCGTATGTAATTTGCCACGCTCTCCGTGGTGGCCCCGATAAGAGCCAGTTCGTAATCATGGATCGGACCGGCCCCGTTCATCCCGATATGGGTGATCCATCCGCGTTCCATCAAGTCGATGATATGCCGCGATACCCCCATCTTGATGACGTGCGCCCCCATGAGCAAGATGACGGCCCGGTCGTTGCGGCGCGCGGATACGATCCGCTCCGCCACCGTGTGTATATGAGGATGATCGAAAACCGGGGTTTCCACGTCGAGCGGCAACACGTAGTCGAGTCCCATATCGTGTTTTCGCTCGGCGAGCGGTCGCAATACCAGCTTGCTTCTGTCAAACGTAGGGTAAGCCATGTCACCTCTCCGTTTTATCCCTCACTCCATGTTTTGAGCCAGTCCGGGTCGGCGATGGACCGAAACAGTCGCCCCCAGTCGGACGGATTTCCGGATAAGAGCGCCGCCTGATACGGGTCGGTGCCGATATAGAGGCCACCTCCTTTCCCGTGTCGTTTCAGCAACATGGCCGGGGTTCCGTCTCCCCAGCGGCCCAGTACGCGCGTCTGCCCGTCTACACCGGTCGCGCGCACACGGCGACACGCGGTTTCCAGCAGGGTTCCTTCGGCCAGCCAGGGCAACGAAACGGCAAGAAGAATGTGGTCTTCGTTTTCCGATTCTTCCGCTTTCTGAAGCCCGAACAGTCGGTCATGCGCCGGCGCGAAACGCTGTTGCTCGTCCATCGTAAAATCGTTCCCCGAAGCTACGATCCATCCACCCTGTTCCATAAACCGGACCAGCTTTTCGATCAAGTCCGCTCGATAAACCGGACAAGGCGTCGTAACCAACATGCGGACTTTCTGGAGTTTTTCCCCTCTACGCAGTTGCGTGTCGGTCACATACCGAAGCCCCATTTCGGCGTGTGCACCGAGGACCATGCCGACCGTCGCGCAGTCGAGCCATGGCAACCGGGCGGCAAACGAGTCGATGGACACCAGACAGGCGTTTGCGGATGCGGCATTGCGGTCCGCCTCCTGCTCCGCCATGCCGCGGGCGATCTTCAGAACCGACGCCCGGTACGCGCTCGAAAACGCCGAACGAGCATCGGGCTCGGTGCTTGCGCCCTCACGCCATCCAAATGTCCGGACGCCTTGCTCGCGGACCTGAAGCGTCCATTCTCGAACTTCTTTTGGCACAGGGCCGTACACGCCGAAGGGAACGTGTCCGTCCACTGTCATCCATACCTCGCGGTCGGTCAGCGTCGCGGCAGCACCGACGACGCTCCGAGGCAGATAACGCATTCGGATCGGGTGGTAGACAGACTCGGAACCGGCCTCGATGACGACAAAGTCGAGACAGGCCGCGACATCTTGGAAATGTACCAGCGTCCGGGCGGGGAAAAGGGCGTCCCAATGAAAACAAATCGTGGTTTTCAGACGCGAGCGAACCTTTTTGACGGTCTCCGTCATTTCTTTGACATAGGCGGTATACTGTTCCATCTGCCAAGTGGTTACGGTGTGTTGATACCCCGCTTCGGTCAGTAGTTGTCCTTCCATTCGGCCTTCCAACTCGGTAGTGACGGTTTTCCAACGGTCCAAGCCAAACTGCGCACCGCCTGTCGGAGCGTCTTCCAGCATCAGCGCATAGACCGCCGGATGCGCGCCGAGCGATTCGGCCACATGACGGATATAGTCCATCCGCCATTTTCTCACGTCCGGCAATAGATACAGTTCTCTGGGATTGCCGATGGGCAGGACGCATCCCATCTGCCGCGCGGCGGCGGCATCCAGAAAAGAGACGAGTTGACGTTTTCCGTCTTCGGTGCCGAGTACGGCTTTGAGGTCCATATTCCGAGTCAGGATGAGGTGGCTGAAACCGTTTGCTGCGCATCCGTCGAGGTTTTGCTCTCGCTGGCCGGGGTCGTCCGGAAAACGGTAAAAGGCAAATGTACGATACTGTGGTTTTGAGAACATAAACGATCCCGTAGTCAGTGTTTTACGTGAGACAATGCTTCTTCGTATCGAAATCCCGGGCTCTGCGAGGGGGTATGACACCCTGTGCAGACTTCAGGGGTGACGGGTGGAACGGGGTTGCGTGGCAAGGGAAAATCGTGTCCGGCGGTCATGCGATGACACGCTTCGCACTGTACGTCCGACAGATGCGGGGTTGAGGCGGTGTCACGGTATCCGGAAGGCTGGCCGAATCCTGTCGTATGACAACCGAGGCACTCCGGGTGGGTGTTTTTGTTTTCGAGCACAAGCGTTTCGAATGCGTGCGCATGGCGAGAAGCCTTCCACTGGAGGTAGGCGTCTTGGTGGCAAGGTTGGCAGGATTTGGCGCCCTGAAACGGTGTGCGGTCGGGCGTATGTAACGCGCCTTGGCGCACCAGCCCGGTCGGGGTTTCGTAGTAAGCGTCGATTCGACGCTGGAGCGCAAGGTCCGGCGTGATGTGTTCGTCTATCGGAATCAACCGTCCCCGGTAATCGCGTATCCGTTTGTTGCGGTCGATTTCCAGAATGAGTTCACCTGTGTATGCGCCGTTCGGACCGGCCTGAACGATCAGCGTTTCACCCTCCCGGATCGGCGTGTGCAGGATATGGCGGTCATGGCTGCCGACGATGACGGCGATACCGGGAAACTGCCGCGCCAGTTCTCGGTCTCGCATCACGCCGCCATGAGAGAGCAGTATCACGATATCCGACTTTTTGCGGACGTCGGGCAATAAACGGCGCAGCGTCTCCGCCGGATCGGTAGGCGCGATTTCTTTCATTCGAGACGGTGGCATGGTGCGAAAACTCTCTACGGAAACAAGTCCGATGACACCGATGCGGAGTCCGCCTTTTTTCACGATCCGGTACGGGGGCGCGATCTCGCCGCTGTTTGCCGTCATGGCGATATTGGCGGCTACGACGGGCAGTTTCCGCATCCGAATCGCATCCGACAAAAAGGGGGCGCCGTCTACAAAATCGTTGTCGCCCAGCCCGATGACGTCATAGCCGATCTGCCGGATGCCGTCGAGCAGCGTCTCGTGTCTGCGGACATCCGGTCGCCAGCCTAGCAGGTCCCCGGCATCCACGGTCAGGGTATGCGCTTGTCCCACTCCGAGTTCACGCAACAGGGTAGCTCGCCTCGGCAGACCGCCGAAGGGATTCCCCGGTCACGTGCAGACTTCGAGTTGCCCGTTGGTATTGCCGGTATAAAGAACGGTCAGGGAAGGCTTGCCCGCCGCCTGCGCCACCCATGCGACAGCGACGGCCAGCATGGCGACGGCAAATCCGTCCCGAACACGCAACAGATTCATGCAAAAACTCCGTTCAGGCGATCACGTCAAACCCTTGCCACGTAATAGTGTGACACAGGGCGTCGATGGAAGGCCATGCCTCTTGGTGTTCTTTGGAGGCTACCCAGTGGAGACGTTTTTCCTCGGTTTCGAACGCGATATCGATCTGATATCGGCGCATGCCGTTCATCGACTTGATAAGCGCCGTGCTTACATAGCCGTCCTGCACGACAATAGCGGGCACGTAGGCGTTGCGGTAGGTTTCTTCGAGCGCTTTTTCCTTGCCCGGTTCGACGTCGAGATAGATGTGCAACTGGATCATGAAGACCTCCTCTGAAGGGTAAAAGGTGAAGAAGGTTGTAAGCGATCTGATGTTCAAACCTCCCCTTCGAATTTCTTCAAAACGCCTGCCCCAGACCGAAATAGAAGTACGTTCGTTCGTACAGCCCCGCGGTTGGAGGATCTATGTCTCCTTTGGGATGAAAACCGATGTCTCCCCGGATCATGCCGATAGGAGTCCCTATACGCAGTCCGCCGCCGTATCCAATCTGTATGTCATTCAATACGAAGGACGCAAGCGTTTTTCCCGTTCCACCCAGATCGACAAAGCCGGCAAACAGCAGAGACCCGACGGGTATTCGTATCTCGTTTTGCGAACTAAAGGCGACGACACCGCCGTCCGGCTGACCGATCTGGTGAATGGCGTATCCTCGGACCGACTTGTCGCCACCGAGCAACAGCCGTTTGTCGAGGGGGATGACGCCTTTGCTGAGGGCGCGCACATAACCGAACGATACGGACGTGGCGATGTCGGGAAATCTGCCGAGCGGGATATATTTTCTCAACACGCCGTTCAGGGTCAGCGTGGAGTTCTGGTTGGCGGAGGAACTGCCGAGCCAAGGGCTGGCCAGATTGGCCTGTACTTGCGAAAACATGCCTTGGGTCGGGTTGAGCAGGTCGTCTCGCGTGTCGTAGAGAACGAGTTGCGTCAGACTGCCCTCACGGCGCGATCGCAGACTGTCGGCCACACTGCTTCCTTGCAGGATAGCCGTAAGCGAGTCGCTAAGAGAGGTAACCCGTACGTTTTTGATAGTATAGGTGGTCTGCGAGCGAAGTGCGCGGGAAAGTTCACGGACGCCGATGATCGATGCGCCGAATTCGCGCTGTATATGGCTTCTGCGGTCCTGTCGGGTAAAAAACCCGCGCAGGGTTCCCGTGGTGCGGGTTTTGAAAAGCCAAGGCTGGGTGATGCCTGCATCGACCTGCTGGACGAGCAGACTGGCTTGGGCGTTGGTTCCTATGGTGATGGCCCGGCCCAGAAAATTTCGGTGGGCGATGCTAAAGCTACCCCGGAACCGCTCTACCGAGGCAAAGCCCCCGCCAAAGCTAAACTCACCGCCGGGCAGTTCGATCACGCTGACCAACAAGTCACGCGCATGAGTAGCCGAATCGGAACGGGCCGGTTCCATACGGACGCTACGAAACAGACCGGTCTGAAACAGCCGGGTCTGGCTCCGGGCCATCTTGCTGTTGTCATATAGATCGCCCTTGCGGAGTTCGAGTTCGCGCAACACGACAAACGGGTGGGTCTTCTGAAGCCCCCGTACTCGAATTTCACCCACTCGGCTCGGCTCGCCTTCATCGATAAAAAAAGTAACGGTGATGCTGGTATCGGCCTCGCTCAGCGTTTGTTCGAGTCGCGTTTCGGCATCCAGCAACGCATGACGCTCGGCAAGCGCGGCGATGGCTCTTTTGTCGGCAGCGGCAAAAAGTTGATAGTACGGCAGACCTGCCTTGGTCAGCAGATTTTTTCTGATATCGTCCTCCGCAAGATAGCGGTTGCCGACGATAGCCACTGTCCGCACCCGATACCGAGGTCCCTCGTCGATCGCGATACGTACGACTACCCGGTTTTCGCGCAAAGCATCGCGTGTGGAACGCACCCGGACGCTCAGGAACCCACTGTTTCGATAGAAATTCTCTATCGCATTTACGTCTGCACGCAAAAGCGCCTGATTGAGCTGTTTTTTGCGAAACAATCCGCCCGTCTTGGTAATCATGAGGTCCTTGATACGATCCTCGTTGATAAAAGTGTTTCCTTCCACGACGATACGGTCGATGACAGGTGATTGCGTCTGGCCAAGACACGGACGGACGACAAACAGCAACAGGGAAAAAAATGCCGGAAAAAAATGCCGGAAAACGGCAGACGCGGAAAAGACGGAGAAAGCGGTCAAGGGCATGGAGTCTGTAGAAGATACCCTCATCGGAATCGGAATTTTACTTTGAGGTCAAGACCGTTTTGCGGGTGCTCGCTCAGTTGGTCGGTAAATGTCTCGATAAACAGATAGTTTGTCAACTGATAACCCACGCGGAGTTTGTAGTCCGACGAGTCGAACAGCCGGGTAAACGTCACCTGTGCCCGCTGGTTGATCCGCTTGCTGATGGTAATCTGCGCCGGGGTTCTGGTTTCTCGGTTGTTGAAGACATCGCCTTCGATACGAAATTCGTCGAGTTTCAGGACACGCTGCGCCGAACTTCCCGTGGCCATGAGCAGTGCGCGCTGCCCAAGCCCCGCCACCGCGTCGGTCGCCCCCTCGGTGGTAATGCCCGGCAAACCGAAGGTAAGCAACGACACGACCTCCTGATCTACCAGATTGGACTGCGGAGCGTTCGATCCTACGTTGTCGATCGGGGCGGCGGTAAGTTGAGGGCTTAGCTGTAGCGTGCGTCCGTTTAACCCAAGAACGACCTCGTATTCGGCTCCATAGATGTCCCGCACGCGGGGGGCGCGCGCTATCAGTGTAATCTGCGGATCGAGTTGCTGGATAGGATCGTCGATCAGCGCTACGAAGCTTTCCAGCGGATTCCGGAGAATAAATTCGATGCGTCCTGTCTCCACAGCAAACCGCGTGTCTATATAGACGATATTTCCACCCTCTTTTGCCGTGGCATAACCAGTGACGATAGGATTTTGGGCCGTACCGGAAAACGCCAGTCCGCCCTCCAATTCCATATCCGCCAGATCGTTTTTCACCCGCAGGGAAGGAACGTCCAGCTCGACGTCGAGCTGCATGTTTTCCAGAAAAGGATCCGGCGCTTTGGGTGGGCGTATAACGGCTCCCGTTCCCAGCACAAGATCGCTTAGGTCGAGCGGATAGATAATGGATCCGGCCAGTGAAATCGGTGCGTTGACACTGATCGCCTGAGACCGTTTCCGATTTCCCGTTACCGAGAGCGTTCCGTTGACGACCACACGCGCCGTTCCGACCATTTCGATTTCGGAGCGGCTCAGCGCCAGTTGGGTTTCGAAATCGTCTATACCGGATCGGTCGAAGGTCGCCCGCCCGGATAGACTTATCTTTCCTTTGCCCGTCTTGAACTCGACTGGTCGAAGGACGATACGATTTTCTTCGACCCGAAAACGCATCTCCGGCGCTCTGAGCGGGGGGTTGACGTCCCGTATCTGAATGTCAGCGTTTCGGATATAGATTTCGCCTTGGGATCGCGGCGCCGTCGGCGTTCCGCCCACAGCCAGTCGAATATCCGCCGTTCCTCCCACCCTTTCCAGTTCGTACAGACCACCGTTGAGAAAGGAAAGATCGATCGCGGTTCCCTCGATCGTAATCGCCATACCGCCGGTATCGGGAGAAAGCGGTATATTGCCGTATGCAGCAAGCAGGTTCCCTTTTATTAGAAAAGAGAGATCATGGAGAACAAGCTGATCGTGTCCGTAGACGATCCGACCGGTTATGCTGTCCATCAGGGCGTCGTTGTATCGAATCTGACCCGCGGAAAACCGGGTGTCTATGGAAGTTTCGGAAGGCGGTCCGGAAACGGTAATACGACCGTCCACCAAACCGCTCAGCGGGACGTCGATATCGGTAAGCGACAGCGCGGCATCGATGGCTACATGGTCGAACGATGCCTGAAAGTCGGATTCGACCGGCTGTTTCAGACCGGTCCCGTACGCCAGCCGTCCCTTTGCGGAGATGCGGCCAAGCAAGACGGCGGCATCATGGAGCGGGCGGATAACGACATCGAAGGTTTTCACGTCCGCATAGCCTCTGCTAAATGCAATCAGGATCGAATCGGTGTTGACCAACTCGTTTTGAAGCCCGGTAAGACGGAGCGCGTCGATGGCTACGGTTCCGGTCAGTTCTTCCGGGTTGATGGTGGAGCCGACAAGTTCGATGCGGCCATGAATTAGACCGTCCAGTCCCTGCATAAAACCCGACACCAATTCGCGCAACGGCGCGATGGAAAGATTTTCCATCACCGCGGACGCGGTATACCGAGTATCAAGCGGAAGCGTATCTCCGCCTGCCCAGCGAAGATCGATAGGATACTCGACGCTGGCCATCGACGATCCCATGGGCGTGCGGATGTTTAGCGCAGGCATTCTGAGCATTCGATCTTCATAGAGTACCGATGCGGAGATCGATCCGATCTGGTTTACACGCCGGTCTACGGAGTAGAACACATCGGCAGAATACAACGTTCCGTTCAAGGTGGGTGCGTCGGGTGAACCGTTAAGTGAAAAAAGACCGTCGAGCGTACCGTCGAGCGCCCCCTGAGAGACCATGAAGGGAGATACGAAATCCAAATGGACGCCTTCGAGGAACGCTTCGAGATTGACGATGCCGCCGGGTGTAAGGCTGGCGATCCCGTTGACGAGGATATGGCCGATATCCCCAACCAGTTCAAAATGGTCGATCGTAAGCAACTGTTTGTCGAGTTTTATGGTGGAGGGAGCCGAAAAGTGGAGATTCCGATCGTCCATGATCATAGCCAACGAGTCGAGACCGATCACCACTGTGGATTGGTCCGGATAAGAAGCCAACCCCTTTGCCTCGATGCGACCGGTCACCCACCCGGTTCGTCTTTCGATGGGTCGTCGGGCAATGACGCCGAGCGCAGGCGACAGATTGGCCCGTTTGATGTTGACCCGCAGATCGTACGGATAACCGTCGGTAAGGCTGACCAATCCGTCCGCTATAACCGAAAGGTCGGGTTTGACGATGGTAAAGGTAAGATCCGGATTCCTCAGTTTGATCGCCACACTGGCGTTGCCCAAGTCGGCCCCGCGCAGCGTCAGGTCCTGTACCAGCCCGTTGCCTCGAAATAGCGGATTTGCGAGGGTTCCCTCCAGTTCTCCTTCGATTTTCAGCAGTGCGTCCAGCCCGATGCCCGGATCGGAGACGATATAGTCTTTCAACCGGAGATTCTGGGTTCTGAGCATGCCGGTAAGCGGATAGTCGCCGGTCCATTCTACCTCTCCGGAAAGCACGGCCCGGGTGGTATCCAGCCGTGCGTCGAAACGAACCATTCGATCCGCCCCGTAAAAACCGGCGACCTCCAGATGACCTAGCGGCACCTCGGCGACACGCAGTTTTTGCGCCTGACCGCTAAACCGGATGTCAGGGCGGTCTATCGACCCGTCAAGCGTAGCGGAAAGATCGGCGGCCCCTTGTACGGGAGTCATGCCCAGCAGATCGGTGACGGCTTTTATATCCGGCGCTTTCGCTTCTACATCGAGATGAACGACTCCGCCTGTTTGAATCGTACCTGAAACGGCGACTTGCGCCGCCGGATTGCGCACGGAAAGACGCAGATCGCCGTTTCGATATCGGGCTTCTCCCTGTATGCGGTCCACTCTTTTGCCCCCGATCCAAAGCGTTGGGGCCTGTATATCGAGACGGGCCAGTGTGGGCAGCGCGTCAAACCCGATTCCATGCAATTCAGCCCCCACCGTGGCCTTGCCGACCACAGGAAATGTTTCTCCGATAAGCGAGAAAGGTAGTGCTTCGAGCGCCAACTCGGCAGGGGCGACGACCAACTCGTACCGATACTCCGGCGCCGACATGTCCAGCAGCGCCCGTCCGGAAAGCGTACCTGTCTCATGCCGCCCCCGGAACCGATCGATAGCAAGAACGTTTCTCGCATAGCGCAAGTCGAGGGAGACCAGCTTGAAAGACCCTATGTCCGTGTCGAATATCGGAGATTCGAGATGGGCCTCGATATCCGGGTCGGTCAAGGTATGGCGCAAAAAGGCCGAAAAACTGAACCGTCCTTCTATTGGCGTACCCATCCCAAGAATGCGGGTGATAGAGCCGACGCTTCCGGTGGCTTTTACGGTCAGATCGGCGGTTCGGCTACGGATGGAAGAAACGACACCCTCCACATGAAAAGCAAGCGGTGGCGCGGCAGTGGCTTCGAGGGTAAGATCGTTGACCTTGAGCGTATCGCCGTGGAGTTCTACGTTTGCAAAAATCGTGGACAGATTGTCCGTATAACCGTCGAGGGTAAACGTGGAGGAGTGTGTACCGATGATGGCCTTGATCCGCCCCGATTTCCACATCGAGCCGCGCAAGAAGAAGTTTTTGGCATCGAGCGCCGTAGAATCACGGGGATCGAAATACAGAAACCTACCTCTGGCGATATGGATTTCCGGGATCGAAAACGGGGGTTTGAACCCGGATGTAACGGAAGTATCCGGGGTTTCGGTGCGTCCGGCGGTCAGCGCCGTGATGGCGTCCATCCCTTTTCCGTCTACGTCTTGGAGATAGGCAATGCGAAGACCGTCTATTCTGACCACTGAAACGGGGCGTCCGTAGCGCAGATAGTCCCAGCCGCTCACCCCTATGCTTATTTCGTCGGCTCCGACGACTTCTGCGCCGCCAAGATAACCGGGCAGGGTGATCGATACGTCCTGGAGATAGACGTACTCCCACGGACTGCCGGCCACCTTACCTACGGAAAGACGACCGTTGATCTTTTTTCCGGCCTGCCATTCGATAAAACGCCGGACCTCGTCTCTGCCGTAAGCAGTCATAAACAGCACAAAAGCTGTAGCGCACAGGAGCACCAGCCCCGCACCGCATACGCCTGCTACCCATTTGAACATACGTATCATCGTCGTAAAACCTTCTGCGTCAGAGACAGGTTTTGTATATCGCCCTTCCCTGATAAAACGTCGGAACGCTCCGTCAGGTTGCGAAAACGCCGATAAGTCTCCATAGATTTTATATTTCAGAATATAGAGATAAAAGGCGGAAGAAACAAGGGGAAGGCTTACGCCGGACGGTCCGAGCCAAACCGGGTACGATGTGTCTGTGCTGCCTGTTCCATGTACCGGCGAATGTCGTGCCAGAGCGATTCGGAGGGGTCGTGGTCCGGCGATTCCCGATAACCGAGACGTCGCGCGAGAAACCGGAACGCCTGTGAGTCGCGCTCCGGCAACACGAGGTCTTTGGCATTGCCCCGTACGATGCGAAGGGCATTGATCAGACGCCGCAAAAACGTATAGGCTTCCGATAGCATCCGATAGTCGGTTTCGGACAGCCGTCCGATCTGGTAAAGCGCAGCTAAGGCATCCAGCGTATTCGGACTGCGCACCGCCGATGCGTTTTTTCCGTAGAGAATCTGAAGTTCCTGTACATAGTATTCGATATCGATCACGCCGCCATAGCTGTATTTCACGTTAATCGCGCCCGGACCGACCAATTCGTCGTTTTGGCGTTCGCGCAATCGAGCCAGCGCCGTCAGGTCCAACGGCACGGCGCTAAAGACAAACGCATCGCGCGACGCCTCTATTTTTCGTCCGAGCGTCTCGTCCCCACCGATTACCCGAAGTTTGATCAGCGCCTGTCGCTCGTAGGGCAACGCGCCACCCTGCTCGTTGAAATATCTGACGAACATTTCGAGCGAAGAAGCCAGTGCCCCCTTGTCGCCATAAGGACGCAAACGCAAATCGATTTCGAATATACCCGCCCTACGTGCTACAACGGTGTCGCAGATCACACGCGCAAGACGCTCGAAGTACTCGGAGTGTTCCACCCGATGCGGGCCGGGCGTTACCCCTTGTTCTTCGTAGACAAACATCATCTCGATATCGGAAGCCCAGCCCATCTCCCGGCCCCCGCATTTGCCGAGCGCACAGAGACAGAACCCGCACGGAGCGCCGTCGGCGCGAACAGGCTGGCCGTATTTTTTCTTGAGTTCTTCGTCGCACACCTCGAACACGGCGTTGAGAACGATTTCGGCAAGATCGGTAAGCTGCTGGGAAAAGACCCGGAAATTTTCCTGATCCGACAAAATCTCGCGCATGTCGATCCGAAACATTTCCCGATCCTTGTACCGGTTGATCATTCCTTTCCGTCGTTCGTAGCCGCTTACGCGGGTCAGTCTCGCCCTGAGTTCCGCGGCCATACGCTCGCGGCTTTTGCGAATCCCCACGGCGTCTATGTCTTGAAGCACGGGAAAAAGATTTTTGTGCTGCATCCTAAGAAAGTCTTCCCACAGAAAATCGCTTGTTCCGAACAACCTGGCCATGGCACCGGCCACCCGCTGTTTTTCCAGGTGTCTGAAAGTCGCCTCCAGTTCACGCTCCGACCGGACATTGGCCAGCACCTGATCGATCAGATGGTTGAAATGATCCAGCGCCTGAGCCGGGTTGGGGGCCTGGGTCAGCAAGTGGGTAAACTGTTTGATCAACGCGATGACGAACCTTAGCTCCGCAATACGCCCCGGATCGGAGATAGGGTGTCCGGTCCGGTCGGTCACTTCCAGCGTGTCCCGTACGTCTTCTCCTTGGGTTTCGATGTGTATCCGAACGATATTGATTCCGCGGAGCGCAAGCGCGGTGGACAGCGCGTAGAGAAATGCGGGCGTATCCTGTCCTTCGATGCGTAGCAGTGTCGCATCGGGTGTAACCGTGTTGTCGATGGCGATGTGGATGGGAAACAAGGGTTGCGTACCGCCTTGCCCCGTTTGGCGCAGATAGTCCACCACCCGAAGGTTGATACGGGTCCGCGCTTCTTCGACCCGATCCATGCTGAGAAAACGGATCGCGTTTTCCAACTCTTGCTCGAAAAGAGTCCAATCGGGCGGTTGCGGTGTGACGGCGCGGACGTGGAACAGGTCTACGATCTTGCGGCGGTTTAGCGAAACCGGAGCGTTTGGACCCGTTGCAGACGTGGGTGTGCGGCGTGGACGACGATGAAAACCCATCGGTCGCCGCAACGTTTCGGGTTGAGCAACGGCAACGGTGGCTTCTCGATAGGTAAAGACGTCGCCGTCTACGATGGAAAGCCCACCGGCCGCCATGAGACCCGAAATGATGGACATCTCGGCCATGTAGTCGAACCCTACGACCGTTACCCGCCATTCGCGGATGCCGAGGGCCTCGGTGCGGACTTCTACGAGATTGCCGGTATCCAGTCGCGCGATCATGGCGATATGATCCCGGACCGCTTCGGCCGGATATCGCAGAAAATATCCTTCCGGCATCCGGGCAAAATGATCCCGAATCAACGGTTCGTCCAGCCCCGATGCTTGGAGAAACGAGAACAGATCAATCGGCGTAGACATCCGTCAAGGCTTTTTCTGGGGCGGGCATGGGACTGTTCTCGGCGGCGACGAGCGCTTCGTCTATTTCTTGGAAAATGCGGTTTTCCATAGCGGTCCTCTCTTCTCCGCTCCACCAGCCGGTCTCGGTCAACAACGTCTCCATGCGGTGTATGGGGTCTTTTTTTGCCCATGCCTCCAGCAACTCAGGCGGCACGTATTCGGCTTTGTCATGCTCCGAATGACCTCTCATGCGCATGGTCACGGTTTCGATCAAGGAGGCTCCCTCTCCGGCGCGGGCACGCTGCACGGCGCGACGGGCCGCGGCATACACCGCGACCGCATCGGTCCCGTCTACCTGTTCCCCCGGAATACCGTACCCTTTTGCGCGAGAAGAGAGCTTTTCGCAGGCAAACTGAAGCGAGGTGGGTGTCGAATAGGCATACTGGTTGTTTTCGATGATCAGCACAAAAGGAAGACGGCGCACCGCTGCAAAGTTGAGTCCTTCGTGAAAATCCCCGATACTGGTCGCCCCATCGCCGACATAGGTCATGGCTACGTAGTTCCGGTCGGTGAGTTGGCTGGCAAGCGCCGCACCGACCGTCAGGGGAATCATGGAGCCAAGATGCGAGATCAGCGAAAACACACGGCGTTCGACACTGCCTATATGCAAACTGCTGTCCTTGCCTCGACTGGAAGTGTCGGCCTTGCCCATGTAGTTGGCAAAGACTTCTTGCGGAGATGTGCCGCGCACCAGTTGTGCGCCGAGATCACGGTGCATCGGGCAAATGGCGTCTCCGTCTTCGAGCGCATACGCACTGGCGACTGCGGTTGCCTCATTGCCGACACCCGTGTACAGCGCGCCGGAAAGCCGCCCTTGTCGGTACAACGCAATGGATCGGTTGTCGATCTCGCGTGCCAAACGCATATAGTAGTATATCTTGAGCGCATCGTCTCTTGTCAGGCCCACATCGACAAACGACCGCGCAGAGGAAAGCAAAACGGAATCAGAGGGTGTCATGGGATCTTTCCGGAAAAGAGCCAAAATGGGACCGTATCACGGTGTTCGGACGGCTATAAGCTATGCCGACAAACAAACAAAGGCAAGAGAGATCGGTGACGGGTGGCCCCGTACGCCGATGTATCGTTTGGAGTTGTCGCTTGACGCCCAATGGCAAAGTCCTATATTGCAGGCAGTAAACCTTGCTGTTTCTAACCGAAACCCAGAAAATGTCCGGGAAGGATTTGTATAGACATGACAACACGGATTGCATCCGTACACGCCCGCGAGGTGCTCGACTCGCGGGGCAACCCGACGGTGGAGGCGGAAGTGTCGCTCGTCGGTGGCGCGCTCGGACGTGCGATGGTTCCGTCCGGCGCATCGACCGGAGCACACGAAGCGCTGGAACGACGCGATGGCGACCCGAAGCGGTACAAAGGAAAGGGCGTACGCCACGCCGTCGCCTGCGTCAACGAAACCATCGCGCCCATGCTTTCAGGACGCGACGTCTTGGACCAGATAGGTGTCGATCGCGCCATGCTGGCGCTTGACGGTACGGCCAATAAGGAAAAACTTGGCGCCAACGCCATCCTCGGCGTTTCGTTGGCCTGTGCCCACGCCGCCGCCGCCGCCGTAAGACTGCCTCTGTTTCGCTATCTCGGCGGTGTGAACGCCGCCACCTTGCCCGTTCCCATGATGAACGTTCTCAACGGCGGGGCGCACGCCGACAACAACGTCGATCTTCAGGAATTCATGATCATGCCCGTCGGCGCCACAACCTTTTCCGATGCCCTGCGTATGGGGGCGGAGACTTTTCACAGCCTCAAAAAGGTACTCCACAAAAAAGGTTATTCCACCGCAGTGGGCGACGAAGGCGGATTCGCTCCCAACTTGTCTTCGAACGAAGAAGCCATCCGGGTGTTGCTCGACGGTATCGCCGACGCAGGTTACGAACCGGGCCGAGATATCGTCATCGCGCTTGACGCCGCAGCCACCGAGTTTTACCGGGAAGGCCGCTACGAACTCAAGGCCGAAACCACGCCCTCCAAGTCCCGCCGGGAAATCATCGACTTCTATACGGAGCTTGTCGATCGCTATCCGGTCGTTTCCATCGAAGACGGCGTGGCGGAAGACGATTGGGAGGCATGGAAAACCCTTACCGAGCGTCTTGGAGACCGCGTGCAACTGGTCGGAGACGACTTGTTCGTCACCAATACGAAACGGCTGTCGCGCGGCATCTCGGAGGGAATCGCCAACAGTATCCTCGTCAAGGTAAATCAGATCGGCACGCTGACCGAAACGTTAAACGCCATCGAAATGGCCCGTACTTCCAGTTATACCGCCGTCATCTCGCACCGGTCGGGAGAAACGGAAGACACCACCATCGCCGATATCGCGGTGGCGACCCATGCCGGGCAGATCAAAACCGGATCGCTCTGCCGGTCCGAACGTATCGCCAAATACAACCAATTGTTACGAATAGAGGAAATGCTGGGAGATCAGGCTCGCTATGCCGGACGTTCGGTGCTCCGATCCAGCGCGTAGCGGAAAGAAAGCGTGATGAAGGTTCATAATCCGTTCCAATCTCCGTTGCGTACCTTCTCATCGGTCCGACGGGCGCGGGGCAACCTGCTCCGGCGGCCCGTCTTCTGGGCTGTGGCGCTTGCAACGCTCGGCGGTCTGGCCTACGTCTTTATCGGAGGTGGTAACGGATGGCTTGCCATCCGTGGCTTCCAGCGGGAAAAAACGATGCTCGAAAAAGAAGTAAGCGAGATGGAAGCACGCCGGTTGGACCTCAAGAGCGATCTCGAACTGCTCAAGGGCAATCCCGAAGAAAACGCCCGTCTGCGTTTCGAGATGGAACGCATCGCACGAGAGAAACACGGCATGGTCCGTAAAGACGAACTTATCTACCGATTTCATCCGGAAAAAACCGTACCGACGGACGAGGCCGACAAAAAACCCTGATCGGTCCGTATCCGACTCTGCGGTTTTTATTTTTCGAACTTTGGCGCGACGCGCCCTTTCATCATTTCTCCTATGTCCGTCTGCGCCACCGACGCCATTGTCCTCAACCGCACCCTCATGGGCGATTCCAGCCTATTGGTGACGTTATATACACGTGATTTCGGCAAAATAAAGACGGTGGCGCGCGGCGCGCGAAAAGCCAACAGCAAGTCGGGGCCCGCTCTTCAGCCCTTTATGATCGTTTCGGCAACCTTCCGCCGCAAAGAACATCAGGAACTCCAAACACTCAATCAGGCGGACGTGCTGACGGTATTTCGGCGTCTGAGCGAAGACCTTACCCGCATGGCCTATGCCAGCGCAGTAACGGAACTGGTCAACCGACTTGTCATCGGCGAAGAGCCAAGCCACGACCTTTTCGAGTTGATCCGCCATACGCTTCATGCGCTTAATACACAGCCCCCCGAAGCCGGAGAAGCTATTTTCTGGAGGTTTCAACTACGTTTCGCCGCTTCGTTCGGATACGCGATTCAATTTGTCCGTTGTACGGGTTGCGCACGGGAACTCGAAGAGACAAACCCACATTTCAGCCCGGCGCTTGGCGGCGTCCTGTGCGAGCGTTGCGTCACACAGGACGCCGGCGCGTTTCTTGTCACCCCCGGCGCGGTCAAACTCCTGAACGGCGTCGCCGCCATGCCGGTCGATCTGCTGTCGCGCCTGAAACCGTCCAGAACGGCCAGACAGGAAATCGTGCGCGTCATTCGCTCGTTTTTTCTGTATCATCTGGAAGATGCCAGAGAACTGAAAGCACTCAAATTTCTCCAATACATGGAAGAAGACCAGACGGCGGTTCCTCCCACCGCTCCGTCCTGACGCGCCTCACCACAAACTGTCTTATCAAGTAGGAAACGCGCATGATCGGCAAAATCCGAGGCTTTTTCGTTCTTTTCATCGTGTTTATCGGCTTGGGAGTTGCCACGCTCGCTCTCGCGCTGGTAGACGTGGAAGAGGCGTGGATTTCCACGCGGAACTGGGCCTACGGCAACTTGATCTTTTGGGAAGAGGAGGAAGGACCGATCGCACAGGAGACATGGAACGAAGACGTCGAAGCCGCACGTCTGCTCTCCGAGGCCGCCTTCGATGCGGTAAAATCGGGCAAGGCCGGCGCGGGAGACCTATACGATCTCGGCCAGTTCTATTACAAAGCGCGTGACGATGGTGTCGTAGACGACGCGGAAATGGGTCGTCTCGTCGAAATAGCCGAACGGGCGGGCGTTATGGATGCCGTGATCGACAAATTTCTGGAACCTGCGGCGACACCGTCTTCAAGAAACCCTTTACCGGGAGCTACACTGGAAGGCGAACTAAAAGACTTGGCGCGTCAGGTAAGGGAAGCGCAGACACAGGGCGGTATGGGCGGTCGGAAAATGATCTCGCTGCTCACGCGCGTCAAAGCCTCCGATCTGCCGGGCCGCATCACCGCGATGCTGCCACCGGGGTACGACCAGACCCAGACCCGTGAGACCGCACGCGAAATTACCAAAGCGGCCATACAGGGAAAAATGGACGCCAACGAAGTAGAAACGTTGTTCAATCTTTTTATCGACGCCCAGTCGGACGGCAGACTAAACGAAAACGAAATACAGAAATTGACCTCCACCGCCGAACGTATGGTAAAATAACCCGATGCCCGTTTTCGATCCCCCGTACGATCTTGTCACGTTAGGCGAAGGCTTTCTTAGGCTGTCCCCGGCACGCTACGAACGGCTGGAACAAGCCGTCCATTTCGACGTTCACGTCATAGGTGCCGGTGTAGAGACGGCGGTCGCCGCCAGCCGTCTTGGATGGCGGTGCGCGTGGCTGTCGGCAGCAGGCGACACCCCGCTTGGCCGCAAAGTCGTCAACAAGGCGCGCGAGCACGGAGTGGACGTATCCGGCATCGTCCGGATTCCGGAAGGGCGCACCGGGCTTTGTTTCGCGGAACCGGGCAGCGCACCGCGCCCCACGCGCTATTTCTACGATGCCGAACATACGGTGTTTCGAGAAACCGCGCCCGATGCGCTTTGCTGGTCCGTGTTGGCACACGCGAAGCACTGTCTTTTCTTTCTTACACCGCAGGAAACACGACCCGGCGCACTTGAAACGCTGGAATACGGACTGCGTGTAGCCAAAGAGGCGAATCGCCATATCGTCGTCGCGGTGGACGAACCGGCGGATACCGCCTTTTCTCCGGAAACCCTTGCGCGTCTCGCGCCCTTTCTGGAACAAGCCTCCGTGCTGACGGTCACGTTGCGCTCAGCCCAAACACTCTCCGGCGACGCGGAAACCCCGGAAAAGGCAGCGGAAAAACTGAAATCCCGTTACCGAGGCGAAATCGTGGCTGTAACTGACGACGCTTGTCATACCCCTCGCGCCGGTATGTGGCGAGCTGCGGCGTTTGCCGAAACGACGTACCAAGATCGCGCATACACGCTCGAAATCATTGACGCAGGCGGCGCTTTCAGCGTTTTTTCCGCCGTCTTTCTTCACGGACTGGACCATGGTCCGGAAACCGCTCTGCGACAGGCCAACGCCGGTGCGGCGCTCATGCATTCGGCTCCGGGACATCTGAGTTGGTTTACCCTCGAAGACCTACACGCGCAAACAGAAGGCATCGGCACAAAACTGCAACGCTGATCGGAGCGAAAATTATGTCTTCAAAAGACGAGTCTCTTCGGTTTTTGCTGGAGGGAGGGGTGGTGGCGGTCGTACGCGCCGATCGTCCCGACGAACTGGTCCGCGTGGTACAGGCGCTCAGCGAAGGCGGTATCCGCGCCATCGAAATCACCCTGACCACTCCCGGCGCGCTCGACGTGATCCGGACCTGCGCGGAACGATTTCGTGGACAGGCGCTTATCGGTGCGGGAACCATACTCGACACCGAAACGGCACGCGCGGCCATTCTTGCAGGTGCGGAATATCTGGTAGCTCCGACGCTCGACCCGGCCGTCGTCAAAATGTGTCGGCGTTACAGCAAAATCGCCATCCCCGGCGCCTTTACCCCCACGGAAGTACTCGCCGCATGGGAGTGCGGGGCGGATTTGGTAAAGGTCTTTCCGGCAACGGCGCTCGGTCCACGCTATTTCCGCGATCTGAAAGGCCCCCTGCCCCAGATCGACCTGATACCGACCGGCGGCGTCAGTCTGGAAAATGCGGGTGAATTTATTCGTGCCGGCGCAAGCGCCGTCGCCGTAGGGGGTAACCTCATCGACAGAGCGGCGGTGACACGAGGCGATTGGACGGTGATCTCCGAAACAGCGCAAAAGTATGTGGACGCCGTCCGGCAAGCGCGACAGGAAAAACCATGATACGTAAAGCGGTCGTTCCGGTAGCGGGGTTGGGGACCCGGCTTTTGCCGCTTACCAAATCGTTGCCCAAAGAGATGCTGCCCGTAGGACGCAAACCTGCGATCCACCACGTCGTGGACGAACTGGCGGAGGCGGGTATAGACCGTATTCTGCTGATTACCTCACGGCACAAACAAGCCATAGAAAACTATTTCGACGAAGACCGCGAACTGACCGCACATCTCGACGCCTCCGGGAAAACCGATCTCATAGAGGCGATCCGGGTTCCGGATATCGAATTTACGATCATGCGTCAGGGCAGACCCGCCGGCAACGGCGACGCGGTCCGACTCGCCCGTTCCTTTATCGGCGACGATCCCGTGGTCGTCGCGTGGGGCGATGCGATCGTCCGTTGTCCACCGGGACGCAACGTCGTCCATCGCATGATCGAAACACACCAGACTCGGCAGGCCTGCTGTACTATCGCGGTAGAGGAAGTGCCAGAAGAGAAAGTATCCCGGTATGGCATCGTCCGTCCCGTAGGCGAAGCAGGAGACGCCTTTCCCATCGACTATCTCGTCGAAAAACCGGATACGGCGTCCGCGCCAAGCCGGTACGCCGTTTCGGCGCGCTATGTCTGCAATCCGGATATCGTCGGGGCGCTTGACCGCACCCCGCCCGGACGTGGCGGCGAACTATGGCTGGTGGACGCCATACAGACGCTGCTGTCGCAAGGAAAACCCGTCTGGTGCGTCCGTCTTGGCAACGACGGCAAACGCTACGATATAGGAAACCCGAAAAGCTACTGGGAGGCGTGTGCCGACTTTGCGCTCGACGACGCCCTTGATGGTGCTGCGTTTCGTGATTATCTTCGCAAAAGATTTTGTATTGGGTAAATTCTCGGCGGCTCTGCTTACGTTCTTCACCTTGCAACCACAGTAGGCCCATCATGCATAACATATTGATCGTAGACGACCGCCCCGACAACATCATGCTGTGGAGGATATTCTCGAAAGCGCCGGTTATCGGTCCATTGCGGCGATGGACGGGAAACAGGGGTTACAGCAGGCGCAACTTCATCACCCTGATCTTATCATCTCCGATATTCTCATGCCCAATATGGACGGGTTCGAGTTTTGTCATTCGGTGCGCAATACGCCGGAACTCGCCCGGATTCCCTTTCTCTTTCTGAGCGGTGCGTACGTAAGCGAGGACGACGAAAGATTTGCGCTCAAGATAGGGGCCAACCGTTTTATGCGGCGTCCTTTTCAGACACAGACCCTTCTCGACACCGTCGAGGAAATGCTGGCCGCGCAACAGACAACGCATATGGCTTCCTCGGTGGACGTAGACGAAAAATACTATCTCAAAGAACATATCAACCGACTCACTCAGGCGCTTGAAGACAAAGTGGTAGAACTCGAAGCCGTAATGGAGCAGCACGTCCGGTTGCTCAGGGATGCAAAACGCCACGAGGCCGAACTTCAGAGGAGCCTGTCGGATCTGCGCGACACACAGACCTTTCTGGTTCAGTCGGAACGGCTTTCCGCCGTAGGCCAACTTGTGGCCGGTGTCGCCCACGAACTCAACAACCCGTTGGCGATCATACTCGGCTACTCGCAACTCATGCTCCGAATGTCGGATACGACCCCGCGTATTCAGGAATGTCTCCGAAAATTGGAAGAAGCGGCCCAGCGTTGTCAGCGGATCGTACAGCATCTTACGGTTTTTGCCCAAAAACAAAAAGTGGACAAACGTCCGGTCAATGTAAACGATGTACTGTACAGTGTACTCGACATCCGTGAGGATCAGTTGCGTGCCAATCAGATCCGGGTAAGCACGACACTCGACGCCCGCCCCATGACCGTCTATGCGGACTTTCAACAGTTACAGCAGGTGTTGTTGAGCCTGATCAACAACGCGCAGGAAGCGTTACTGACCCGAAATGCCTCGGATCGGGACATCCGTATCGCCACCCGCCTGCAAGACGATCAAGTGATCATTGACCTTATCGACAACGGGCCGGGTATCGACGACGAACATATCGCCCGGTTGTTCGAACCGTTTTTTACCACCAAGGAGTTCGGCAAGGGGATCGGGTTGGGGTTGAGCATCTGTTACGGCATCATAAAAGAACATCAGGGCGATATCCGGGTTACACACACCGAGGGCGGAGGCGCAACTTTTACCATACTCCTTCCGCCGTCCCGTTCGAACAAATCCCAAGAACCCACCTCTTCCTCCGAATCTCCGAATGTACAGCCTTCCTTCCGTATTCTGATCATAGACGACGAACCCGCCATTTTGGATTTTCTGACCAGCACGTTTCGTCAAAACGGCTATACGGTGGACGCCGTGTTGAGCGGGAGCGACGGCATGGCCCATATCGACCGGACGCAGTACGATCTTGCCTTGCTCGACATCCGCCTGCCGGATTCGGATGGAAAACAGTTGTACCGGGAGATCATCGCGCGTCGGCCCGAACTCGAAAAACGCATCATTTTCATCACCGGCGATACGGTCAGCCAAGATACGTTGGATTTTGTCCGGCAGACCGGAAATCCGTGTCTGACCAAACCCTTCGATATCGAAAGACTCCGGTTGATGGTCGCCGATCTGATCGACAAAGGAAGTTCGGCATGAACGTCTTTCGATGCAGCGCGCCCGGACGCGCAGGGATTATCGGCAATCCGACGGATATGTACGGTGGCAGTGTAATCTCCTGCTCTATCGCTCAGCGCGCAGTCGTAACGTTTTATCCTTGCGAGGGCCTTGTTCTCGAAACCGGCGGCGAACGACGCATCGTGGAAAAACCCGACGATCTGGTTTTGCAGGGAGACTACTTCGACATTGCACGAGCGGTGCTCACCGGCGCCGGGGCAAGCGATCTGAAAGCACATCTTTGCTGGACGACGGACATTCCTTTTCGCGCCGGGCTTTCGGGATCGACTGCACTGATCGTCGCCATGCTGGGCGCGGTGCAGACACTGCGGAACGCGGTCCGGTCTGCTTACGAACACGCCGAACTGGCCCGGATGATCGAATATACCCACCTCAAGGTGTTCTGTGGTTATCAGGACGCCTATATGTGTACGTTTGGCGGACTGAACTATATGGATTTCCGGGAAAAGGAATTTCATCGCGCTTTTGAAACCGACCCGTATGCGACGATCGAGCCGCTTGCCGATCGTCTTCCGGGTTTGCCGCTTCTTTTGATCATTACCGGGACACAGCGCATCTCCGGTACGATACATAGACCGATCCGGCAACGTTGGGTCGAAGGGGACACCGAAGTGGTGGAAGCGTACAAAACCGTCGGTCAGTTGGCGCGTGCCGGCAAAAAAGCGCTGTTGCACGGCGATCTGAAAGAATTGGGACGGCTTATGAACGAAAACCACCGAATTTCCCGGTCGCTTGGCGGTTCCAGTCCGGAAGACGACCGCTTTGTCACGCTGGCGCTCGAACACGGCGCATGGGGTGCCAAATTGGGAGGAAGCGGCGGCGCGGTCATCGTGCTTCATCCCGAACCGGACTCGCTGATCGCCGCCGCGCGGACCACCGGAGCGGTGGACATTCTCACCCCTTCACCCCGAACCGGACTCGAAGTCGCATCCGTCGAGGAACAATCATGAAAATTAAACTGGATTATCATAAAACAGGTCTCGATGTCGAAATTCCGGACCAGAATCTTGTAGCCGTTCTTTCCATGCGACAGGCGACGCCGCTCGAAAACCCGCAACAGGCTACGTGGGAGGCGCTGTGTCGTCCCGTGGCCAGTCCGCCGCTTGCCAAGCTGGCACGGGCACGCCGGAACGCTTGCGTCGTCGTTTCGGACATCACTCGCCCAGTCCCCCATGCCGTCATTTTGCCGCCTATTCTGCAGACGCTTGAACAAAGCGGCCTACCCGCCGACGCCATCATGATACTCGTGGCTACCGGTCTGCACGGACCGATGAACGAAACACAGTTGCGCGAGACGCTCACGTCCGCCGTAGTGGACCGTTACCGCGTGATCAACCATGTCGCTCGAAACACCGATGAACAAGCCTACTTGGGCATGACGTCGGGCGGAATCCCGGTATATGTGGATCGACAATACGTGGAAAGCGACCTCAAAATCCTTACCGGACTGATCGAAGCGCATTTTATGGCGGGGTATTCGGGAGGCAGAAAACTTGTTGCGCCCGGACTGGTCGGTGTCGAAACCATCCGATATCTCCACGGTCCGGGACTGTTGGAGCATCCCAAGGCATCGTCGGGGATACTGGACGGCAACCCGGTGCATGAGGCCATTCTCGAAATCGCACGCATGGCAGGGGCCGATTTTATCGTCAACACCTCGATGGACGAACAGCGGAGGGTGACGGGCATCTTTGCGGGCGAACTCGATGCCGCCCACCGTGCCGGCGTGGCGCAGGTCCGGGAGATGGTCCGGGCGTACGTGGAAGAACCCGTAGACGTGGTGGTCACCTCTTCGGCAGGCTATCCGCTCGATACGACCTATTACCAGACGGTCAAGGGGATGGTGGGGGCGCTGGACATTCTCAAGGACGGTGGTTGTATTGTGATCGCCTCCGGTTGCGCCGAGGGGGTAGGCAGTAAGGAATTCGAGCGGATTCTGCGAGAAACGACCGACATTGACACTTTTATCGCTTCCATACAGCAACCGGGTGTCTTTACCATCGACCAATGGGAGGTGGAAGAGTTGGTCAAGGCGCTCAAAAAAGCGCATATTTACTTGTATACGGAAGGGTTGTCTCCGGAAGACATCCGTTCCTATCTGGTAGCGCCTGTGACCTCGGTCGAAGAGGGCATCGCCTGCGCGCTCGAACGATGCGGTCCACAGGCCACGCTAGCCGTCATTCCCAAAGGCCCTTACGTCATGCCCTGCATACGCGAGGGGCGCGAGGCGGCAGGATGATGCCCTCCGGGCCTGTCGAGAGGAAATCATGGGTTCGAACCAGTATATAGACGTGCAGCCCCGAATCGATCCTTCGGCTTTTGTTGCGCTTAGCGCCGATTTGATCGGAGCCGTCACGATTCACAAAGACGCCAGCGTATGGTTTCAGGTGGTCATGCGCGCCGATGACGAACCCATTACGATCGGCGAGGGAAGCAATGTGCAGGATGGAAGCATATTGCACATCGATCCGGGTTGTCCGACGACGTTGGGAAAATTCGTTACGGTGGGGCACAAGGCTATCGTACACGGAGCGCAGATCGCCGATCACGTCATGGTTTCCATGGGTGCGATCCTATTAAGCGGAGCGCGTATCGGCGAACACGCGATCATCGGCGCGGGCGCTCTGGTGACCGAAGGGATGGAAGTGCCTCCGAATTCGCTTGTTCTCGGCGTTCCCGGACGCATCGTCAAAACGGTGACTGAGGCACAGATCGAGCGGATTCACCAGACGGCGCAGGGTTACATAGAGCGGGGTCGGGTGTACGCGGAGCGGGCAAAATGGAAGAGATGAAACGTCGAAAGGACAACCCGTCTGTCCGGTTTACTCTTCCCAAAATTCGCTTGACATGCCAGGTACGAACATGTAGGTTAGGGTGTTCTTTGCGTCATGGGATCGTGCGCCTGTAGCTCAATTGGATAGAGCACCTGACTACGGATCAGGAGGTTGGGGGTTCGACTCCCTCCGGGCGTATTGAGGCGTGTATGACAACCGACCCCGATGGGCATGAACGGTGGATGCGTTTGGCGATTGAAGAGGCGCAAGCCGCTGCTGCAAAGGGCGAAGTGCCTGTAGGAGCGGTGATCGTCTGTGACGGTCGGATGTTAGGGCGTGATCAGAACCGGGTATTACGTCAGCGCGATCCTACGGCGCACGCGGAGATGTTGGCGATACGTGCCGCCACCCAAACGCTCGGCTATGAGCGACTGACCGGTGCGACGTTGTACGCGACCCTTGAGCCTTGCGCCATGTGCGCCGGAGCGATCGTACTTGCCCGCATAGGCTGTTTGGTCTACGGAGCGGACGACGCCAAAACGGGCGCCTGCGGTTCTCTGCGAAATATCGTGCAGGATGCCCGTCTTAACCACCGGGTTAAGGTAGTACGAGGCGTGTTGCAGCCCGAGTGTGCGGAAATGTTGCGTGTGTTTTTCCGGGAGGTGCGCCACAAATCCGAAGAAACGGAGAGGTGCGAGAGCGGTTGAATCGGACGGTCTCGAAAACCGTTGTGCCTACGGGCACCGTGGGTTCGAATCCCACCCTCTCCGCTGGAAGGTTTCATAGAAACACGGAGAGGTGCGAGAGCGGTTGAATCGGCACGCCTGGAGAGCGTGTGTCTACCTAAAGTGGACCGTGGGTTCGAATCCCACCCTCTCCGTTAATGGTTATATGAGATCGGGGCAGTAGCTCAGTTGGGAGAGCGCCAGAATCGCACTCTGGAGGTCAGCGGTTCGATCCCGCTCTGCTCCATTTTAAGGTCCGACCCGACGGACCCTGCGTCTTTGGTCGTGCTAGACGGGGAGTTAGCGGTGCCCTGTAACCCGCAATCCGCTACAGCGGGGTTGAATTCCCATTCCGAGGGTTGATCTTGCGCTGTCGGTATCTTACAGCCGCAGTGTTGAGAGTCAGGTCCTGCGCAACGTGAGATCGCCGAACCCCGTCAGGACCGGAAGGTAGCAGCGGTAAGCGACCCCTCTCGTGTGCCGTGGGGCCACCTGGCCGGAGCTGTCGGCTTGGATACTCCAGACGCGAGGACATTCGAAGGTGGGTGCACGACCTTTTTTGTGAGGATGGCTTTCCGTATGTCCTCCAGGGCAATGTGTCATGGCCTACGAAGTTACTGCACGCCGATGGCGTCCTCAGGAATTTGACCGGGTTATCGGTCAGGAACACGTTACCACTACCTTAAAAAACGCCATACAGACCGGTCAGATTGCACACGCCTATCTTTTTGCCGGTCCGCGCGGCGTAGGCAAAACCACCACCGCCCGTATCCTCGCCAAAGCCCTCAACTGCGTCAACGGCCCTACGATCACCCCTTGCAACACCTGTTCGTTCTGCCGCGAAATCTCCGCAGGACGCAGTGTCGATGTGCTTGAAATCGACGGCGCATCCAACAACAAAGTCGAACAGATACGTTCCCAACTGCTGGAAAGCGTCAAGTATACCCCCAGTCAGGGCAGACATAAAATCTATATCATCGACGAAGTTCACATGCTGACGCGGGAAGCCTTCAACGCGCTCCTAAAGACACTCGAAGAACCGCCGGCACATGTGTACTTTATCTTTGCTACGACCGACCCGCAAAAGGTGTTGCCCACCATCCTCTCCCGGTGTCAGCGATTCGACTTCAGACGCATCCCCGGGAAAACCATCGTAGACCATCTTGCCATGATCGGCGAAAAAAGCGGGTATTCGATAGATCGGGAAGCACTTGCTGTCATTTCCCGCCGCGCCGACGGAAGCATGAGAGACGCCGAAAGCCTTTTCGATCAGGTGACCGCATTCGGAGGAGGTCGTCTGTCCGCCCACGAAGTGGCCAGCCTGTTAGGAATGGTGGAACAAGATATCTATTTCGAACTTATGGACGCCGTTGCGTGCCGAGACACAGGACAGGGGATTCGGCTCATCCACCGAATCATCCACGAAGGCTACAACCTTGACGAAGTGGCGCTCGGTATCCTCGAACACCTGCGTAATCTGCTCATGATCAAAGCCGCGCCTGACGCGCAAGACCTCCTCGAAGAAGACGCCCTCGATCTGGAGCGCTACCGTCGGCAGGCAGCACAATTTCAGATAGACGACCTGTTGCGTCTCAGCCAAATTGCTACCCAAACCGAAGAGGCGATCCGAACCAGCGCGCTTCCCCGGATCCAACTGGAAACGGGTGTGGTTCGCATGATCCGGATGGAGTCGTCCGTATTGTTGACCGACGTACTGACCCGACTTTCGGAGCTGGCACAACGTATCGAGATACCGGAGAAATTGGGCGAGAATGAACCCATTGCGCGCGCTACGGTCGAACCGGCAACAGTTTCCGTGCCCTTGGTCGAAAAAATCGTCAGCACATCTATTCCGTCGCCCGTGCCGACGGCCCCCGAACGACCTGTGGTGCCGCCAAAAACCTCCGAACCCAAGCCGAAAACCTCTTCTCTCGGCCCGTCCGTCAGCGCCGTAACAACCGAACCGAGACCCACCGAAAAACCACTGCCGACAACCGAGATCACGCTGCAACGACTTATACAGGACTGGCCTTCGATTCTCGAAACGATCAAGGGACGACGGATTGCGCTCGGCAATTTTCTTGCCGCCGCCATGATCGCAGGTTATCAGGAGGATACCATCACGCTTGCGTTTGCCACACAACATGAATTTCACAAACAACAAGCGGAAAAAAAGGAAAACGGCCAGCTTGTTCAGGAGATATTTTCCGAACGTATCGGGCGAGCGGTTCGTCTTTCTTATATCGTCACCGACACGCCGCCCGAAGACAGTCCTCCCCCCCTCCTGCCCGCCGAACCCCTGCAGGCAGTCAACAGTTTTACCATGGCAAAACGGGATCCGACCGTCAAACGCCTTTTGGATGCCTTCGACGGACAGATCGTCGGCGGATAGACCGAACTTCAGAGAAAGGAACGACAATGGCCAAAGGCCTAAGCGGTATGCTCAAACAGGTCCAGAAAATGCAGAAAAAAATGTCCGAGTTGCAGGAACAACTCGAACAACAACGTGTAGAAGGAAGCGCCGGGGGCGGTATGGTAACCGTCGTCGCCAACGGTCGCCAAGACATCCTTGAGATCAAGATTCATCCGGATGTCGTCAACCCGCAAGACGTGGAAATGCTCGAAGACCTGATCCTCGCCGCTATCCATCAGGCGCAACAGCGAGCGCAGGAAATGATGAACAGCGAAATGGGACAGATCACAGGCGGTCTTCAGATTCCCGGTCTTTCTCTGTAGCGGTCAAAGGGAGCGGCGCGTGTCGCAACAGTTCAGTTCGCAAGCCATCGCCATTCTTATTGACGAATTGCGCCGTCTGCCGGGTATCGGAAAAGTAACGGCGCAGCGTCTGGCATTTCATATCCTCAAAGCCCCTACGGAACGGGCGCTCGGTCTTTCGGATGCCATACGGGCCGTAAAGGAAAAAGTGCGCTACTGCACCGCCTGCTGGAATATCACCGAGTCGGAGGTATGCGATATCTGTCACGATGCAAAACGAGACCCTTCGCTAATCTGTGTGGTGGAAGAACCCAAGGACATTGTAACCATGGAGCGCACAGGCGAATTTCGCGGACTGTATCATGTGCTGCACGGAGCCATCTCACCGCTGGACCGCGTAAGCCCGGACGATATCCGGGCGCGTGAACTGGTGCTTAGACTTCATGACACCGTCCGAGAAGTTATCATTGCCACCAACCCCAATATCGAAGGGGACGCCACCGCCATGTACCTCGCGCGTCTTATCAAACCGATCGGCGTCAGAGTGACACGACTCGCGCGTGGACTTCCTATGGGCGGCGATCTCGAATACGCGGACGATGTAACGCTGGCGCGCGCCCTCGAAGGCCGAACCGAACTGTAGACGACAACGGCATATCCCATCCGCCGCTCAACCCCAGGGATGCTTTTTCCATGAACCTGCCCAATAAGCTGACGATCGCCCGCATTATCCTCAGCCCGTTTTTTATGATCTTTTTTCTGATCGACAATCTCTATACCCGGTACTTAGCTACCATTATCTTCTCCGCCGCCTCGCTGACCGATCTATACGACGGATACCTTGCACGAAAAACCGGTGTCATCACCAGTTTTGGCAAATTCATGGACCCGCTGGCCGACAAGATTCTCACCTCGATCGCCCTCATCTCATTCGCTTCGCTCGGATACGTGCAAACCTGGATGGTGGTCACCATCATCGCACGCGACTTTATTGTCACCGGGTTGCGTAGCGTAGCCGCCTATCGCGGACTGCTCATCCTGCCGACACAAGTCGCCAAATGGAAAACAGCCTCTCAAATGGTGGTCATCGTACTCATCTTGCTCTACATCAACATCCGCACCACGTATCTGACCTATGGCCAGTGGGCCCCATCCATCGACCGACCTGCGTTTCTCATACTCAACGCGATGGTATTTGTTTCGATGGTACTCACCGTCAGTTCCGGAATGGACTATCTGATCAAAAATCGCTCCATTCTGACCAGCTTGCTAAAGTGAGCATGAACACCGTCGCTGTTTTTCTTGCCACCGGATGTTACGCCGGATATGCTCCTAAAGCACCGGGAACCGTTGGTAGTCTGGTCGGGGTAGCATTGGCTTACGTGCTTACCTTTTTGTCTTGGCCGGTCTACGCGATTGTGGCGATTTTCGGCGTGGCGACGGCGATCTACGTATCCGGCGCAGCAGAAAAACGTTTCGGACACGACGGACGTCAGATCGTGATCGATGAGATCATAGGGATGGTTGTCACCATGGCTTTTTTGCCGTCGAGTTGGCTTTCCTTTTTGCTCGGCTTTGTTTTTTTTCGAGCCATGGACATTATAAAAATTTTTCCGGCCAACTGGGCGCAAAAACTGCCGGGGGGGATTGGCGTCGTAGCCGACGACCTCGTAGCCGCGCTGTACGCGCACTTTCTCGTCCGTTTTACCCTTATGCTGTTAATCGGCCCGGTCTCTGAAACGTAAACGAGGATCAACCATGAAAAAAGCCGCCATTCTGACGATAGGCGACGAACTGCTGATCGGCTCCATCGTCGATACAAACGCCGCGCATTTGGGACAGTGTCTTACCGAACTCGGTATCGAACCGGTGTGGACGCTGACCGTAGGAGACGACGCCGCACGTATACGTCATGCGTTGGATCTTTGCGTCTCACTTGCCGATATCGTGTTGATTACCGGTGGGTTAGGACCGACGCACGACGACGTCACTAAAACCGTACTGGCGGAGGCGACCGGTGACCGACTTGTTTTTCATCCCTATCTACTCGACCAAATCGAGGAGATGTTTGTGCGTCGAGGGCTTGCCATGCCGGAGTCGAATCGGATACAGGCGTTTATGCCGGAACGAGCCGTTGTTTTGGACAACCCGGTGGGAACCGCTCCGGGGTTTATGCTCCGTCACGGCGAGGCCGATGTCTTTGTCATGCCCGGCGTTCCACGCGAAATGAAAAAAATGATGGCCGAACAGGTTGCACCCCGGCTTCAGGGACACGCCGGCGGGCGTGTGATCCTGCACCGTGTGCTCAAGACAGCCGGCATCGGGGAGTCGTCGCTGTTTGAAACAATCAAAGACCTTATCGAATCGGCAAAAGACGTCCGTGTGGCTTCGTTGCCGCAGGAAGCGGGGATTAATTTGCGGCTTACCGTCAGCGCGGCGACCGGAGAGGAGGCCCGGCAACGCATCGCCGTACTCGAAACCGCGCTTCGCGCACGGGCAGGCTCCTTTATCTACGGCACAGACGGCGAGACGATGGAACAGACGCTCGGACGGCTGCTGACGGACGCAGAGGTCACCGTTGCGCTGGCGGAGTCCTGCACAGGCGGTTTGGTCTGCGACCGGCTTACCGATACACCGGGCAGTTCGGCTTATGTAGAACGCGGCGTCGTCGCCTATAGCAACGAAACCAAAAAACAACTTCTCGGTGTTTCCGACGAAACGCTACGCGCTTTCGGCGCGGTAAGCGCACAGACCGCCGCTGCCATGGCCGAAGGCGTCCGCCGGATAAGCGGAACCACATTCGGGCTGTCCACTACGGGTATTGCAGGACCATCGGGAGCAACACCCGAAAAACCTGTCGGACTGGTCTATATCGCGCTGGCACACCCCGAAGGCGTTATCGTGAGAGAACTCCGGCTCGGAACCGAACGCAGAATCAACAAGGTGCGCGCCGCCACGGCCGCTATGAACCTGCTGCGTCTGTATCTGGTCGATCCGGCTCATATCGAGAAAGGGATTTGAACTGACCTCCGGTTGTCTTACATTAAGACCATGAACAACGAACCGATCCGAACCTTTATCGCCATCGAAATTCCGGAAACGGTCAAGACCTGTGTGGATGCGGTAGAAACCGAACTCAGACAAAGCCGCGCGGATGTAAACTGGGTCTCGACCCGCCAGATGCACATTACGCTCAAATTTTTGGGCGATACCGCGCCCGATCGACTGAAAACGGTCCGGGAAGGCGTGCGCGAGGCCGTATCGGCCTGTTCCGCTTTTTCGATAAATCTTTGCCGTATTGGAGCGTTTCCCAATCTGGAACGTCCGCGTGTTTTCTGGGTCGATATCCAAGAGGGACGCGACGTGCTGATTGCGCTTCAGCAGCGGGTGGAGACGGCTCTGTTTGATCGGCGTTTCGTGCGGGAGGAGCGGCCTTTCTCTCCTCACCTGACGATAGGCCGGGTGCGTTCTCCCAAAGGCGTGGGGCTTCTATCCGAGCAGGTGCGCGCCATGGCGTTTCAGACGCCCTCCTTTTCCGTAACTCGGATCGCGATCGTCAAAAGCGAACTTCGACCGTCCGGCCCGGTATATACGATTTTGGATCATGTGGAACTGGCGTGATGGCCGTCGTTACCGACATACGCACGGAACGGGTAAAACGCCGACGCGAGCGGGTCGTGTATGTGGATGGAGAAATTGCGCTCACGATAACGGAAGAGACGTTTCTACGTGTCGGTCTTCGCGTCGGTCAGATGTTAAACACGGATCGGCTCCGCGAAATCGAAACGTCGGACCGGGTAACACGCGCCAGAGAGCAAGCGTTGCGCCTGCTTGACCACAGACCACGCACCCGCCGGGAAATCGAGCAACGGCTGATGCGAAACGGATGGGATGCCACAATCGTCGCCCACGTCGTGCAACGCCTGATCGAGGGTGAATGGATCGACGACGCCCGTTATGCGCGTCTCTATGCGGAAGAACAACGGCGACTTAGACTGGCTGGCGCGACATTGATCCGCCGCGAACTGCGCCGAAAGGGCGTCGAAGCGGAACTTATAGAAGCTGCGCTTCAAGAAGGCGAAGACAAAGACGACGAACCGGTACGGGCATACGAACTGCTGTCACGCCGCCATCGGCGCTATGAGGATCTCGATGCCCGTACCGCAGAACGGCGCATGGCCGGTCTGCTCGAACGGCGCGGGTTCGACGGAGAAACCATCTATTCGGTCGTCCAGCGGATACTGAATGAAATGAAGGAGCAGAATCCTTGAACAGTCAGGAAATTCGTCGGTCGTTTATCGACTTTTTTGTACAACGGCACGGGCATACGTTTGTACCGAGTTCGAGCGTCATACCTTGGGACGACCCTACTTTGCTGTTTACCAACGCAGGGATGAACCAGTTCAAAGACGTCTTTCTCGGAACCGGAACGCGGTCTTACACCCGTGCCGTCAACGCCCAGAAGTGCATACGCGCAGGAGGAAAACACAACGACCTCGAAGATGTCGGAAAATCGCCCTCGCATCAGACCTTCTTCGAAATGCTGGGCAACTGGTCGTTTGGAGATTATTACAAGCGCGAGGCGATCGTCTGGGGATGGGAACTGCTCACCGAGGTGTGGAATCTGCCCAAAAACCGATTGTGGGCGAGCGTGTTCCGTGAAGACGACGAAGCCGAGGAACTCTGGGCGACCCAGACGGATATAGGTCGCGACCGGATCATGCGGTTCGGCGAAAAAGATAATTTCTGGGAAATGGGTGAGACGGGGCCTTGCGGTCCCTGCTCCGAAATCCATATCGACCTTGGTCCCGAACAGTGCCGGATGCAGGACACCCCGCACCGATGCGAAGTCAACGGCGACTGCGGACGATATCTGGAAATATGGAATCTCGTTTTTATCCAATACAACCGAGACGCCAGCGGAAGACTCTCGGTGTTGCCCGCCAAACACGTGGACACCGGCATGGGTTTCGAGCGGATAGTCAGCACGTTGAGTGGGGTGTCGTCCAATTACGACACGGATATTTTCCGCCCTCTGATAGACCGTATCGGCGAACTTTCCGGACGCTCCTATTCGGAAGAGGAAATGGCGCTCGCCTTTCGCGTGGTGGCGGATCACATACGCGCGCTTACCTTTGCCATTGCCGACGGTGCGTTGCCTTCGAACGAGGGGCGGGGGTATGTGTTGCGCCGCATCCTGCGGCGCGCCGCTCGTTACAGCCGGACGCTCGGTCAAACCGAGCCTTTTATGCATCGGCTGGTGCCCGTCGTCGTCGATAAGATGGGAGACGCCTATCCGGAGATCCGGCAGAACCGCGACCACGTAAGCCGGGTAATCCAGTCGGAGGAAGTCGCATTCGGCAGAACACTGGACCGGGGGTTGGAACATTTCGAAAGCATCGTCTCCATCGCCGCAGGAGAAAGCCGGCGGCATCTTACGGGAGTGGAGACCTTCAAACTGTATGACACCTATGGGTTTCCGGCGGATCTGACTCGTCTTATGGCGGAAGAGCGCAATATGACAG
>VGJU01000011.1 GCA_016867335.1 Candidatus Zixiibacteriota bacterium | reverse complement strand
CCGGAAAAAAGCCATCAGGCGGGTCTACAGATTATCCGCAACTTTGCGCTGTACTGCGCATGATCCTGCCCCGTATCATACCCTGTCTTCTTCTGCGTGGCAAAGGCCTGGTAAAAGGCGTCCGATTTAGAGAGCATACGTACTTGGGCGACCCGATCAACGCCATAAAGATTTTTAACGACAAGGAAGTAGACGAACTGATCTTTTTGGACATCACGGCCACAGGGGAACGCCGTATCCCGCCGCTGGATCTGATACAGACCATCGCGAACCAGTGTCTCATGCCCTTTGCGGTCGGCGGCGGCATCACCACGGTAAAGGACGTACGCGATATTTTGAGCCGAGGCGCGGAAAAAATCTGTCTCAACACCGCTTCCATCGAACACCCCGAACTGATTACGCAGGCGTCGGAGACCTTTGGCGCGCAAAGCGTGGTGGTATCGATCGACGTAAAGAAAAACTGGCTGGGGCGCTATCAGACCTTTACCCACTGCGGAACACGGAACACGGACGAGCCTCCCGTTGATCTGGCCGTCCGTATGGAGCGACTCGGTGCCGGCGAATTGCTGGTAAACTCGATCGACCGGGACGGGACGCAGACCGGATACGACATCGAACTGGTCCGGCAAGTCGCCGACGCCGTGTCGATACCCGTCATCGCCTGTGGCGGCGCAGGAACGGTCGAACATTTCGCCGAAGGGCTATCGCTGGGACACGCCTCCGCCGTAGCCGCAGGCAGCATGTTCGTGTTTACGGGTCGAAGACGCGCCGTGCTGATCAATTTTCCGTCCAAAGACGAACGAAAAAATATCTATCAGCGCGCAGGGATTCAGGATGAAAATCGTCATTGATATCGGGCATCCTGCCCATGTGCACTTTTTCAAGCACTTTATCTGGCGGATGCAGGAAAAAGGCCATCAATTTCTCATCACAGCGATCGAGAAAGATATGACGCTTACCCTGCTCGAAAATTACGGGTTCCCGCATATAAACCTCGGCGGTTACGGGCGTTCGCTGACGAGGAAACTCGTCCAGATTCCCCTGCTCGATTACAAACTGTACCGCATCGTCAAAGGCTTCGACCCCGATCTGTTTTTGGGGCTGGCCTCGTTTCGCGCCGCGCACGTCGCCTTTGCCATGCGCGCGCCATGCGCACTGTTTGACGATACCGAAAAAGGTCGTGCAGAAGTGGTGTTGTACCGCCACTTTACCAACTATGTCTGCACGCCGTCGTGTTATCAGGGCGATCTTGGAGCCAAACAGGTGCGCTATCCCGGTTATCATGAGTTGGCGTATCTGCATCCCAACCGGTTTACCCCCGATCCCTCCGTCCTCAATCGTCTTGGCGTAAAACAAACCGACCCGTTTGTCGTGATGCGGTTTGTCGGATGGCAGGCGGTACACGACATCGGTCATACCGGTCTTAGCCTACAGACAAAGAAACAGGCCGTCGAAGCCTTTTCGCGTCACGCCAAAGTGTTTATCACTTCCGAAAGTTCGCTGCCGCCCGAACTGGAGCCGCACCGTATCCCCCTCGCGCCGGAAGATATCCACCATGTTCTCGCTTATGCCAGACTGCTCTATGGAGAAAGCGCCACCATGGCTTCGGAGTGCTCTATACTCGGCACCCCCGCCATTTATTTAGATAATGATGGTCGCGGGTATACCGATGAGCAGGAGCAAGCGTACGGCTCGGTCTTCAATTTTACCGAATCCACCGAAGACCAACAGCGGTCTATCGCAAAGGGGTTGGAGATACTGGCGGTGCCGAATGTAAAACAGATATGGGCCGAAAAACGCGCACGGTTGCTAAACAATAAAATCGACGTGACGGCATGGATGATGGAGTTTGTAGAAAAGCTGGAGCGACGCTGATGTGCGGTATTACAGGTGTTTTTCGATACGGAGAAATAACCGGGGAAGACCGACAGGTTGCGGAACAAATGACACACATCCTCGCGCACCGGGGGCCGGACGACGAAGGTTTTTTTGTTGACGACACCTGCGCATTAGGCCATCGCCGTCTTGCCATCATCGACCTGTCGCGTGACGGCCATCAACCGTTTGTCAGCGACGACGACCGCTACCGGATGGTCTACAACGGCGAAATCTACAACTATATCGAACTGCGCGAAGAACTGACCCGTCTGGGCTGGTCGTTCCGGACACGCACCGATATAGAGGTGCTGCTCAAGGCGTATCAACAGTTTGGCCCGGCGTGTCTGCCCAAACTCAACGGCATGTTCTCCATCGCCATTTATGACCGGGAACGCCGACACCTGTTTTTGGCACGCGATCATGTGGGCATCAAACCACTTTACTATACCTTTGTAGACGGTACTTTTTATTTTGCCTCCGAAATCAAGGCGCTCCGCGCCATCCCCCGGTATTCGAAAGAAATCGACCCGCAGGCCGTATTCGATTTTCTCGTATTCAACCGGACGGACGTATTCGACGAGACGTTTATCCGGTCTATTCGCCGCATCCCCAAGGGGCACTACGGTCTGCTGGACCGGGAAGGACTCAAGCTCACACAGTGGTGGGATCCGGCAACGCTTGCAGGAGAACCCCAAACGGCCAACGGCCATGTGGCGGAGACCGTCGAATCCTTGATGGTCGATGCCGTACGGCTTCAGATGCGTAGCGACGTGCCTGTGGGGTCGTGTCTGAGCGGGGGGCTGGACTCGTCTATTCTAGCCGGTCTCATCTTTGCAGGAGGACACGCCACCGATCGGTTTGCCACGTTTACCTCCTCCTTCCCCGGCCATCCCATCGACGAAACCCGGTATGTAGAAGCGCTTAACCGGCGATATCCTTTTAAAAATCATCGGACCTTTCCCACGGCGCAGAGCGCATACGACCACTTTGAGCGTTTTGTCCATACGATAGATGAACCGGTGGCAGACTCCTCATTTTATGCCCAATACGAAGTCATGCGGCTGGCCAAATCACACGGGATCACCGTTCTGCTTGACGGTCAGGGTGGCGATGAAAACTTTGCCGGGTATCAGTATTTTCATGGGTTTTATCTGAGTGGGTTGTTTCACACTCGGCGCTATGGTGCGTTTGCCCGCGAAGGGCTTAATATCATGCTCCGCAGGCAGGACAGAAGCGCCTATCAGACCTTTCTGTTTCAGATGGCCCCGGACGCCCTAAAAAAACACATGCTCCAGAAACACGCTGATCTGACGACCCCGGAGTTTTTTGATCGGTATATAGACTCCAGTCTTATTTTCCGCGAGTTTTTTGATGCACCCGATCTACACACCAGCTTGATCCGGCATTTTCAGTACAAGCTGGAACATCTCCTGCGTCTCGAAGACCGCAACGCCATGGCCTTTTCCTTAGAGGCCCGCGTGCCGTACCTGGACCCGCGCCTTATCGAATACGTCCTGCGGCTTCCCGACGATCTCAAAATCCGGGGTGGCGCGACCAAGCATCTGCAGAAACAGGCACTGGGCCGCTATACGGTTCCGGAAATACTGGCGCGCACCGACAAGATCGGGTTTGGCACGCCGATGGACGAGTGGATGGCTGCGCCGGAGTGGCAGGCGCGGACAACGGAAAACTACCGGTATCTTGCTGCGTCCCTGCCCGGCGTGCTGACTCCGGACGCCGGCCTTCCGACCTCTTCCAGTGCCCGCTGGAAAATCAACCAGCTGGCGCAGTGGCATCGGATGGTGATGGGAACTTAGGGCATCATTTCCGCTTTCGCGGGAATGACACACAGTTGGGCAGGATTGAAGCCTCCCGCGCAGCCATTGCGCAGCAATCGAAGCATCCTCACGCTTCTACCTGCGGGGTGTATTTGGTCTTGCAGCTTGCTGTAAGGTGTATTTGGTCTTGCAGCTTGTTGCAAGGTATGCACTCGCTGTTCTGTTCATGGAGTACCTGTGCGGCGTCTGTGGAACATAGGCACCGCTGCAACTCACCGGAGGCGATGTGCCGGTTACCGGAAAAACAGACTGTGACCATGTTTTGCGCGATACCCTAACCTCCTGCCGCGAACAGGATTATGCCGGGTACGGAAAATTCGACGCGCTCAACAGCCCCGTTCTCGAATTCCTCAGTTTTGACAACCCATGGCTACGGCTGATCTATATTCAGTCCGTCATGCGCTGTCCCTTTCATGTGCGTCCGTGGCTCGGCGTGAAGAAATCGCGCAACCCCAAAGGTATTGCGCTGTTTGCAAGGGCGTATCTGTTTCTTTACCAGCGGACCGGCCAGCCGGAGTATCTGACTGAAGCGCGTGCTTTGCTGGACTGGCTGTTGGAGCATCCGAGTCCGGATCAAAAACGGTTTTGCTGGGGATACAATTTTATCTGGCAGGAACTCCCCCCGTTTCTGCAGTGGCGCTATGCACCCAATATCGTGGTGACGGTCTTTGTCGGTGAGGCGCTTGTCCACGCCTACCGGGTGACGCAGGATGCCCGGTATCTCGACGCGGCGTGTTCGGTGGCCGAGTTTATCACGACCGATCTTCCGGTCCAGCACGAGACAGCGGAGGAACGTGCGATTTCCTATCTGCTTACGGAAACCGGTTTTATTGTCCTCAATGTACAGGTGATGTCTGCGGCTCTGCTGGCGAAGGTATGGAAGGAGACCGGAGAACGACGTCTTAAAGACATCGCTCAGAAACAGGTGGCGTTTACCATCAACAGACGCACGGACTACAATGCCTGGTACTACACCCATCCCAAAGGCAAATCACCGATCCGGCACGACAACTACCATACCGGCGGGATCGTGGACGGGATTCTGGAGTACTGCGAGGAGACCGGTGATGACCGGTTTCTTTCCGTCTACTGGGATGGTTTGCGCTACTACCAGGCTCATCTTTTTGAGGCGGACGGTGCACCGCGCTGGATGAACGACCGTAAATACCCACATGATGTACACGGCTCGGCGCAGGGGATCATCTCTTTTGCCAAGGCCGGTCGGCATCGACCGGAATACCACGATCAAGCGCGGCTCATCGCGGATTGGACTATAACGCATCTATATCGTCCGAAAACGCGCGATTTCCGCTATCGGCAGGGGCGTTGGATGACATGGGACTACAGCCTCATGCGCTGGTGCAACGCATGGATGACGCGGGCACTGGCGGGGTGGGCTTTGAATGAACACCATAACAGCGCCTGATTTTATAGGACACCAGTGTTTTTCTTACAGATCCATTGGGGGAACCACAGAATGGCTACGGTCAAGGATGTCCATGATTTCTGGAATCGAAACTTGTGTGGAGATGAATACACTGAATCGCAGTATCTCTCGATAGAATACTTCGAGGAAAGCAAGGGAATCCGCTATCGCTATCATTATCACATACCAAGAGAACTTGGTAAACTGAAAGACATCAAAAAGAATGGTAAGGCGCTGGAAATAGGGCTGGGTTTAGGAGTTGACACGCAAGTGCTATGTGAACTTGGGTATGAAGTGACAGGGGTAGATTTAACAGAAAAAAGCGTGGAGGCGACAAGCGCCCGTCTGGCCTTTTATGGTTTACCCGCAACCATTATGGTGGGCAATGCGGAAGCCCTGGGATTTGATGACGAAACTTTTGATATCGTATATAGTTTTGGAGTTCTGCATCACACACCGGACACACAGAAAGCCGTCAACGAGGTGTATCGTGTTCTCAAAAAAGGCGGGGTAGCTCTTATAATGTTATACCATCGTCATGCTTTAAATTATCTGGCGCATCTTGTCACGTTTACTCAATTCGATGGACGTCGGGAAGACCCATGTCCGGTAGAAAGAGCTTATTCAAGACAGGAGGCGAGACAACTTTTCAAAGACTATTCTCGAACTGAAATCAGCGTGGACTATCTGTTCGGGACAGGTTGGGGGCGGATCAATTATTTCGTTCCTATGGGGATTAAGAAGTTACTGGGCAAGTATATGGGCTGGCATCTTATGATTAAGGCTGTCAAGTAAAACGAATCTTATTAAGCCCTAAAAGCCGAGGATCACGGACGTAAACCCGTAAGTGAAGGCGTTCCCTTGACGGGGTGATAGCGTGGGGTATCTTATGAGCGTCCATGATAGATACCGCCACCTTTCCCCCAAGGAAGATCGATGGAACTGCGCTTCAGCGCTCACGGGGCGTACTACCACCTGTATCATATTGTGTGGATTCCGAGGTATCGCAAGGCGATCTTGAAAGGGGTGCATTTCAAAGTGCCGAGCGTTGTTATGCGGCTGTGGCGTAATTTTGTTTGATGAGATCGACGACAAGCTGCCATCTGTCGCTCATGGCGCAGACGCGCAGATTGAGGACGTTTTCTGCACCGAGGTCTGTCCATCCGCTGTCCGGCAAGTTTATCTTCGATGCACGACGGTTCTGTGAGCGGACTCGATGGCTCCTGAGCCGATGTAGTAGCCTTTTTCAAGGTAGTGGTCATAGGCCATGCGGGTTCTGTTTTCAAGGTAATAGCCGATGAGGGTCCTAGCCTTTTGCTTTAGGGTTTTGCTCCGGTTTCGGCGTACCTTTCTTATGGCGGCGATCAGGGTTTCGAGTTTTGCTTCCAGCAGGAGGGTTTTTTGCTCCTCTACCCATAGCTGTCTTTGTAGCTTGTCGGCAAAGACGTCTTCTGAGAAGGCCGAAAGGTGTGATACGGCATGGTAGAAGTCGAGAATCTGTGTGGCGTTGGGATAGGTCTTGGTGATCCACTTTTCTATCCAGCGTGCCCCGTCGGACAGAAAGATCAGCCGGTCGTCAAGGGGGCGATAAGGCTCGATCAAGGCAGCCATGCGCTGGCAGAAGACCTGATGCCCGCCCAGATGGGCCGCATAGCACGACTTTTCGATCCCCTGTCCCCGCTCTTTTGCCTTGCCCTGCGCGATGTCGGCACTGCCAAAGACCCTTCCCAGCTTGACTTCGCGCCATCCGTCGTCGGTCAGGATCATGCTGCCGTCCACCTCGGCGTAGATCACTTCTGCGGCTTCGACCGCAAGGGGCGGGGCGCTTTCGTAGCGCGGTTCTTCTATGGCTTTGCCTAGCGATTGGTCACCCGGTACACCGTAGAAACGCCGGGACGCACCCTGAGAAACTTCTCCAGCATCTGTTCTGCGCGCGCATAGACATCCAGATGACCGGCATAGACGACAAGTTCCTGCAAGTATGGAGAAAGCCTAACCCCTTTGCCCTTCTTGCAGTACGCATGTTGGTGTGAAAGGGCTATGGGGCCGAATCTGGTTTCGATGCTTTTTTTTACGCCGCTCCTGGGGGGTCTCGCCGAGATTTCGTTCGAGCACTTCTTTTCCTGTGTCCAGCCAGATTTGCTCGAACTCTTTCTCGTAGTCGTAGAAGTTGTCGTGTCGTTCCAGCGCCTTGAGCGCGTCGTAGCGTTTGGAGACTAAGTCCATGAACAGAACAGCGAGTGCATATCTTGCAACAAGTTGCAAGACCAACGACTCCCCGCAGGTAGAAGCGTGAAGATGCTTCGATTGCTGCGCAATGGCTGCGGGGTAAACGAGCGAACTCCAAACCATCAACATATCTTGCGGCAGAACGGCCGCAAGAGCGCCTACTCCTTGCTGTCGAAGATAGCTTGCGGTACTACGGGCAAGCGTACTCCCCGCAGGTGGAAGGCGTAAAGCTGCCTTCGGATGGCTGCGGGGAAGGCTTCAATTCCTGCTTGGTCATATGTACCTCCAAATCATCGGACAGCTAGTGGTTATGAATTCGCTAAACTATCCGGCACTTTGAAATGAACCCTATCCTAAATCAATTACAAAAGGACCAAGGATTTCCAGAGAGAGGACCAGGCAACATGCGTCAGACGCCTAAAGAAAGTTCGTTCTGTTGTCGATTTTGCGGGGGAAACGAAGCCACCGAAATAATCACTTACAAACATATCTGGCTGTCCTGCAATAACTGCAGGAATATCGTTCGAAATTTAAGAGACAGATTCCCACTTGAGTTTATTCCCCGGTGGGTCCAGTGGTTGTTTGGAAGGTTTGATTCGAAAAATAGTTTGAACCCCAGGGAAATACGGTCAAAGTTATATTATGTCCTTGGCCACTGGGAAAAAGGAAATATCTATGATTATTATCTGGACGAAGATCAAAGTATAAGAGGAGGTTACAATCTTTCCTCCAAGGGAACCAAATGGGAAGGCGAATCGGAATATGTTCAGGATGAATTGAACGGATGGGGTGTATTGCTCAAGGATAAAAAGGTTATAGAAATAAGCGGGGGGCCAGGTTATTTTGCCAAGGAGCTATCGCCTGTTTCCAGAAAATGGGTCGTTACGGAATACAGTCAGGTCAGCGCTGAAAGAATGCGTAATATACTTGGCCTTGAGGCGATTAAATTCGACTTCAACTCCGATGATCTTTCAAAGATTGTGGATGACACGTTTGATATTGTTCTGCTGAGACACTGCATTAATTTCTGCAGCGATATTAGGAAATTTCTCGGATCGATAAAACGAGTAATTCACAAAGATACAGTAATTTACTGTTCGTTCACCCAGCCCACTTTTGCATCCTGTCTTCGATGGTCGGTGGATGACTATACATTTCCCATACTGTACCACCCTGAGACCATCCAGAAATTATTCGCCGAGGAAGGGTTTATCGCCTTTGGCAAAAAAGAGCAGGGTACGCGGCACTGGATATATGGCGGATACTGGATGACAGGCGGGGTTCACTGGGGGCATGTCATGACCTCTCCGGTGACGATTCCGTATTATTTTCTTAACCGGTTCAAAAATATCGATGTGTCAACGAGGGAAAAAAATTTAGCAATGATTTTCAGAAAAAACCCGGATGCCCGCTGGTAAAAGGGACGGACTGACCGCATGCCGAGATAACGCGCGGACCGGGAACTCAGTTGCTTAACAATGGACGACGCCATGCCGCTTGGAATTGAACTGACTTTGAGTGATCGGCTTTCAGCGCCGGAACGCCTCTATGTCAAGCTCTTCGGCGTGCCGATCAACGGACTTCGCATCCGGGCACGACGGGTTCTACCGCTGATTACCGACAAATACCGTCATGCGCTTGACGCAGGCTGCGGGCCGGGCATCTTTACGTTTGAACTCGCCAAACGGCTCCCACAGGGTATGGTCACCGGCGTCGATATCGACGATGCCCTGTTGGAGACCAACACGCAGATCGTTCGGGCCACAGGATTGGACAACTGTCGTTTCGAGCATGTAGACCTTACGACGATGGACACGTCCGAACGATTCGACCTGATTCTCTCGGTGGACAATCTTGAACATATTGAGGATGACGACAATGTGTTGCGGCGGTTTTATCAGGCACTGACCCCCGGTGGCGAGTTGATCATCCATGTTCCGGGGTTGTACCGCCGATGGTATTTCTTTGGTTGGGCGGAGAATTTTTATGTAGAAGGGCATTTCCGGCCCGGCTATACCAGGGAACAGCTTGAGGAGAAGTTGCGGCAGGCGGGCTTTGAGATTCGAGAAATTTACTATACATACGGATGGATCGAGACGCTTACCAACAATATCTCCTACTGGATCACGCGAGCCGAGATGAAGAACAGATATTTTTATGCGTTGGTCTTCCCCTTTCTGAATCTCCTTTCCTCTTTCGGCAAAAACAGTCGCCCCGAAAAGGGTGCGGGCGTCCTGGCCGTCGCCTGCAAACCTTGAGAAGGCCATAATGAAACAACTGGTTCGACGAGTGATCGACAAAGGCGGAAAAATTCTGATTGAAGACATGCCGACCCCCGGCATGAACGACGATCAGGTGCTGATTTCCACTCATTATTCGCTGATCAGTTCCGGGACGGAGCTGGGTACCATCAATAAGACCCCGCTGGAATTAGTGAAGCAAACGGTTGAAGACCCCTGGATGCGGCAGGCCGTAAAGAATCTGGTTTTTTCCGGCAATATCCGCGAGACGTTCGACACGATGAAAAACGAACTCTATCTCTATCGGTTGATCGGTTACAGCGGTACGGGGGTCGTTCTCGACAAAGGCAGTCGTATCCGGGACGTCGCGGTGGGGGACCGCGTGGCATTTGCGGCGCAGGGTCATGCGGAGCAGGTGTCGGCCTATGCCAACCATGTGGTAAAGGTGCCCGACCGGGTGGACATGGCGGACGCCTCGTTTGTGACGGTCGGCGCGATTGCCTTGCAGGGCATACGCCGAAGCGAGTGCCGAATCGGCGAGTGGGTCGTCATCTATGGGCTGGGGCTGGTCGGTCAGATGGCGGCCCGGCTTGCACTGGCCGCGGGCGCGCGGGTTGTGGGTATTGACGTCAGTGCATCCCGTGCCGAGTTGGCCGCAGAAGCGGGGATTCGCCACACGATAAACGCACGCGAGGAAGACCCGGTACAGGCGGTGTTGCGCATCACCGGTGGCAAAGGGGCGGACAGAACCGTCGTCTGTGCGGTTTCGCAGGATCCGTCGATTGCCAACAACGCCATGAAGATGACCCGCAAACAAGGCCGCGTCGTGTTTATCGGTGTCGTAAAAATGGACTTGGAGCGGATGCCTTTTTTTCTCAACGAACTGGATATCGTATTTTCCCGCGCTTATGGGCCGGGAAGCTATGACGATTCGTACGAAAAAGGCCGGACGACATACCCGTATGCGTATGTGCGGTGGGATGAAAAGCGCAACTTATCCGAAGTGCTCCGGCTGATGGAAGACGGGCGGCTTCAGGTCGGTCCACTGATCGACGCGATTTTGCCGCTGGAAGAGGCGCAGACCGCCATCGATCGCATCCGGTCCGGGCAGATGAAGTCCGTCGCCATGTTGCTTTCGTATCCCCAAAACACGACGATTGCGCCGACGATTTCCTGCAAAACGCGTCCCAAAACATCCGAAAAGCAACGGATCGAAGTGGGAGTCATCGGCGTGGGCAATTTTACCCGTAACGTTCATGTGCCGCATATAAGCCGGAATGCCGCGTTTCGGTTGCGGGCGCTGTGTTCGGCGACCGGGATGACCGCCGCATCCGCCGCGCAACTGTACCCCGCCGACTATATCACGACGGACTACCGGGAGGTGCTCAAAGATCCGGATATCGACATGGTGCTGATCGCCACGCGACACGACCTACATGCCCGGATTGCGGTCGAGGCGGCGCGAGCCGGCAAGCATATCTTTATGGAAAAACCCGTGGCGATGACCATGGAGGAATGGGAGCAGGTCAGGGACGCGGTGACGCAGACCGGGGTGCATTTTATGGTCGGTTACAACCGCCGATATTCGGAGATCGCGGGCAAGGCGAAGGGCCATGTGGCGCGTCAGCCGATTTTTATGCGGTATACGGTCAATATCCGGCATCTTCCCGACTCGCACTGGACCTTAGACGAAGTGGAGGGTGGGGGAAGGCTTCTTGGCGAGGCGGATCATTTCTTCGATCTGATGAACTATTTTGCCGACGCCATGCCTGTTGATGTCCAGGCGATGTCGCTTCCGGTGAATGGGGATACGAAAGCGGGGCTGTTCAACTTCATGGTTCAGATTCGCTACGAGAATCAGACGATGGGGCAACTGCTCTATACAAGTTTCGGTGGCCCTTCTGTGCCGCGCGAGCGACTGGAACTTTTCTGTGGCGATAAGCAAGTTGACATTGTAGATTTCAAGACGCTGAGGGTGGATGGTAAGGTCCGGTGGGCGTCGGGCGGCATGGGGCATGCGAACGAACTGGGGGTGTTTGGAGAGCAGATAAAAGGCAAGCGGCCTACAGGTGATCCTGCTGAGATGCTGGCTGCCTCTTGGATAAGTTTGCAGGCAAATCATGAATTGAAATATCGTTGTTGGAATCATCAATTGGAGTGAAAACCGTTGTTGAACGGTCGCTGAATCCTGTACAACCCGATTTATGGCCATCAAACTGCAACAGCAAGCAGACTGTAGTCCGTAGTGTATTTCAAACACATCTTAAAGGAAGCCATCGTACTCCTTGTTGAGCGTAATTGAACCCTGAGAAAGTCGAGGATTCATGCTCAATTTTTCCTATGCTCAACGCATTCGGCATTTGATTAAAAGGCTTCCATACGCGGAGGACTTTTATAATTTTCTAAATACTGTTTTTTCTCCGACTTATACGGAAGATGGAATGCGAGTAACAAAAAATTGTGCTTTTCTTCATGATCCTTCATTCAATCAGGCCTATGACGCATTATTGAAACAGGCTCCAGGAACGAAGACCCGATGGAGAGCTCATATTACTCAGTGGGCTGGATTTTATGCCTCAAAATTAAGAGGAGATTTTGTAGAGACCGGAGTTTATAAAGCTGCTTTTTCTTCTTCAATAATCAGTTATATTAATTTCCAAACCCTAACAGATAGAAAATTCTATTTATTCGATACTTACTCAGGACTTGTCGAAGACCTTATCAGCCCTAATGAAGGCGCGGCCTATAAACATGACTACGAAGATACTTACCAGTTTGTCATTGATTCATTTAAGGCGTATCCAAATGTTATCATTGTTCGAGGAATTGTTCCGGATAGCCTGGCGACGGTTGACATCAGACAAGTCGCTTATCTTTCGGTCGATATGAACAGCGCCAAACCCGAACGCGCAGCTTTAGAACATTTTTGGCCGAAACTGGTTGACGGGGGCATTGTCGTTCTTGATGATTACCTATTTCCAGGGCGTGAACTTCAACAAGAGTCGGCAGATGAATTTGCAGAGTCTGTCGGAACAAAAATTTTATCTGTTCCGACTGGCCAGGGGATTTTGATTAAAATCTAACCTTGGTAGAACAATAGTTCGTACAGAATTAGACGGCTATAGTGCCGTCATCACATATCCATTGGTAGTGGGGTAAGATTAGCTCCTGATGTGGGCTTTTTCTGGGACTGTTTGGAGACAATCCTTACCTGATGTGTGACTTTAAAAAGTGACGAGTCCGTCAAAATCCAGCGGTTTTCTGTTGAGTCGGATAGTGATAAAGACACAGAGGGTATGGGCTAAGATTTTGGTATAGAACAAGTTGAGCAGATGCCATGGGTCTCTGGCACGCATGGTGTTCAAATGGAACCTTTCGGTCAACTGGGAACCGACGGTTTCAATAAGCCGTCTGAGTCTTGATCCGATCTTTGGCAAGATAAACGGTTTACGGGCTTCGGTAGCTTTCATGTTACTTTTTACAGGCGTAAGCATCAGGATACGGTCTTTTTCATAGCAGCCCTTCTGCCAATCAAGCGCAAGAAAAGCCTTGTCGCCTATAATCGTGCTATACGGCTTAGTCCCTTCTAACAGATTGTCTCGACAGGTCGAGTCATGTCCGTAGGCTTGTACCAGGTCGGCTTTTACAATAAGGCCATAATCGGAAAGTCGAAGACCGCCTTTGTAACCGAAATAGTCTTCGGCCTTAGCGGCGCAGTGGCCCTTTGTCACCGGCGGAAAGTCAAAGACGGGAGCCGTGCGAAAGACCTTACGGCCTTTGGCTCTTGCCAGTTTTAACACCGGAACAGGCAGCGTATCTATGAGGTGATAAGGGGCGTTATGCCCCTGAAGCAGATAGACCATCTGCTGCTTGATAAACGCCTTGACCTTAAAGAGATTGGCTGACTGGCGCACAAACGATACCCGGTCTGTTAACGCCGGAAACAGATACCCAAATCGGTCTTTCATCTGCTCGAAGAGCCTCTTTTGTCTGTCATAGCCCAGATACTGGCCGATCACCTCAATCGTCAGGCATTCCTCATCGGTAAGGCTGGGGGTAAAACCCGCCCGGCGCGTTCTGCCATAACGCAGGGTAAACGAGGGATACAGTTCCTCACTGATTAAACAGTAGACACAGATCAAAAGTAGCTCTAACGTATACATGCTGATCCCTCCCCGGCCTTGATTGCCTTCCCTTTTGTCTCGCAACAATAAGGAACGGAGGGATCAGCATCTTGTCAAAAAAAGTCACACATCAGGTAATCCTTGTAAAATACCCTCGGAGTATACGATTTCAACTTATGTAGGGTAGTGAGTAATCGAAAAAAGATGCGGGTGTTCAGGTTTTGCGAGGATTGAAGCAGGGTCCGACAAACTACGAATACTTTAGAAGGCTAATATGGCCTACCATGTAGCAAGCAGTATCCTAAAAAATGTACGTACGTTTTTGGCAGCGTCTGTTGTTAGTCTGCTTCCTCAGTCTCCAAACTTGTTCCGATCTCTAAAATGTTGGTCAATGGTATTGGCCGGAGCTAAGATTGGCGCAAAAACCAAAATCTGGAGTGGTGTTTACACAGACTCTTTTGATCAATTGGTGATTGGAGACGATGTCACAATTGGCAAGAATGTCATTTTAATTGCGTCCGGGGGGGTGTCGATAGGTAATCGTTCCATGATTGGTCACGGAAGTCAGATTATATCGGAAGGACACATAATTCCTCCTAACCGCGGCCCAATGAGGTTTTCGGGACCTGATCCTGCACCGGTTATCATTGAGAATGACGTTTGGGTAGCTGCCCATGTTGTCATCTTACCGGGTGTCAGGGTGGGCCAGGGGGCTGTGGTTGCTGCTGGTGCTGTGGTCACAAAGGATGTACCTCCCTTTGCTGTCGTCGGTGGTGTGCCGGCACGAACCATTAGAGTACGCACATGATCGCGTAGAATAATTTCGTGGAGGGGAACATAATTTTTGGTCTCACGCAAGGATTCAGTCCAAATGTCCAGCCTGTGGCAGTCATCTCTACATTACTTACGTTTCGGAATGGCTCTTCTCCTATTTGCTACCCTGATATACTCTGCCGGAATCTCCGCGCTTATTGGTGTATTAATGAATGTATCTCTTCCATGGTTATGTATAGCGATCTGTGTTAATCTGATATATTTTATTATAGGCGCATTTAATATTTGGATAGTACTTACAGCACTTCATTCAATACCTTTCGCTGTTTTTTTACGTAACTATGTTGCGTCTTTGGTTGTAAGTTTCTTTATGCCCGGGCAGGTAGGTGATTCATCGCTTGTACTCTTTCTCAAACGGGACAACACGCCAATCAGTATGGGAAGTACTGCATATTTAGTGGATAAATTAATAACTCTTTGTCTGAGCTGCATACTCGCCTGGTACTCGTGCATCCTTTTCCTACCTCAAATTCACAAAGTGTACTTTTTTATTTTGCCCATTGGAGTGCTTTTATTTGGATTACTATTCCTATATGCAATTTTCGCTTACATGTCCGACTTTACCTATTTGGCGTACCTGAAATCATACCTCGTGAATGTCAGGGTGCAATTAGCTATTTTGGCGAACCATTGGCCGATTCTATTTGCCAACTTTATTTTGTCCTGTTTAAAATGGTTGACGATGAGCCTTTTTTTTGCATTGACCTTCTACGCGTCCGGTTTCCGAGTACCTTGGCCCGAAATCGGCTTAATCCCAATTTTGGCATCTTTGATAGGTTATATTCCTATATCTGTTGGCGGGCTCGGAACCGTAGAATATACCGCCGTATATTTATTCGGCCTTGTTGGAGTCGGAAGTACAGGAGTGCTCACCACCTATCTTATTATGCGGTTTATTCAATATACACAAGGATTTATTTTAATTATTATATTTAGGGGAAAAAGGGAAATATTCCGTAATATTGAGGCTAAGGATCATGAGTGAGGACATTCAAACCCAATCAAGTATTGCTACAACCGCCGTAGATGGTGTACGGTCAGTCTATGTGACCGCTCGCCGGGAGATGATCGCGGTTCCCACTGTCCGTTAGGCTATCCCATGCCCCCTGAAAACAGCCTGGTTGCCGAATCTTCTTTTTCTGAGGTTGGTCTTTCCCGCACTGACGCGCTAAACCTGTACACCTTCCTGCGCCTGTCCCGCGAGATCGACAACCGCTCCGTGATCCTCTATCGGCAAGGGGCGGCTGCTCGGCGCGCTGTACACGGGTATCGGCAACGAGGTGGTATCGGTCGGCAGTTCCTACGCAAAAAATTTCCACCCTCTGCTTCCATCAAAACGCCATCCAAGCCAGTAACGCCCTTCCAAAGCGATTCTACACCCTCGACGCCCTTCGTGGGCTGGCTACAATAATCTTAGACCATCTCTTAAATAACCCTCCCCCTACACCTCCACCGCCACCCCACGCGTCATCGACGCATAGACGGCGTCGATCACCCGCATGTTACATAGACTGTTCTCCGGCGAAATGCGGTGCGGCGCCCCGGTATCCAGACAGTCACGCAGATGCCCCAACTGAAGCGCAAACTGATCCACCGCCGCGAAGTCATACGTCCGCTTGTCGCCGTTGGTAAAACGGACCTCCATACTGACCGGGCTATTTTCGTTGTTCCACGCCTTCTCGATATGGATATACCCTTTGGTTCCGTAGATCTCGGCGGTCTGCGTGCCATAATACCGAAACGTCAAGATAAACTGCGCCCCCGCATCACCGGGAAAGTCAAGCTGGACCGCCACCGATTCGTATACCTGCGACCGATCCCCGACATGCCCGGTAGCGTATACACGCACCGGCTCCGCGCCCATCATAAACCGCGCATGGTGGATGTTGTAACATCCAAGGTCGTACACCGCGCCACCCCCCTGCTGCCGGTTAAACCGCCAGTTGTGCGCCGGTGTCATAAACGCGGGATTGCCAGCGTTGGTAAACGTGCTCCGAATCATCTTGATCGCGCCGATCTCACCCGCCTCTACGATCTCTTTGGCCTTGAGATGCTGGGGATGATGCCTGAATTTGAACGCCTCGGCAAGCAGGATGCCGTTTTCGCGTGCCGTCGCTATCATCCCCTCGCATTCGGCGGCAACGTTGCATATCGGTTTTTCGCACAAAATGGCCTTTACCTGTCGCGACCGTGCGATCCGGTTGGAGATATCGGCATGAAGACTGCCCCATGTGCATATAATGGCGATGTCAAGCCGCTCCCGGTCGAGCATAGTCTCCAGATCGCCATACCGGGCGCTCACCCCGAACTCGTCTCCAAAACGGTTTAACGCTTCCTGCGATACGTCGCATATCGCCACCACCTCGACTCCTTCCGTCTTGCGCGCCGCGTGTCCGTGCGCCCGCGCAATCCCTCCGGTTCCGATAAGACCGATTCTGTACATGATGGCCCTCTGATGAGTTATACCGTCTCCAACGCCCGGATGTATGCCCGCACCGTGGCCGTCAGCCCCATCTCCAGGGCATCGGCGATCAAGGCGTGTCCGATCGACACTTCGAGGACGCTCGGCACGTTCCGGCAGAAATAGGTCAGATTCTGAAGATTGAGGTCGTGGCCCGCGTTGACGCCAAGACCCAGCACCGTCGCCTGCCGCGCCGCCGCAGCAAACAGGGGCACGACCTGTGCCAGCGCCGCCGCTCCCTGCGCATACGCCGCCGCGTACGGTTCGGTATACAACTCGATCCGGTCCGCGCCCAACGCCGGTATCCGGGCGATCTGGTCGGAAACCGGATCCATGAACAAACTCACGCGACACCCCAAATCCTTTAGTTCGCGGATCACCGGTCCAAGCCGATCCGCGCTGGCCGCGACATCCCACCCGTGATCTGAGGTAAACTGTCCCGGATCGTCCGGCACGAGCGTACACTGATCCGGTCTGACCCGCCGGACGATGGGCATGAGGTTGTGAAACGGATTGCCCTCTATGTTGAACTCGATGTTCGGATGGGCTTCGAGCAACGCGGAGAGATCGTCCACATCCTGCTCCGTGATGTGGCGCGCATCGGGACGCGGATGCACGGTGATGCCGTACGCGCCGCCCGCGATGGCAAGCTCCGCCGCCCGTGTGACGCTGGGGATGCCGAGCGCGCGCGTGTTACGCAACAGCGCCACCTTGTTGACGTTTACACTCAGTTTTGTCATAATCCGCCCTCCTTTACGGCGGCAGCCACGACGGTAGTTGTCCCGCCGTGGGCAGCCGGATCAGTTTTACACTTCGAATTGCCGGATGGGCGAGCACCTCGGCAATGGCTTCCGGTGACGGGGCGTCGTCCAAATTGAGTACGCCGATGGCGGGGCCGCCCGGGGTGTCGCTCAGCCTTCCTACAGCCATCTGCGCAATGTTGACCTGATGTCGGCCAAAAGTCGTCCCCACCGCGCCGATGATGCCGGGGACGTCGTTGTGGGTAAAAATCAACAAGGTGCCGTCCAAATACGCTTCCAGACGGTAGTCACCCAGACGGATAAGCCTTGGCATGTGGGTTCCGAACAGCGTGCCTGCGGCACGAAACACACCACCTTTGCCGTCCAACTCGGCGGTGATCGACGAACTAAACGCTCCGGAGTCGCTGCGGCTTTCTTCGGAGATGTCGATGCCGCGTTCACGAAGCAACACCCCGGCGTTGACGATGTTGACTTCCTCCGCCAGCGCCCGGTCGAGCAGTCCCGCGCAAAACGCCGCCGTAAGCAGTCGGGTGTCCTCATCCGCGACCTGTCCCCGATACGTAAGCCGACACGCCGACGCGCCACCGGAGGACCACTGCGTCAACAGAACGCCAAGCCGGTAGGCAACGTCTAAATACCCACGCAGACTACGCAAGGTCTGCGGGTCGATCGAGGCGACGTTGACGGCATGACGCACCGCCCCGGTGGTCAGAAACCCGATCAGCAGTTCCACCGCCTCGATGGATACATGTGTCTGGGCCTCCTCGGTGCTTGCGCCCAGATGCGGAGTGCACACCGCTCCCGGCATCTGAAAAAGCGGACTGTCTACGCAAGGCTCGTTTTCGAATACGTCAAGCGCCACACCGGCGATCCGTCCGTCCCTAAGTCCCTCGATCAGCGCCTGTTCGTCGTAGATACCGCCACGCGCGCAGTTGATCAGCCGCACGCCGGGTTTGAGCAGGGCGATCTCCTCGCGTCCGATCAAATGCCGGGTCTCCGTGGTAAGCGGTGTATGGACCGTCAGATAATCGACACGGGGCAGCATGGTTTTTACGGTATCCGCATATTCGATGCCGAGTTTTTCCGCCTGTTCCACCGAAATAAAGGGATCGTAGCCGATCACCCGCATCTCGAAGGCCGCCGCCCGCTTGGCGACTTCAAGCCCGATGCGGCCCAACCCCACTATGCCAAGCGTTTTGCCTGCCAGTTGTACACCCGTAAAGGCGTGGCGGTCCCACCGCCCTTCCGCCAGACTTCGGTGCGCCTGTGGAACCTTGCGCGACAGCGCCAGCATAAGCGTAAACGTGTGCTCTGCCGTGCTGAGCGTATTGCCCGCCGGGGTGTTCATGACCACGATCCCCTGCCGCGTGGCGGCTTGGCGATCTATGTTGTCCGTCCCCACCCCGGCGCGTACGATGGCCCTTAGTCGGCGATTTTCGTCGAGCGCTTGGGCGGTGATCTTGACCCCGCTACGGCATATCGCACCGTCAAAGTCAAGAAGCGCAAGCCGCAACGCTTCGCCCTCCAGTCCCGTACGGACCTCGTACTCGATATCCTTTGCCCGGTCCAAAAGTTCCAGCCCCTCACGGGCCAGCTTGTCCAACACGATCACCCGATACATAAAACCCTTTCGGGAAAGTGTGAAGTGTGAAGTGTGAAAAAGATAAAAACTTTGTAATACCCATTGTCAATACCGAAACCGATAGGCTATCCTCGTATTTTTTCCGTGGTTTTGTGATGGAGCTTGGCGACACGGGTAAGGACTTGCTCCCCATGTTTTTGCACAAGACGGTTTCCCGTTTCGATGACGGTTCCGGCAGCGCCTTTGGGGAGGGGTTCTGAAAAGGTTTCGGACAAACGACTCAGGTATTCGAGAAAACGGTCACGCGCTAATATCGAGGCGGCGGCCACGGCCATATACCGTTCTCCCCGGTGCAACTGGGTCAATCGGATCGTTTTCCCGCGTCCCATAAGACGCGACTTGATATAGGATTCTGCGCCAAACTGATCGGCTACGGCGCGGGGACACTCGGTCTCTTCGAGCAGGGTTTCGATCGCGCGAGCGTGTCCCCATGCCAGCAGATGGTTGAGATTTTTTCCCTCGCGGACAAACTCGGCATATAGGCTGTTGTACCGTTCCGGCGGAATGACCACCTCACAGTACCTCCGGGCGCATGCTTTTCTGATCTGTTCGGCGATGTCGCGGCACTGCCGATCCGTAAGTTGTTTGGAGTCTTTTATGCCTATCGGCTCCAACCGGTGTTTGGCGGTCTCGTCGAGCAGTACGCCGGCCACGACCATCGGGCCAAAATAGTCGCCCTTGCCCGATTCGTCCGTCCCGATATAAGGAAGGGGTATTTCCTCCGGTGCTTCGGAGACGGGCGTTTTGATACCCCCAGCCTCTTCTATGCCGCGTATCTCCGGAATATACGGACCGAGCGCATGCGCGAGGATAGGTAGCAACATTCCCCGCTTGCCCTGTATCGTCAGCGTCCCTTTTGTGTACTGTCGGACTACGACTTTTTCGGGTTTGTCCTTGAACACCATCACGTAGTCGCAGTAAGGTTCGGTTCTGCGTTCGGACGGTCCCAACTCCTCCAGCGTCCGCCGGACCGCTTCGCGGTTTCGCGGGTCCATGATGGAGAAAGAAAGAGTTACTTGAAGGCTGAGGTTTGAAGTCTGAATTCCTATCCCCTTTCGGTGCGTCCTACCCGTTCTTGCAGCGACAAGCTGTGGGATTGGCGGTGTGTGTTGTAATCCGCCTGTTTCGGCCCCCTCTGCGTTCCCCGCGAGCAGTTGCCCCCCTCCGATCCCCCCGTGACCCGTGACGGGGATATTACGCGCTCCTTCTCCACCGTTCGCGGGGAGGGCCGGGTGAGGGTCTACCCCAGCCCCGCGTAACCTCTATTAATATAGACAGCGTATACACGTGAGCGTGTAAAATTGTTATAGAAGAAATTAAAAACCCCGTTGGAGGTCGTGCGGTTCGAAATCCTAAGGTGATTTATCTTGCATAGACGGATTAAGCCTGTATTATATGACTATAACCATGACTATAGTTATATGGGTTGTCTCTTTATGTCTCATGATTGCACGATGTCCATTGTCCATGGGTATTAAATGACTCCGGGGGTACGCATGATCACCATATCCAAAAGCAAATTGAAAGCGCAGATGTTGCAGATTTTCCGGCAGATTGAACAGACAGGAGAAGAGGCCATCGTTACGGACAACCAACGACCGGTTCTGAGGATTACCCCGCTTAAGCGAAACGTAACGGTCCATGAGGCGTTTGGGGCGTTTCAGGGTAGGATAAGATACAACGAACCCATTACAACACCCACAACGATCGAATGGACGGCTGTATGACCGTACTTCTCGACACCTGCGCGCTTATTTTCTGGACGCTCGATCCGGCGTCGTTAACGCAGACCGCCAGGGAAGCCATTCATCAGGCGGATGAAGTGGCCATAAGCGCCATATCGGTCTGGGAGATCGGGATAAAAAACCGCCGCGGAGCGATCGACCTTCCTTTATCGTTCAGAGAATATGTGGAAAGGTTGAAGACGGTGCGTGGCTTGCAGATATTACCGGTCGATGAGCAAATCTGGGTGGCGAATGTGGAAATGGACTGGTCGCATCGTGATCCTGCAGATCGGACGGTGGTGGCGACAGCTATGATGCATGGGTGGCCGCTCGTTACGTCGGATGTTACGATTCGGAATTACTATCCTTCCTCTGTCTGGTAACGAGTAAGTCGATTCGCGGGGCCACAGTCTGTTTTTTCCTTCCTACTTCCCCCTTACCCTATACAGCGGAAACGCTTCCTGATACCCTTTTAGTTCGGCGGTAAAGGGTGTCACGCTGTGCCCCGTAGTTTCCAGCCACCTTCGAACGCCGGGGTCGTTCAATATCGCGTCGGTGACGACCACCTCGCCTCCGGTGCTTTGGCCCTCGATCCGCGACGCGATATTGACAGTCGTTCCGAAATAGTCGAGTCGGTCGTTTTGGTTGATGGCGATACACGGACCGCGATGAAGCCCGACCTTGAGGGTAAGCGGCGGCGGACTTTGCGGATCGTTTGACACGCCGATGTCCGCGATCATGTCGAGCGCCGCGGCCAGACCGTCTACCGGATCGAAAAAGGCGGCCATGACGGCATCGCCGATGGTCTTGACGATACTGCCGCGATGCCGAGTCACACTGTTTTTGAGCACGTCGAAATGGTCCATTACGGGGCGGAAGGCCGGCGCATCGCCGATACGGGTGTAGATGCCCGTAGACCCTTTGAGATCGGTAAACAGGATGGTCAAATTGGTCGCGGCGATCTGTTCCATGGGGCGAAGCGCCTCGCTTGAAAACAGATCGCGGAAAGTCTGAAGCGTCGTCACCTGCGCAGCGGTGGCGGCCTGATCCGACCATGCGGTATGTTCGATGAGCATCACCTGATCCGTACCGGTCCGGTTGTCAAAGACGATGGCCAGATCACCCGTTTTGAGTCGTTTTTCGGAAGGGTGTATGCCCTCGCCGTCTATGACCACCTCGATGGCGCGGTAGGCGCCGTCTTCGCTCACCCGGAGTTCGGTCTGTCCCGCGCCAGCCTCTTCTTCTTCGATTTGGGACGGGTTCTCCGACGCACGCGGTCCCCGGATGCGGTAGTAACCGGACGGCATCGACAGTTCGCAAATCCGCCGCTCCCGGTCGGCGACGATCTGCTGGGCAACGATATGCGGTGTGTTCTGCGGACCTCCGACACAGAATATCCCGTGTTCGACCGCCTTGATGCCGGGGTTGGGGTGAAAGGTGACTTCGATGTTGTGATCAAAATCCACTTCGAAGTCTACGTTGCATGATGAGCAGTGCGAATGTCGGCGGACATTGGCGAGTGTAGGCGCGGTGGAGGATGCACCCCGGCATTCCGGGCAAAGCAAATCCCAGCTTGCGTCGAGCAGTCCCAACCGGGCCGCCCGCAAAAACAGTTCGAGCGTCTGTATCCGGTCTTCTTGCCATGTGTCGGCCAGTGCAAAGGGGCGGATGCGGACAAGGTCGGCGTCCGGCGTTTCGCGGACAAAACGGATCAGCCGGTCGATTTTGTCGGGAGCATGACCGGCGGAGACAAGCTGGTCGGCGATGTCCGTGATACTCGCCTCCGCAGCAGGATGTAGCGGACTTGCCGGAATGGAAAATGGAACGAGCGGCGCCTCCTGTGTCCTGAGCGTCTCGTCGATCTGCCGGAATACACGGTCAAACGCCCTGCGGCTGAGCCAGTTGACCTGAAGGGGAATGGCCAGATCCCCCAGCGGGTTGGAGGGATGGATACGGATTTCGTAGACAAGGTCGGCTCCGCCGTCGGGGCGGGGCGCAAGCTGCACATGAATACGCATCCAGGCGACCGGGCCGGACCGGTACATGCGAAGTACGCCAAAATAACGCGGCTGTACCCACTCGAACGGGTATTCGTCCCATACGATGGAAAGTCCGAAACGTTTGATGCGAAGCACCCGCGAAGCGCCGGTTGCGGTGTCGGGTCCGGAGAGGGTCTCGGTGACGGGAAGTCCCGTGGCTTCGTTAAACCGCTGGGTGTCGGATACAAGAGGCCAGACACGTTCCGGGGAGGCGTGGAACGTCCACGTCCAGCGATAGACAAAAGCTGGCGGTGCGGTCGCAGGCGGTGCAGGCATACCCTTTTACCAAGGGATGGGGATGTTCAACTGACCGAGTTTGGCTTCGAGTTCGCTACGCTCTCGGTTGCGGCGGGGACTGCCGTCTTCGGCAAGAAAACGAAATTTTATCGCCAGCGAGATCGCCTGCTTCCGGTCGCCGCTCTGTATGGCGCGGATTATTTCCCAGTCGAGTCGTGTCAAACTGAGCGCCTGCACCCGGTAGTCGAGAAACGCCTGCCAGGCGATGGGACACCATCGGCTGACGATTTCATAACCGATGGTCAGCGCGTACTGGCGGATTTCCCATTGCGCGTGGTCGTCCATGCGCAGACGAAGAAAATGAAGCAGGTTGTGAAGGTTGACTTTCCAATACGCTTCGGTATAGGTGGAAAGCGGCAGGTCTTTGCGTGCCTGTTCCCGCGCGATGCCCGCTTCAAGACGTTCTTCGTAAATCTGACGCGACACGCGCAGGAGGTCCTGTTCCTTTTGGGTAAACACCGCACCGACCTCCGGTTCGAGCGTCCCTTCGCTGCCCTGTCGGTTGCCGCCGGCCTGTAGCCGCCACTGTGACGGCTCTGTAGTCTGTGCCGCGTCGATGGCAATCGAATACCGGGTACTATACTCGTTCACAGAGTTGTGCGTAACCATGCCGTTGGCGACAAAATTGTGATACGGCCCCTCTACTTCGAGATCATAGGTCTCTTTATGACCGGCAAATTCGAATCGTTCGACACGTATCCGTTTTGCCATGGTCATTTTTTGCCCATTATACCCACTATCCAGCCAGTCTCGATTCTGGTACAGTGCCGGAACTTCGACCTCGACTCCGTTGACATAAACAAAATGGTCGCCCGTGTTCCAAATGGCCTTCCCGGCTTTTTCATACAAACCGGTTGCCGCATGAAGCGTATGCCAGCCATTTGAAAACAGAAAACGATGATCCGCTGTGGCTTCTATCTGTTTGCCATCTGTCAAAGTCATACGAAACACCGGTTTGACACCGTTTTGATAGACATTTACAATGCGGGTATGCTGGATACGCCCGGTATCTTCGTTTACTTGCCGAAGCCTCATCTGCTGTATCTGCTCGCGTTTGAACAGCGGATTTTTCTGTTTATCGAGCGGTTGACGGTTGCAAGCAGGCTCAAACCGCTTCCATATTTCTTCTATTTTTAGCTTATACAACTTATCACCTCGGCGCTCGATATCACCGGGCAAGTCGAAATAGATTTCCGTTCCCTCCGCCAAACAGGCCGTGCGATGTCGTATCCACTGCCGCCAGCAGTCCATCGGAACGCGCACATGCAGCTTGATGTCGCACATTTCGAACGGCGTAGTATGGTGATGACGCATCAGATACCGGATCAACCCGCGATCCTGACTGACTTGCTTTGTACCTTCGCCGTAGGATACACGCGCCGCCTGCACGATGGATTTGTCGGATCCCATATAGTCCACCACACGGATAAAGCCGTCGTCGAGGATAGGGAAAGGGCTTCCGAGGATTTGGTCCAGTTCGGGTACGCCGGGGCGGGATAGATGTTCGGGTTCGCGCGATGCGTCGGGGATTTCGGGTTCTTCGGACATGAGAGCGGGGGTTGGGGTTCGGATGTGGGTCGCGAAAACGGGTCGGCACGGCGATAACCCATACGCCGTCTACACGCTGTCGACCGAGTTGAAGCGAGACCCAATGCTATCGAAAACAAAGACCGACGTCAAGGGTTTTGTCCAAAACTATCCCCGGAAAGCGAAATATACCGCCCCCACAAGAAACAGGTAGGATATCAGCAGATTCCACGTAGGACGCTCGCCAAACAACAGATACGCCATCCCGGTAAACACCACGAGCGTGATACACTCTTGTATGATTTTGAGTTGCGTCACGGTATAATAACCGTAGCCCGCCCGGTTGGCCGGCACCTGAATCGCATACTCCGGCAACGCGATCAGCCAGCTTATCAGAATCATCAACAGAAGCGGCTGTCCTCTGTATCGCAGATGCCCATACCAGGCAAGCGTCATAAAGATGTTGGACAGGATCAGCAACAAAACGGTTTTCATGTGGAATAGGCTTTTAGGATGACGGCATCACAGATTCCTTGATCATAACCATCGCCAAAGCGATACGGGCGCAGCTTCTTAGAAAAAAGCTTAAAGACTTGCTTTACAGGCCTCTACCTTACAGGCTATAAATGCGCAACCCAAGATATACAACCGAGTCGGATACAAACAGAAAAACTTCGTCTCGTAGAATCTTCTTGTTTTTGGACGCGATCCCTGTATCCTTACCGGGTCGTTTGCCACGTATCCGGAGAAAACGAATATGTTGTCCATATTGGCGGGTTTCTGGCTGGGGCTGGTGCATGTGCTGATCGGACCGGACCACTTGGCCGCGATAGCACCGATGGCCGTCGACGACCGCAGACCGGCTTGGCGGCTTGGTTTGCGGTGGGGGCTTGGTCATTCGGGCGGGGTGCTGATCATCGGCATAGCCGTGTTATCGGTTCGGGAAATCGTACCGGTAGACCTCATCTCTTCTTATAGCGAGCGAGCGGTAGGCGTTGTGCTTGTCGCCATCGGTATCTGGGCGATACGTCGAGCGTTCGACCGCCGTATCCATACCCATACGCACGAACACGAGGGGCATGCGCACGAACATTTTCATGTGCATGCCGCGCCAAAGCCTCATACGCGACGCGCGCACGCCCACGGTCATGCCGGGCTTGCCGTCGGCGCGTTGCATGGGCTTGCCGGCAGCGCGCATCTGCTTGGGATACTACCCGCGCTTGCGCTTCCTTCCACGCTGCTTACCGTGTTGTGCATCCTGAGTTTTGGCGTCGGGACGGTCGCGGGGATGCTGGTTTTTTCCTGCACGCTCGGATGGATCGCCAAGCGTTTTGCCGCCGCACGCCTGGTCGTATATCGGGGGATGATGCTTGTCTGCGCCGGAGTAGCCATCGTCACCGGCGGTATGTGGATGTGGCTGACGTGAAAGCGATGGTGTTTGCCGCCGGGCTGGGCACACGGCTAAAACCCCTCACCGATGCGCGTCCCAAAGCGCTGGTAGAGGTGCGAGGAAAACCGCTTTTGTACTGGATTTTAAAACGTCTGGCACGGCACGGCTTTACCGACATCGTCGTCAACACCCACCACTTTGCCGAACAGATCGATGCCTTCGTAAAAAACTTTCTCGCGCATCCGGCCCACACAGGTATCCGTATTTCGCTCTCGCGGGAGACGACCCTGCTCGACACGGGCGGGGGGCTTTGGCATGCCGCTCATTTTTTTAACGACGACGCGCCCTTTCTGGTTCAGGCCGTAGACATCCTGACCGACTTGGATCTTTCCGCGCTTATGGCCGCACACCGGATGTCGGGTGATCGGGTGACGATTGCCGTCAAGCGCCGCGTGGGAACCCGTTTTTTTCTGTTTGACGAGACACGCAGGCTATGCGGCTGGGAATCCACCGATACCGGGGTGCGCCGCATGGTGTGTCAACCGTCGAGCGAGCCGGAAAGCTGGCCCTCTATGGTTGTGCAGGCCGTATCGCCGGTCATCTTTTCGAAATGGCGGGACCCCCGCCCCATTTCGCTTACCGACGTCTATTTGGAACTTGCCGAAGCCGGAGAGCCCATTTCAGCGTTTCGGGTGGACGATGCGGTCCGGTGGATGGACGTAGGACGCATCCCCCATCTGTCTCAGGCCGAAACCTACTTCGGCGCGGCGTATTTCGACGATCTGGAGGTGTTTGACACATCGCGTCCGGCAAAAATCGGCGTGGGGTAGTTTGGATCCCCTGCGGGTTGTCGGTATCAGACGGATTTCGGCTCGATCGGCTCCGCGTGTTCGTCGATATAGCGTTGCACATCCGATGCGTCTACTCCGCCGATAAAAGTAGCGCCGGAGCCGACATAGTAAAACGGCTCGGCGAATGCTAAACCGTAGCGCTGTCCCACCGTTTCGAAGTCTTTGAGACAAAACAACCGCACATAGGCGCGATCCGCGGTTTCGTCATCATCCCCCAGTTCCGGAAGCCAAAGCCCTTCACGGGCCAGCCGCGTCCTGAGACGCGATCCGGTCGCACCTGCCGGCCCTTGCGCACGATTGACACACAGCGCGTCGATCTTTTGCTCGATATACGCCGATATGTCTACCACCCGGTTGTACGGCTGTCCGGGCCGCGCAACCCAGTAATACTGTTCCCGCACGGTATGCGGCATAATCCCCGCGGCTATGTGCTCCGGATAATCCTTTCCCATGCCGGCCATCCACCGAGCCGCCTCGACCGCCTGCGCCGTGACGTAATGATCCGGATTTTCTTCTCCGTGTCCCCACGGGTTGAAGGTAAACACCGTATCCACCTTGAGCGCGCGAAACAAAAAGATAAGACGTGCCCGGATCTCGACGGCAGACGCCTCGTCCATCAGGTGATTGCGATAGCCGAGATAAAACACCTGTCTGAATCCCAACACGCGAGCCAGTTCGTCCACCTCGCGCTCGTTCTGGAGTATGGTCTCGCCAACACTGGCGGTAGGGCCGCATTTTTCGTCGTTGGTCGTCTGGATCAGATACGCGGTATAACCAAGATCAATAAGCCGGGCGATCGCGCCGGCGCAAAAAATCGGAATGTCGTCCGCATGGGATTGTATGGCGGCAAGTACTTTGCCGGCGTAGGGTTTTCCGGTTTCCTGTCTTTCGACGACCACATCCGGAGACGTTTTGGACTCAGGGTTCATGATGGGTATCACCGGTTCCGGGTTTCGTATTTTGCGCGGTATTTGTCGTACAACTGCGTGTGTTTGCTTGACAGGTCCACAACACGACCCAAAATAAAGGCGCGTTCCACGTGGGTGACGATTTCGAGTGGATCCCCGTTTGTTACGATCAAAGTAGCATCCTTCCCCACCCCCAGCGAGCCTACCCGATCGGAAACGCCCAGAATTTGCGCCGGGTACAGGGTGACGGCCTTGAGCGCTTCGTCTCTCGGAAGCCCGTAGGCGGCAGCGGTAGCGGCCTGATAGGGCAAGTTGCGTTCGTTATAGTTGTCGCTTCCGGTCGTGATACAGAACGCGATGCCTGCCTGATGGAGTTTTGCCGCGCAGGAAAACGGCGTATCGTAGTCTTCCCAGTCACGCGACGGCAATCTGTGCGTACCGTTGAGGATAACGGGGATGCCGAGCGTCTTGAGTCGGTCGGTAAGGCGCCATGCGTCGTAGCCGCCCACCAGAACGGCGCGGACCCCTTCGTCTGTTATCCAGTCGAGCGCCATCTCGATGTCTTGTATCGCGTCGGCATGGACAAACACCGGCATTTCTTTTTTTAGCACCGGGATCATGGCCTCCCAGTTTACATCCGTGTCGTGATACGGAACGCCGGTGGATTCGGCGTTTTTGGCCACCATATAGGCACGGGCGGCGCGAAAAGCATCGCGGATGGTGTGTATCTGACCTTCGATCCGTTTCTGCTGTTCCTCGACGGACGGCGCACCGGGCGCGCGGCTGACGGCGGCCGAAGGCCACCCTACGTGAAGCCCGACCTGGCTTTTGAGCGTCATGTCCTCCCATGTCCAACCATCGAGAGTAAGAAGACCGGAGATGCCCGCAATCAAACCACCGGTAGGTACGGTCAACGCCATGAGCACGCCGTTTGCGCGTGTCACCGGAAACAGTTCGCTGTCGGGATTGACCGCAGGTAAGGTGCGCACACTCGAAGTGATGTCGCCGATTTCGTTGAGGTCGAGCGTGGCGCGCACGGACCCGATCTCGATCAGTCCGAGATTGGTATGCGCCGCAATCATGCCCGGGTATACATGTTTCCCGGTAACGTCGATACGTTCGGTTCTGGGAGGAAGCGCTACCGACGTTCCGATCGCCGTGATTTTGCCCTGTTCGAACAAGAGAGTCGCGTTTTCCAGTATGGGGCCGCCGACCGGATGGACCGTGCCGCCGGTCAGGGCGATAGGGTGGTCCTGCGAACGTCCGGGACGCTGGTTGGATGCGGAGGCGACCGCAGGGATCAACGTTGCGACAGCCATTAGGAGCCACACATAGCGTCTCATGTCATATTCCTTTTACGTTCCTGGTTTTTGAGTATCGAGACCGTGTTTTTTTGCCAGCAGTTTCTGGATCAGCAGCGCACGGTCGCGCGCAACCTGCCGACGCAATTCGAGGTCTTCGGCGTGGTCGAAAAACCGTCTGCCTTCGATCCATGTCTCTTCGCAAACGGTATAGGTGGATAACGGAGAGCCGTTCCACACGGCGAAGTCGGCATCTTTTCCGACTTCGAGCGTGCCTACGCGCCCGTCGATCTTTAGCTGTTGTGCGGCGTTGATCGTGACAAACTTAAGCGCCTCTGTTTCGCTCACCCCGCCGTATTTGACGGCCTTTGCCGCTTCGGTGTTCAACCGACGCGCCAACTCGTCACTGTCCGAGTTGAACGTGACGCTCACACCGGCCTGATGCATGAGTGCGCCGTTGTGCGGGATGGCATCGTAGGCTTCGATCTTATACGCCCACCAGTCGCTAAAGGTGGATGCGCCCGCGCCGTGCCGGGCAATAGCATCCGCCACCTTGTAGCCTTCCAGCACATGCTGAAACGTGGCGATCTTGAACCCGAAATCATCCGCCACGCGAATCAACATGAGGATTTCGTCCTGTCGATACGAATGGCTGTGTACGATTCGGTCGCCGCGAAGGATTTCGAGCATCGTTTCGAGTTCGGCATCGCGCCGGGGCGGTACAACGCCGCGTTTGTCCTTGAGCGTGTTGTACGTCTTCCACGTCCGGTCATAGTCCTGCGCCGCACGAAACCGATCGCGGATGATCTGTTCGACCCCCATACGCGTCTGCGGATACCGTGAGGTCGGGTTGGCCCAGTTGCTCTGTTTTACATTCTCACCCAGCGCGAATTTGATGCCGGGTTTTGCGTCTTCAAACTTCATGCCCTCCGGTGTATGTCCCCACCTTAGCTTGATGATCTGATTTTTTCCGCCGATGGGATTGGCCGACCCGTGCAGCACGTTGGCGACCGTCAGCCCGCCGGCGAGTTCGCGGTATACGTCGATGTCATAGCTGTCGATCACATCGCCGATGCCCACTTCGGCGGTCACCGCCTGAGTCCCCTCGTTGATGCCCTCCGAGATGGCCGTATGCGAGTGGGCGTCGATAAGTCCGGGTGTGACGTGTTTGCCCCGGCCATCGACGATAACCGCGTCTTCCGGAGCTTGCAGATTCTGTCCGATGGCGGTGATTTTGCCGTCGGTCGTCAGCATGTCGGCGTTTTCGAGCCGACCCCGCGCATCGAGCGTCCACAGCGTGGCGCCGCGCACGAGGACGTGTCGCGGGCGCGGCGGCAGGGCGGGACGGCCAAACGAGACGGGTGGATATATTGCCGGAAGCGCGGTGCTTGCACCGGGTTCGGGCGCTGTCGGTCGTTTTTTCTCAATCGGAGCAAGAAGCGCGGCGGACCAGGAGAACATGGCTCCATCGGGCAATTCGCCCTGACCGGCCATGCGTTTTTCCTCTATACTGCCCGTCAGACGGATCAAGCCTTTATGCCCCCATTTGTCTCCGTTAAAGGAAAGCGCGATCTGTTTGACGACAAGCGAGACGGTTTGGAGTTTGACGGTCTCGCCCGCATGGTGGACGGTTCCATTTCGTTTGGAGATGTCGTCTTTGATCACTAGCGAATCGGACGCGGCGGCCATGCCGGGCAATACAAGCGAGAACGCCCATGTTCCTCTTACATCGATGGGTGTTTTAGGGGCGGTTTCATAACGTCTGCCTTCGATCCATACCTCACGTACCCGTACGTTTTCGGCAAACAACGGGCCGTCGGTCACGGTAAGATGGGCACGTTTTCCGATGTCCACGGTTCCCGTCTGTGTCTCTATGCCAAACAATTTGGCGGGGGCCGTCGTCAGGGCTGCCAAGGCGGCGTCGTAGGGTAGGCCGCGTTGGATGGCCTCGCGTACGGCCTCATGAAACGATTCCGACTTTTCAAGCCCGTCGGCTGTCAGGGTAAACACGACGCCGGCGCGGTGCAGACGTCCCGGATTTTCGGGGGCAGCCTCCCAGTGCCGCAATTCTGCCGTGGATACCCGCATGGCGTCCGCCGGGGTATCTACGTCAAACCGATCCGCCGACGGAAAAGTTACGGGCACAACGATTGGCGCGCCGATCGCTTTTATCGCGTCGAGCATCCGGTATTCGTGACCGCTTCCGCGAAACCACACATGGCTTCCCATTTCTTTGGCTATGGCGGCGGCGCGTAACAGGGTCAATTCGTCTCCGGTGCGCATCATCAAGGGTTGTCGGGATTGCACTGCCGGAAGCAGGGCGGTAAGGGCTTTGTTCTCTTCCGGTTCCGGCTGTCGGGGGTTTATGGCAAAGGCTTCGTGTGCTTGTGCGTACCAGCGGGCGTCCTGCAACGTCTGTCGGATCAGCGCCAACGCGCCCATGAGCGAAGCCGGGTAGCGCTGGTCGCGGCGGTGTTCCACTCGAATATGTGTCGCTATATCGGCCCGGAGGATGTTGTCGTTGGGTTGTCCGTCGCCGAGATGCACAATTGTGCCCATGCCCGTAAAAATACCGTCGCGGGGAACGACAAATGCCAAGGCAAACCCGTTTGCTCTGAGTTTTTCCAGTGCTTTCGTATCGGCGCGATACAGCGCGGCGGCGCTGCGTTGGGGCTGCACCGCATCGTTCCAATATTGTGCGCCGACGCTGTCGGCGGGAGGCGTCTCCACGCCTGTGTGGGTGTAGGATTCGATAAGACCCGCGTATACGGTCAATCCGGTATAATCCAGTAGGGCGGCATCGGCAGGGGGACGGACGGACGCCCCCACGGCCTCTATGATTCCATTGCGAATCACCACCGTTCCTTTTTCTATGATACGCCCCGGCCCCTGTACGATTCGGGCATCGACAAAGGCAAACACAGTAGGCGTGTTGTCTCGCAGACCGGCCTGCGGAGCCGTCTGCCATGCGTCCGCCGGAGCGGTTGCAAAAAAGACCGCCAGGCCGGCGATCATACGCAGAATAAACGAAGAACCTGGCATATTCACCTCCCACCCTATCGAAAACAAAATGACCCGACGCCTATGTCCGGCTTTCGGGAAGATCATCGTTGTGGGGATAGCTAAAATAAAAGCCCGGCTGTCGATGACAAGCCGGGCTAGGAGCTTTCGGAGAAAACACTACGCGGGATTTTTGCGCGGACGCCCTCGTCCACGTTTCGGTGCGGCGGATGCCAACGACTTTTTCCGGCGGTAATCGTGAATCAACGCTTGATCGAAATCGCCGTTTGTTACCATCACTCGGATATTCGTTTCGACATCTGAAAGGGTCAGAATTTTGCCTTCCTGTTTGGCGGGAACGACAAATTTTTTGACAAAGACATTGCCTCGTTTCAGCCCGGCGATATAGCTCTTTTCATCATAAATTTTGACGACTATTTTCGCATTTTCCCGAATCGTTTCGGGTTTTAATCCCCGAACGGATTTTGTAGCCAGTCGCGTATGCAAAGGCACTTCTTTAATGGAAATAGCCATTGCTTTCTTCTCCTTAAAAATAGAAAAAAGAAAAAATAAAGGGGGTATTATCAACAACGACGATAAAGCCAATAGGGTAGGTGTTAACTAAAAGATGTCAAGAAGAAATTTAAAAAAATGCGTGGTCGAAGAGGCAAATTTAAAACGAAAACACTCCTTTTTATTTTGTTTGATACATCGTTCCGGTCTTATGGAGATAAGAAAAAATACAAAGACAGTTCAAATTTGTGTGGGTAACATGTAAAGTATTTATTCGTAGTCACCCCAGTATATCCTTGAAAGCGCCGGGCGGAATGGTCGTCGGGTGTCCGGTAATCCATCGCCACATTTCCAGCCGTAATTCCCACTCTTTGTAGTAATCCGAGCAGTAGCCCTGGCTCCCTACCATACCGGTGATCCATTTGCGCACGACCTTATCGGCATCAGGACTGTGATTCCATGAAGGGCGTACGGGCGGCGACTGGCGGTCGAAGAGAAACTTGAGCATATAGCGGGGCGTAGCGGCGCGGTTCAGGCTCATCGCGTGCCAGAGGTCGTAATGCGTAATGGCTACTGTTCCGGCCTTGACGGTAAGCGCTACCTGGCCCTTGAGGTTGGCATAGGTCTGAAGCCGGTCGGTAGGTGCGTTGCGAAAATGCGTTCCCGGCATGACGACGGTAGGTCCGTTCTCCGCCGGAACGTCATGTGGATAATACATCGCCAGCACCGTCCACACCTGATGATGACGCACGTTGGTGCCGTCCTGATGCCAGCCTTGACTTTGCGAGCCGGGTGGATTCTCGTGGAGATGACGGTGCGGATTCATGCGGTAGTCTTCGCCCAGCAGGCTGATCAGCGCGCCCCGCACCGCAGGATGGTCGTACACCTCGTACAGACGAGGGACAGCATCGAGAATACCGTTTCCCGGATGGCGTTCCAGCCGACGGATATCTTCGAATACAGCCTCGTTAAACCCTTTGGGAAAATCCGGTTCTACCAGATGATAACCACGGGCGACAAACCCACCTACTTGATCATCGGTCAGCAGCACAGGCGGCTGTATGGCAGTCGTTTCGATCATCCTATTTCTCCTCACAGACGGTACGGATGTCCGTCGTACAGTCGTAGTCCACTACATGCCCGGTACGACTTACTTGTATGTCGCAACAGGCCGTGAGCATATCCTTGAGCATCGCCCGCCCACGTTGAACGCGTGATTTGACGCCGGAGACGGTGAGGTGGCCATGTTGGGCGATCCGGTGCTGCGGCCAGCCCTTTATCTCGGAAAGCATCACGGTGTCTCGGTAAAGTTCGGGCAGACGCGCGATCATGGGAAAAAGACAGGCGGCCAATTCCTGGCGCGCTTTTTCGCTCTCATCGGAGGCAGGTTGTTAGATCCAGTCGGGAACCGGTTCACCGGCTCGATTGCGTCGGTAATGGTCCACAATGGCGTTGCACGCGATCTGAAACAGCCAACTTTCGATGCGCCCGGTGTCTCTGACCGATCCCATGCGTTCATGCACCCGGAGAAAGATATCCTGAACCATATC
>VGJU01000010.1 GCA_016867335.1 Candidatus Zixiibacteriota bacterium | reverse complement strand
TCGGCGCGTTGGACGCTTACCATGATTGCGGACCAACTGGTAAAGCTTGAGGTGGTCGATACGATCTCCTATGAGAGTGTGCGACGCCTGTTAAAAAAAACAAGTTGAAGCCCTGGTTGTCCGAACAATGGTGCATCGGCAAGATCACCGGCACCTATCTGTATCATATGGAGGATGTGCTAAATCAATATGAGAGACCCTATCATCCTTTGTATCCTTTGATCTGTTTTGATGAGCGCCCCTGTTTCCTGATCGAGGATATAGGCGGTATCATTCCCATGAGTCCGGGCAAAGCCAAACGATATCACTATGAATACGGCAAAACGGCTCCTGCTGTGTGTTTATAGCCTTTGAGCCACATACCGGCTTTCGCTATGTGGAAGTCCGTAGCCAAAGAACGGCGGTCGATTATGCCCAGTTTATGCAACCCCTTTGGGCGCTCTACCCCCATGCTGTGGCCATCCGCCTGGTGCAGGATAATCTCAACACCCATACCCCGGGGTCATTTTACGAGGTGATGCTCCCTCAACAGACCTTTGAAATGAGCCAACGCTTTGAGTTACACTACACCCCCAAAAGGGCAGTTGGCTTAACATGGCCGAAATCGAGTTGGCCGCGCTTGTCGGCCAATGTCTGGATCGGCGTATCCCGGATATGGATCAGTTACGAGCAGAAGTGCTGGCCTGGGCTCATAACCAAAATGAACAACAGCGTACCGTTAACTGGACTTTCGCCCAACACAATGCCAGAGAAAAGCTTGAACGACACTACAACAATGTAAGAAAACTTTTGTGACGGACTACTTAGTGGCTCATGGCATAAACGGCGTAGTTGATACCCAGTTTGTAGGCATTGACCCCCGTCTCCGGATCCAGGGCCGCCCATTCCCACCCGTCGCCTACGTCGTTGTCCCAGTTGATCAGCATCATGAGGCGCCCGCTTGCATCCGAAAGACCATAGCACTGCGGAGCACCGAGTATCCGCCGCCGAAAACCCGGCTGTATGGCGGGGATTTCGGTAACGGTAAAAAAACTGTGAAACACGGGATGGTCCGTCCCGATCCGTTCGATCGACCGATCCGGAAATGCCTTGCGCAGTTCACGCTTGAAATGTTCCAGCCCTTCTGCCGTCCATGCATCGTCCACCAGCAAAAATCCGCCCCTGAGCAGATACTCCCTGAGACTGCGAGCCTCTTCGTCGGAAAGCGTACAGTCCTGCACCTCGCACATGTAGGCGAACGGGTGCTGAAAAAGTTCCGGATCGGTCAGTTCGACGATAGGCGCCATTTCGTCTCCGGTCGGAATGGAGGTGATCTGCCGCAGTTGAAACATCAGATTTTGCTCGGCCACAGGATAATCGTGCGCCCATTGTGGTCCGAAAAACCCACCGCCACCGTTCCACTTGATCCGGGCTATGGAAAACCCGTTGGTCTTGTTCGACGGCGTATCCGGTTGCCGGGCCGTCGTCAGCGCCGTCAGAACGGCCAAGCCCGCCAGAACCGATCCTCAAAGATAGCGCCGAAGCGTTCTCATGATCCTGCCCGCATCGATTTGTCCGTATTCGAACGATTTTTTAGTACCGTCTTTGAAAAAAAAATGTGATCCCCGTCATTGCCAACCTGTTTTACCCTGACTATCTTAGTGTGTCTGTTTTCGACTTGGCGGCTGTCTTCGTAGCCGCCCGAATTCGTTTCACTGCGAGAAAAAGCCATGACCCGCACGCAACTGGCCATACTCTTCTTTCTTCAGTTTGCCTTTATCCTCGCCTTTATCCGGCTGGTAGGCTATATGGTAAAACAGATCGGCCAGCCACAGGTGATCGGAGAGATGATTGCCGGCGTACTGATGGGGCCGTCTCTTTTTGGCTATCTGTTTCCCGAATGGCAGACGCTCCTTTTTCCAAAGGAATCGGTAACGATTCTCTATGTAGTCAGTCAGTTGGGGCTGACGCTGTACATGTTTGTCATCGGAGCGGAATTCGACATCGACCTGATTCGAAGCCGTAGACGACATGCGGCGCTGGTTTCGATCACCGGCATCGTGGCTCCGTTTTTCCTGGGCGCGTTGTTGGCGGTTTTTCTGATCGACGACAGCAGGCTTTTCTCCGAAGAGATTTCGGTATACGAGGCCGCGCTTTTTATCGGTTCGGCCATGGCCGTTACCGCGCTTCCCATGATGGCGCGCATTCTCTACGAACGTGGGCTTACCAAAACGTCGATGGGCACCTTGTGTCTGGCCGCAAGTTCGATAGACGACGCCGCCGCGTGGTGTCTGCTGGCGATAGTGGTAGCCAGTTTCGGCGGAGAAGGCTCCCTCGCCGTCCTGGCCATCGGAGGCGGTATCGTGTACGGGGTGTTTGTACTCTATGTCCTCGGCCCGCTGATCAAACGATACATGGCGCCGATGGTGGAACGCGCCGGTGAGATGAGTCCGGGCATTTTTACCTTTATCATGGGGCTTCTGATGCTTTGCGCCTGGTACACCGACTATATAGGCATCTATTCGGTTTTCGGGGCGTTTATACTCGGTATCGCCATGCCACGTGGAACCGTGACCTCCGAGTTGATCAAAAAAGTACATCCGCTTGCCTCCACCATCCTCCTACCGCTCTTTTTTATATACTCCGGACTCAATACCCGGTTCGATCTGGTTTTCGAACCCTCGATTCTCGGCATCGCGGTGCTCGTGCTGTTGGCAGCCTGTCTTGGAAAAGGTGTCGCCTGTTGGGGGGCGGCGCGACTCAGCGGAGAAGGCAATCGAGCGTCTCTTGCCATCGCCGCACTCATGAACGCACGTGGTCTCATGGAGTTGATCCTGCTCAACATAGGTCTCGAACACGGACTCGTAACGCCTGTCATGTTCACCATCATGGTCATGATGACGCTTGTCACCACCCTGATGGTTGCGCCGGTGTTCGAGTTGGTCATGCGCCGAATGCCCGCCGTGTTGCCCACATCGACCGAAAGATCCGCAGGACTGGAAACCGTAGGGTAATACACATTTTCTTGTTTCGAATGTGACCGTCATCATTGAGAGACGCTCGATTTGTTTGTATATTAGCACGTAGTGATCGGCACAAAAGTCTCTACCCGAATCGAAAATACAATTTTTTCAATTTGACACCGTACAAAAAGGAGTGAGGCATGGAGATGGAAGCCATTCGATCCACCGTCAAAGAAATCATTGCCAATGCCACCAATATAAACCCGGTGGACATCGGAGATACGGCTTCCTTTCAGGAAGACCTTGGTTTGGACTCGCTATCTCTGCTCGAAATTGCGGTGGATGTAGACCACATGTTCAAACTCAACCTGTCCGACGAAGAACTTTCCGCCCGTCTGCAGGAGTTGCGGACCGTCCAGGACGCGGTGGAATTTGTTCAGTCGTTCAAAACGCAGGGAGTCTCGGCTTGATGGATCGGGTCGTGATTACCGGTGTCGGGTTGATAACGTCTATCGGCGAAGGACGGCAGACGTTCTGGGAGAATTTGCTGGCAGGGCGGAGCGGCATTTCGGAGGTACAATCCTTCGATACGAGCGCCTATAGCGTACACCGGGGTGGAGAAATAAAGAGGTTTGCCCCGGAGAAATATGTGCGAAATCAGTCGCCCGGCGAGTTGGGGCGCAGTTCGCAACTGGCGATAGCCGCCTCGTATCTGGCACTGGCGGATGCCGGGATGGACCCCGAACGGCTGGATCCGGTCATGACGGGCGTTTCCATGGGGACGACTTCGGGCGAACCTAATCAGGTGGAACGGTTTAACGACGCCCTTGTGGCGCAGGAGCCGGAGCGGATCGGTCCGGAATTTATCGGACGGTATCCGTGTCACCGCATCGCCGGGTACGTCGCCGGGGAGTTTGGGCTGACGGGATGCAACATGATGATCCCGGCGGCCTGCGCAGCGGGCAACTATGCCATGGCCTATGCTTTTGATGCCATACGCGCCGGACGTGCCGACGTGATGTTGGCGGGTGGTGCGGATGCTTTTTCGCGTATCACCTATACGGGCTTTGCCCGTCTGTTTGCCATCGCACCCGAAAAATGTCAGCCTTTTGCGCTCAACCGCAAAGGCATGATGCCGGGAGAAGGCGCAGGCATTCTCGTACTCGAATCGCTTGCAAACGCCCAAAATCGAAACGCGCCGATCTACGCGGAGGTGGCCGGTTACGGGCTTTCCTGCGACGCCTTTCACATGACCGGCGGCCATCCGCAAGGTGACGGTGCCGCACGGGCGATGCGGCAGGCGCTGACCTCAAGCGGTCTTACCCCCGAAGAGGTAGACTACATAAGCGCACACGGAACCGGAACCAAGTCGAACGATCAGCATGAGACGGTCGCGGTCAAAAAAGTGTTTGCCGATGCGGCCTATCGAACGCCGATCAGTTCGATCAAGTCGATGATCGGTCATACCATGGGCGCAGCATCGGCCATCGAATCGGTCGTGTGTGCGCTTGCCATCTCCACTTCCCGTATCCCGCCCACCATAAATCTTGACGAACCCGACCCGGAATGCGATCTGGACTATGTACCCAACGTGGCGCGGGAGCATACGGTCCGAGTGGCCATGAACAATGCCTACGCATTTGGTGGAACCAACGCTTCTCTTATACTTAGAAAATTTGAAGGATAGCGCATGGCAAATCGTGTGGTGATCACGGGGGCTGGTGTGCTCTCCGCGCTTGGAGATACCCCCGAAACCCTTTATGCCGGGCTTTGCGCAGGACAAAACGGCGTAGGCACGCTTTCTCATCCCGATCTACCGACGGACGGCTACGCCGGTGTCGAAATTTCCGGTTTTTCTCCACAGACCTATCTGGGTGACAAAAACTTCCGTCCGCTGGACCGCACCTCTCATTTAGCGGCGTCCGCGGTCCACCTGGCGTTAAGCGACAGCGGTTGGACCGAAGATAAGCTCCGGGAACAGATCGTCGGTCTGGTACTCGGCACCATGTTTTGCAGTGTACGCACCATCGCCGAATTCGACCGGCGCGCCATCACGCTCGGCCCCTCGTACGCCAAACCGCTCGACTTTGCCAATACTGTCATCAACGCTGCTTCGGGGCAGACCGCGATATGGCATCATCTGCGCGGGATCAACTCTACCATCTCCACCGGACTCAGTTCGGGACTTCAGGCCATCGCCTATGCGACGGACCTGATACACGCCGGACGTGCCGACCGATTGGTTGCGGGCGGTGTCGAAGAGCTCTGTTTCGAGTCGGTATACGGATTTGGCCGTGCCGGTCTGCTGGCAGGAGACGGCAAACCGTCGGAGAACGCCGTCGCCATCCCCTTTGACGCACGACGCAACGGATTCGTCCCCGGCGAGGCCGCCGCCTTTCTCATGCTGGAAACGCTTGACGCGGCGCGTGCGCGCGGCTCCAAAATCCTCGCGGAAATCAAAGGGTATGGAACGGCCTATGATCCCACTTGGGGCCGAACGGCAAAAACGGCAGCGGTCATCGAGCAAGCCATGACCGGCGCGTTGCGCGACGCACGACGGACGCCGTCTGACATCCGGTGTCTCAGCGCTTCGGCCAACGGAAGCGTCAACATGGATGCCTTCGAGGCAGAGGCTATCGCCCGGCTCTTTGCACAGGCGGGCGACTTGCCCGTCACCTCGATCAAGACCGCTCTCGGTGAGTCGATGGGCGCGTCCGGTGCGCTTCAAATCGTCGCCATGACGCAGACCATGCAAAACGGAACGCTGCCCGGCATTCACGGACTGACACATATACCGGAAAATTTCCCCCTGACGGCAAGTTGCGCCGAAAACCGGCACGGCGACTTCCCTATCGCGTTGATCAACGCGATCAACTACGACGGCCACTGCTGTTCGCTCGTCCTCGAAAAATGAAACGCGCCTTTCAGGGACTCCGTCTCAGAACCGGCCCCGATCCGGAATACGACGTCGTCATCACGGGTGCAGGGGTGGGAGGACTTGTCTGCGCCAACCTGCTGGCAAGAGCGGGACTCAAAACCCTGCTGGTCGAGCAACACTACATGGTCGGCGGGTATTGCAGCACTTTCAAGCGCAAGGGATACGTTTTCGATGCCGCCACGCACTTTTACCCCTTGCTCGGAAACCCGGAGTCGATCACCGGACGTCTGCTAAAAGACCTCGGCGTTCCCACCGAATGGGTCAAGATGGATCCGGTGGATCACTTTCATTTCCCCGATGGGTCACAGTTTTCGGTTTCGGCGGATTTCGACGTTTATCTGGCGGCGATCAAAACCCAATTTCCGGAAGAAGCGCAGAGGATAGACGCCTTTTTCGCGGATGTTCGGCAGACGTATCTTTTTGGTCTGCTTTACTATTTCCGACGACGTGATCTTGCCCGGATGCAGACGTATCACGCCCTGACCGTCGGAGAGGTGCTCGACCGGCATATTCGCAATCGAAAACTCAAGCTGTTGCTCACGGCGGATTCCCCGCACTGGGGGTCGCCCCCGTCCCGAACGTCCTTTGTTTTCGACTCGATGCTGAGGCTGTCCTATTTTCTGGGCAATTATTATCCCGTGGGCGGGTCGCAGGGGTTCGTAGACGATCTTGCCGCCCGATTCGAGGCGCAGGGCGGGCATATTCTCATGAACTCGACGGTAAAGCGTGTGTTGGTAAATGACGGCGCGGCGACAGGGGTGGAATTGGAAACCGGTCCGATTCACCACCGATACGAAAAAACGGTACAGGCGAAAACAGTAGTCTCCAATGCCGATCTGCGTCAGACGCTCGAAGAAATGATCCCTGCTGAATGGCAAGATACCGACCGGATCGCCAGCACCCGCCAGTTGCGCCCCACGTATGCCTGTTTTCTAACGCATATTGGTCTGCAGGGGATATCAACGGATGTGCTGACCGAAGCACAGGGATACTATTGGGACGACTGGGATCCCGATCTCATGGCGAGAAACGGCTTGGTGTTCAAGATATTCGTCCCTACACTCTACGAACCGCGTCTGGCTCCGCCCGGCGGTCATGTGGTCATCATCCAGAAGGTCGTCGAGATGGACTATGACGCCATTTCCGACTGGCGCGGGCACAAGATGGGTATCGAGACGTATATCATGGAGAGGCTGGAACGGATCATTCCCGGTTTTTCGACGTATGTCGTGGAGCAATCCAGTGCTTCGGCGTTTACCAGCTATCGGTTTACGCTCAACTATCAGGGTGCGATGCTCGGTTGGGAGATGTCGCCCGATCAACTTGGCCCGCACCGCCCCGATATCTTCGGGCCGGTTAAAAACATGTACTGTGTAGGGCACTGGGTAAAGCCGGGCGGGGGCATTACGCCCGTCATCGTTTCGGCGATGCACGTCGCGCATGAAATCACCGGTGCACCGGTAGAAAGCGCAGACGCGGCTACCCTGTCTTTGGGTTAAGCACAACTCTATCCAGTAAAACCGCACAACCGCGTGTGTCTATGAGCATGAACGGAAGGTATAACAGGAGGAACATTCTTAAAGGATACAGGTTCTGACTCTTAACCCATCAATCTGAACGGGACGGAAAAATGGAAAAGTCTACCTCTTCTCAAACCGAACATTACGATGTGGTCATCATTGGGGCCGGGCTTGCCGGTCTTTCGCTGGCACGACAGCTGACGCTACAGTGTGGCAATGAAAAATCCATCCTCATACTGGAAAAACGCGCTCAAATACCACCCCCACAGCAGAAAGTAGGCGAATCGCTTGTTCAGGTAGGCGGGTATTATTTTTCGAAAGTACTCGACCTCGAAGAGCACCTGATGCGCAATCACTTTATGAAGTACAATCTTCGCTTTTACTGGAAAACCGCGGGGCGGGACAATCGGTGTTTCGAGGACTATAGCCAGTGTTATATCCGCAATTTCTCCAACATTGCCACGTATCAACTCGACCGGAACGTCATCGAGGGCGAATTGCATCGCCTCAACGTCGATGAGCCGCATATCACCTACTGCGCTCCGATCCGCGATCTACACGTCGATCTGTCGAATCATGACCCTCATACCCTATCGTTTACGCTCGAAAACGAGAAGCGAATGGTTAAAGCAGACTGGGTGGTCGATACATCGGGACGCGCTCGTGTACTGGCCAAACAGATGGATTTGCTCAAAGAGGTGTCTATCCGACACGGCTCTTCTTTCGTATGGGTGGATGGGCTTGTAAACATAGAGGAGTTGACCGAGTTTTCGCTCAAGGAAAGACGGCTTAAAAAAGACCGCCGTATTCTCGGCCACGCCCCGATCTGGCTGGCAACCAACCAATTTCTCGGAGAGGGTTTCTGGTTTTGGGTCATCCCCTTGCAGGGCAGGACCAGTCTGGGCATCGTGTACGACAGCGCGCTTTTTCCGCGTGAGAAAGTCGATACCGCCGAAAAGCTTATTGCATGGGTATGCGAGGAGTTCCCGCTTTTCGCGCGCGATTTGCCAAAACGTCGCATCCTGTGTGCCAGTTCTATTAAAAATTTTTCCCACGATTGCCAGCAGACCATGAGCCCTTCTCGGTGGGCGATGTCGGGTGAGTCGGGTCGTTTCAACGACCCGCTGTACAGCCCCGGAAGCGATTTTATCGCATTTCATAACACGTTGATCTGCGATGCGATTCTTACGGAAAACAAAAAAGAACTCGCGGGAAAAATTCATCTATTCGAACTGCTTGTACAGTCCGTATACTCTTCGTTGCTTCCCACGTTTAACGTCAGCTACAATGCACTGGGCCGCCAAGAGTCTTTCGCCCTCAAATACACGTGGGAGCTGAGCGCATACTTTACCTTCTTCGTATTTCCGTTTATCAACGACCTGATCACGGATCGACGTTTTATCATCGCCTATCTGAGCCGGTTTTCGCGTCTGGGCCCGATCAATCTGAGCGTTCAGAACTATCTGAGCGCCTATTACGAGTGGAAAAAGGGCCAACCGGTCACGACCGAGCCTATTTTTCACGATTTTGCCTCGGCGGAGCCGTTGCGACGAGCGGAGGGTACGTTCTACAAAACCGGCACAGATGTGCAGGAAGCCAAAAAAGTGCTCGATATGCAGATCGATAGCCTGATCGAGTTGGCGCGTTTTATCGTGGCTCATATCAACGCCGACGTCGTAGGCGACTCACGCGCGTTGACCAACCGGCTCTTTGTCGAAACCATCGACCTGAACAAACTCTCTTTCGACGTGGAAGAGATTCGCGCCCGGTATGGCATGTACAGCGCCTCTACGGCATCCTATGAGTGGTCCTTCGATTCATGCGTGCTCGACAAGCTACGCACATCGGCCATGACAGGCGCGGAATATACGATGGCCGAACAGGGAAAGATCGGCGGATAACAGCGTACAGGTTTTTCATACTACTACAAGGAGCCTTGCATGGACGATGCATCAAGACAAACTCGGTCGTGGCGTTTTTTCTGGGCGATCACGAATTACCCCAAAACGATCATTTTGCTCAGCATCGCGGCCATTGTTTCCATCAGCTCCTTTCTCCCTCGTCTCAAAATGGATACGGCCGTCGAGTCGTATCTGCCCGCCGACCATCCTGCCGTCGTATATCGCAACAAAGTCAAAGAAATGTTCGGTCTGAGCGATCCGATCGTCATTGCCGTGATCAACAAAGGTCCACAAGGCGTCTTCAATCCACATACGCTCAAGCTGATCGCCGACTTGACCCAGCAAATCAAGGGTATAGAGGGGGTCAATGCCGACCGGGTGACCAGTCTTGCCACGGAAAAGGACATCATCGGAACGCCCGACGGCATGCTGGTGGAGTGGTTTTTCGAAACACCACCGGAAACGCAGGAAAAGGCGGATAAGGTACGCGAAGCGGTACAGGATTTTGCCCTGTATGCCGACAACCTGATCTCGAAGGACGGAACAGGCACCTATATCGTAGTCGAATTTTTGAAAGTGGAAGATGGGGAACGAATTTATCAGGAATTGATGACGCTTACGCAAAACGCGAACGTACAAGGCGAAGAGTTGCACGTTGCCGGTACGGGCGCGGTCAGCGCCTATCTGGGCGCTTATATCAATCAGGACGCCCAGCGGCTCAACCCGCTCTGCGCATTGATCATCTCGGCGGTGCTGTTTTTTGCGTTCCGCACCGTGCGGGGCGTCGTTCTGCCCAACCTGGTCGTAATGGGTACGGTGCTTATCGCAGTGGGCGCGATGCCGCTGTTTGGCATCTCCTTCTACTCGATCACCAACGCCCTGCCGGTCATTTTGATCGCGCTCGGTGTCGCCTATACGCTTCATATTCTATCCCAGTGTTACGAAGAAACCTCCCGACATCCCGAATGGTCTCAGCGTGAAATCGTGGTGGCCTCGATGGCCGAGACATGGCATCCGGTCATGTCTACCTCGGTGACGGACGTGGCGGGATTCATGGCCCTCTTTGCAACCTCGTTCATGCCGCCGATGAAATGGTTCGGGCTTTTTGCCACGATCGGCGTTTCGATAGAACTTATCCTCGCGCTGATCATGTTGCCCGCCATCCTGGTACTCATGAAAAAACGTTCCAGCCGGGCCATCACCCCGCAAGGCGTGGACCGGTTCGGCCAATTCATGGGAAAAGCAGGCATGGTCGTATATCGGCGGGCAGGCGCTATCGTGACCAGCATGGTCGTTTTGGTCGTCATCGGATGCTATGGCGCTTACAAACTGGAAGTCAACGAAGAATGGATCGCCAATTTCCAGTCCGATACCCCCATCTATCAGGCGGATCAGGCCATTAACCAAACGCTGAACGGCACCAATTTCATGGATGTCGTCGTGGAGGCTTCGGAACCGGAAGGGCTGTTCAAACCCGAAAATCTTGCTCGAATCGAGGCGCTCCAGAACCATCTCGAAACCATCCCCAACATCACCGTTACGACCTCGATCGTAGACCTGATCAAACAGATGAATCGGGCCATGAACGAGGACAAGCCCGAAGGGTACGCCATTCCGGCAACGTCCGATGAAGCGGCTCAGTTGTTTTTCGTCTATGAAGTCAGCGGCGATCCGACCGATTTTCAGGAATACATAGACACCGGGCATCAGCTTGCCAACATTCGCGTATCTTCCAACAGCGGAAGGTATTCCGAGGAAAAGAAAATCGTCGCGCAGGCCCAAAAATATATCGACGAACAGTTCAACACCCCTGAGTTGAAAGCCACCTTGTCCGGCAAAATCAACTTGGACTACGAATGGCTCGCAGGGCTGACGAGCGGAACTTTTCAGAGCGCGTTCTGGTCGATGGTCGGCGTATATCTGATGATGGCCATCAACTTCCGGTCCCCGATGGCCGGTCTGTTCGCTGCCGCGCCCATCGCCGCCGCCGTTGTGCTCGTGTACGCCATGATGGGTTTTTTCAACATCTGGCTCAGTATCATCACTTCGATGACCGCCGCCATCACCATCGGCGTCGGCGTAGATTCCGCCATCCACACGGTAACTCATCTTACTCATCTCGTACGAGAAAAACACCATACGTTGGAGGAAGCCTTTATGATCATGTATCCATCTACAGGACGCGCGTTGTTGTTTAGCTTTGCCGGGTTGTGTCTCGGTTTCAGCGTGCTGATCACCAGCCAGGTGCCTCCGCTCGCCCGGTTTGGCGTGCTGGCGGTCACCGGCATCACGGTCAGCTTTATCGCCAGTATGACTTTTCTCCCCGCACTCATGAAAGTACTCAAACCCCGCTTTCTGATGGGAACGCCCCCGGAAGCCGCGCCGGCCAAAACCGCCGTCCTGCTTGTAGCCGGTCTGCTTTTTCTCGGCGCATCGGGAGCGGTAGCGCAGAGCCTGCCGTCGGGTGATGAAATTGCACGCAATATCAACGCCCGTGACGACGGCAAATCGCTCTCCCGCAAACTGACGATGCAGTTGATCGACGGCAAAGGAAAATCTTCGGAACGAGTTACCAACGGATTTCGCAAATACTTCGGGATGGAAAAACGTACCGTTCTTATCTATGAAAGCCCACAAAACGTCAAGGGGACTGGATTTCTGGTGTACGATTATCCCGATCCCAAAAAAGCGGATGACCAGTGGCTGTATCTGCCCGCGATGCGCAAGGTGCGCCGTATCTCCGCCGCCGAACGCGGGGACTACTTTCTTGGCACCGATTTTACCTACGAAGACATGAAAAACGAAACCAAGGTCACCATCGAAGATTACACATGGAAAACGACCGGTACGGAAAATGTAGACGGGAATCGGTGTTATGTGGTGGAGGCCACCGCCACCAGCGATAAAGTGGCCAAAGAATTAGGACACGCCAAGGCGATCCGCTGGGTAGACGCCAAAAACTGGGTAACACGCAAGTCCGAATTCTACGATGCCAAAGGCGTCAAACTCAAAACCCTGCTCGGAAAGGATATCCGTGAAGTGCAGGGTATCTGGACTATGCACCGCATGGAGATGGAAAACCACAAAACCAACCACAAAACCGTGTTTATCTTTAGCAATATCGACTACAAAGCTGTCGTCAAAGACGACGAATTTACCGAGCAGGCATTGAGAAGATAGGATCAAGGATAAATCATGAAGGATGAAGAAAAGAAAACATGGGGGCCGTTTCGTTTTATAGCGGCTTTCTGTTTTGGCATCATGCTGTGCTTTTCCGTGCAGGCGCAGGATACCGAGCCGACAGAGCCGACCGGAGATGAACCGCCGCAGGAGGAAACTACTCAGGAAGAAACCACCTCCGAGGAAGAGACGCAAACCTGGTGGCAAAAACATGTCGATCCCGGTCTTCTCATAGAGTCGGAAGCTGGGATCGGGTTGAACAAAGGACGTGCCGACCAGAAACTGGAAGGCATTCTCTGGACACAGGTGGATCTCAAACTGGCCGGCAGAACCGATATTCGAGCCATCGGTCGGATTCGTTTCGACGGGTTTGACAATCTGGAACCCGGTAAACCTACCCAACCGGAAATATCGCGCGCGTCCCGCCGGGCGTTTGCTGGAAAACAGGTGGATTTGGAACTACGAGAAGCCTTTCTGACTACGAGTATCGGGCGGACCCTCCTTATGCTCGGAAAACAACAAGTGGTATGGGGGCAGGCCGACGGACTGAAGGTGCTGGACTTCGTCAATCCACAGGATTTCCAGGAGTTTATTCTGGACGATTTCGACGACGCCCGTATTCCGCTCTGGATGGTCAACTGGGAGGTTCCGGTCAGAAAAGCCAATCTGCAACTGCTCTGGGTTCCGGATCGCACTTATCACAAACTGCCGGTCTTTGGCGCCGCCTATGATTTCCAGTCGCCCTATATCCGTCCGATTCCGCCACCGGGTATTCCGGTTACGATTCTTCCCGTTCAACGCCCCAATCGCTTTTTCGAAGACTCCGACATGGGGGGAAGGCTTTCCGCCTTTGTAAAAGGGTGGGACTTGACTTTCAACTATCTGTACCACTATGCCGACATTCCCGTAGTAAGCCGTTTTATCGGCGGGAGCGGTATCACGGTAACCCAGACCTATGCCCGCACGCATCTGGCCGGCGCCACTTTTAGCAACGCCTTTGGATCGCTTACCGTGCGCGGAGAATTAGGCTACTCGAAAGATCGTCGTTTTCTGACAGCCAGTCTTGCCGATGCGGATGGGGTCGTCAAAACCGACGAGTTGGCCTATGTGCTGGGTTTCGACTGGTTTGGCATCTCCGATTCGTTTCTTAGCCTTCAGCTTTTTCAAAGCCTATCGTTTGACCATCCGGCCGGCATGGTCAGAGACCGGACAGACACCAATATCACCGTGCTTTTCCAACGCAACGCTATGAACGAAAAGTTCAAGGCCGAAACACTCTGGGTCCAAAACCTCAACGACCGCGACGGTTTTGTTCGTCCAAAAGTCAGCTACGAAGTGAGAACCGGACTAAAAGTATGGGGCGGGTTCGACGTTGTTTACGGAACAGGCAAAGGTCTTTTCGGCCAGTACAACCGAAACGACCGGTTTATTGCGGGATGGGAATGGGGGATTTAAGAAGTGTGAAGTGTGAAGCGGCATTTTCCTTTTTCGAACTTCACACTTCGCTTTGAAAACAGGAGTGAAAACCTAGGCGGATCGGGTTGTCAAGATGTAGCGTGGCAATGGGGCCGGCGGCTACGTCAAAAGCATCAAACAGGACAAAAGCGCTCCGGCGGTGTTCCGCATCGAAAAGCTGACACAGTATCGTCCCGGTCTTCGGATCGCCGGGATCTCCGATAAACACAGGCTCACCTCCCAGATAGTGAAACGGCGGCGTCCGATATACGTCGGTTACCGCATCTTCTTCCCACCTTACGTGCGCCAACTCATCGAAAAATTTGCGTCCCTCTTTGCCCGTCTGTGAAATCCCGAGCATCCATGCGTGTCCGTAGCTTTGCGTAAAAAACCGGGGATCGAGCGCCGGAAAATCGGGCGAGTGGTAGTACGCGATTTCATGTCGCGTTACCACCTCTCCTCGATCCGTATCCACCACGTACCGCACCGGACCGCCCCGAGTGGCCGTTCGGAACAAGTCGGGAATGGGCATATACTGGTCGTAGAGCGTGCCGTCGTGTTCGATCACGTCTACCGTAAGCAGGTTGTCGGATTCGAAGCAGTTCGCCAGATGCAGACAATACCGATTTCCAAACGAAATCACGACTTTTTCGTCACCGCTTTCTCGCAGAAACAAGCGAAGCTGACTACCTCGCTCCGGCTCCCATTTGAGGGCATCTATGGTAGCCGTGTGTCCCTGAAGCAACTGTTGCATGTCAAGGATATAGGGGCACAGATAAAAAACGGCAAATCGGGGGCTAAGGCCAAAATCGTGTGTGGTGCAAGGGTAATCGACCGGGGTACGTTTTCGGTAGATCATGTTCCCCGAACGGTCGAATCGGTAGAGCGTCAGGCTGGGTTGCACGCCGGCGAAAGAAATACCAAAGTTGTACAGATCCCCGGTGTCGGGGGCAAACTTGGGGTGCGCTGAAAAGGGGCTTATGTCGTTGAGACGCCCCTGAAAGGTGTACGGTCCTCTTGTTTCCAGCGTAACCGGATCGAGTTCGAAAGGATAGCTCTGCTCTCCGAATGCGAGCAACGTTCCGGCGTACGGATAGACACTCACATTGACCGGAGACTCCGTACCGACGCCTCGACGCAGACGGTCGCCTTCAAAGGCCGTACCAAACATACGGAACAGGGGGCTATCTGCCTCGGCCTCGGCAAGATATTTGACACTTCGGACAAAACGATTGGTAAAATGGACCTGTCCGGCTTCGAATCGGAGGGCGGAGACCATGCCGTCGCCATCGAGCCAGTTGCGATATCGAAGACCACCCACGACAAAACGCGCCGGACCGTTGAGATAGTAGTTCCCGGCTATATAGTCGGGTAGAACGCCGTCTATCTTTTCTATGACATAGGACTCGTCTTTCGAGTCGAGATCGAATATCCGTTCCGAAAGCGGCGCAAGATCGGGCAGTTCCTTATTTTCGCTTTCGCTCATGGTACACTTTGTGTCAGGAGTGTTCCGCCATTACCCGTTTGATCGTCGGCATCACCCGTTCGGTGGCTTCCACGCCTCTTGCGATGATTTCTTCGGAGCGGCCAAAATCCACCCAAGTAAAATCGGAAACGTCGGGGTTGATGCGTACATCGGCGGAAATGGCCTTGAAGTTTCCAAGTTCGTACTGCAGTATCTGCATGGCCGCCATCGTGATGTCGAACATATTGGGGATGTCTTCGTTCATGCCGAGATAGGTCAGTGGATTAAACTGACGGTATAACTTGGACAGGATCATCTCCACGCCCCGCTTGGGCGGCGGAACCACGTTGATGGCGATGTTGATGTCCGCACCCATGTGGCGTAGGGTTTCCGCCGGAACCGGGTCGCACACGCCGCCGTCCACCAGCACATGCTCGCCCTGTTTGACCGGGGCCAGCACAACCGGAACGGAACTGCTGGCGCGGAAAGCGTCCTCCAAGCGTCCCGTACCAATTTCCACGCGCTCGCCGGTTACGATGTCGGTAGCGATGATTCTACAAGGAAGGACGAGGTCTTTAAACGTTTGTCGCGCGCCAAGATACGGGGCAAGCACCGTCTTGATCCGGTCGCCTCCCAGAAAACCTGGACGGGTCAGGGTGGGGTCTACCACTTTGATCAGCTTGCTACGTATTCCCAGATCATGCGCCATCTCGATGAGCTGGTCCGTTGTAACGCCTGCCGCATAACCACAGGCAATGATCGACCCCATACTGCAACCGGAGACGATATCGATCGGGATATCGTTTTCTTCCAGAACCTTGATTACTCCGATATGCGCCAATCCGAAGGCCGCACCGCCGCCAAAGGCCAGCCCGACAGTTCTGCCGAGGATTTTTCGCGCCAGTCGTTTTAACGGCACGCCAAGCGCGGAACCTACCACCTGATCGACGTCTCCGGCAGACAATGAACCGACATTGGGAAGCACGTACGGCTCACAGTGATTAATCGGAACCGGGACGGACTCCTTGTTGAAAAGATTGACGACGTTAAAGACCGACTTCTCTTCATCCGAATCACCGCCGCCATGACCGTTTTCCCCGCTTGCGGCCCTATCGACGATTCGAACGACCTTGTCCGAAAAATCCTGAATCGAATTGATGAGTGATTGAGGCTCCGAACCCAGATCGATGACAAAATACTCAAAATCTGTATTCAGTCTTTCTATAAGGCTGGAGAAAACCTCACCATAGGTTGCGCGGCTTGCGTTGGGATCGACCCAGACTTTCAGTTTGGCTGGCTGTCCCTCCACAGAGACTACTTCCGCCTGTAGTTTTTCCGGACTCCCCGTCACCAGTTCCCGGAGCAGTTGTTTGTCTTCGGGCAAACTGGTTCCGCTTCCGGCGACCTCAGCGGTGACCAACAGTACCCTTTTCTTTCCTATGGTTTTTAACAACGATGCCAGCGCATTAGCTACAAGTGTCTTTCCTTTAAGCCCCGGACGGCTGATCACCGTGATTTCGGTAGACGACTGTTTGAGACTTGCACCGCTTGCCGACGCGGCAAGACGCTGGCACATGACGCGGGAAAAATACTCCAGTACCTTGGTATTCTTAAGCAAAAAACGATTGAATACCTCTTTGGACAGCGAAAGCAACCGGGTACGTTGTTCGACCATTACCGTAGCGGAACGCGGACCGCCGAGTACCAACGCAAGTTCGCCGAAAAAATCGCCGGGGCCGAGTCGGGCCACCAGAATGTCCTCTTTGGGCCCTACCCAGACTTCAAGCAGGCCGGCGACGACGACGTAAAACGTGTTGCCTTCCTCACCGATACGACATATCGTGTCCCCCTTGTTGAAGATCTCTTCCTGAAAAAGCCCTTGCACCTCCTTTAGCTCGTCAGGGCTGAGATAGCTGAACAAGGGGACATTCGATAATGTTTTTATACGCTCATTCATGCGTTGACCTCGAAAAACTCACCCTCAAAAAGAAGCGGTGAATCCCAGTAAGGCGGAAACGATGCCGTCCGTCAGGGTTATACTCGGTAGCGGACCGGTCTGGCCGGGAATAAACGGACCGGTTTTACTGACCTTGGGGGTGTAATAGAAACCGAAATCGAGGGCGAAATTTTCGGTTACCGAAGCGCTAAACCCGCCGGCATAATGCTGATTGAACACGGATGGCGTGCCGCCGCTGTTGAGCGTGATCGCCTCTTTGATCGGGCTTTGGTTGAGGTTGATCCCTGCACGCGCCTTGAACCGGGGCGAGATGTCGTACTCGGCTCCCAACATGCCGATCAGAATGTTCTGCCATCCGATGCTGACCAGCGCAAACCGGGGTATGGGGCCACGCGGGCCGACCTGCGACTCGTTGGGCGGAGTAATTCCGCCGCCGGTTCCCTCGTACGTCGTACCTTTATAGACGGCATCCGGGGCTTTGCCGATTCCCTGCGTATTCTTATAACCGACCCACCGGCCATCGAGCGCCAGTTTCAGCTTGGGGGTCGGGCGTATGCCAAAACCCAACGAAATCACCGGCGGACCGTCGATTTTGAGCGTTACGGTCCGGTCCGTGTCAAAATTTGCCAACAGTGGGTTGGCGTGCGTCGAAACCCACGAATACTCGTCAAAGCTCTGACGCGGTGTAAAGGAAGCGCCGACGCTGAATTTGGGGTTTAGCTCGTAGTATACACCCAGTTGCCCGGTTGGACCGTATTTGGTGGAAGGGACCGACACGGTGGGGCGATAGGCGACAAAGTTCCCCTGCTCCGAAATATCGGGTTCCACCACCGGGTTGGGCGTCACAACCAGTCGGCCCTGAAACAGCACGGCGGACAACCCAACCGACAGATTGGGCAATACGTCGTATGCAAAGGTAAAGGTGACTTTTGTCATTGCCAGTTCGGTATTGAGCCGTCCAAAACCGACGGGCAGTGGCGCGAGCATCAGGTTTTGCGGATCAGCCGGCCAGTTGGCGCGAAATCCTGCCACTGCCATAAGGCTCCAGCCAAAAGCAAATTTTTTGTCTTTCGGATGTACGCTAAAGGCAACCGCGGGCAAAACACCTACCTCACCGATCGACTTGGTCGTACGACGGACCCCGCTGGCCGTAACGCTTGTGGCGCTCAGATCGTCCTTGAAAAATTCCGTACCCGTCTCGAACCGGATATATCCCATCCGTGTGATCAGGGCGGGGTTGTAGTGCATGGCGCTGATCACCCCAGTAGGAATCCCGACTCCCGAACCGCCCATGGCGCTGTTGATAGGCAAAACGCCATGTAACAAATGACCGTTGCCAGCCCATGCTGCGCCAGTCCACACGATACAGACCGCAATACCGGACAATACACGTTTTAGCATGAATAGACTCCTTTTTACGAAAAACTCTTTTATGTAGAACAACCTATCACGGAAGAACATCGTCAAGTGTTGCGGGTTTGGTATTCACGTTTGAAACATACCCGGAGTCGATCAAAATGCTCACATAAGGCGATTCTTTGGAGGTCGAGACCTGAACGGTAGCAAGCCGAGAAATCGGCTCCGTATCGAGGCTCCACGTCCCGTAGCCGGTAAAACTCACCGTATCGTAATTTCCGGGCTTTACGTTTGAGGTACGCGAATTGATAAAACTGACCCAGTTCAGACGATGCATGACATATCTGGCCTCCAGCGTATGATTTTCATATTCGAACATACCCGGTCGTCCCAGTTGACCGGGTATTTCGTATTTAAACGAGAATCGCTCCCCGTTCGAGGCGTCCACATTTTCTCGCCCGCCTTTTTTGACGAAATCCGTTTCGTCCGTATGATGCATGGCTTGTATCCAATAAAAAGGATCCAGAGCGGAATCGGGACCGATGGCAAAACCGTTTTTCAGATCGGGCGCCGGGAACAAATACCCTTCCGGATAAAGCAGGCGACATGCTCCTCTAAACCGGAAAATCAGTTGCCCGCGCGCATCTCGCTCGAACAACGCCGGACCGCGCCACTCGAACGAGGCCCTCGGCGTTCTCGGCTCGACTTCGAGCAGCGCCATAAAGATATTCTGACCGACCAGTCCGCGATGGAGCATTTCGTGGAGCAGCCGTCCAGTTTTAAGGTCTACCGCGCCCACACACAGTTCAAAGGGATCGTCCAGGCAGTAAGGGTTTTTGATCTGATACTGCAGTTTGGGGAACCTCAGCGTCTCGTTGTGTCCCTGAAAACCGCCGTAGAGCCGTCCCGGAAAGGTCTCCGTCAGCGTGGATGGCGGTGGATTGGGCGCGTACAGCAGCCCGCCGGGGGCAAACGAGGCTACCGCCACGGAGACGGAATTCCCGAATCGTTCGCCAAACTGAATCTCCACGCGGCCGGTAAGCTGAGATCGTCCTGTGGCGCCACCGCCAAACTCTTCCGCATTCAGGCCAAACTCATCGCCATAGCTGGTATGGTGGCTGTGGGGGGTAAATTCGAGAATTGTGTTGGTCGGAAGGTCCGGTGGGATAATACCTTCGGCCTCTTCGGGCGGCTTCGTGCTCAAATGGATATGCGGATGCAACTGCGTGCCGGCAGCCGGGATGGTGGCAAATTCGAGCGTCGGGCTACAAAACGGCAGTGGAAAACGGATGGGGTCTGTCAGCACCATCCCTAAAGGCACAAACGTCGTCCCGAAAAAGGAAAAGTCCAGATTGCCGTCGGCGCGCTGCTCGAACCGCGCCCAGGCCGAACCGTACAGGCCGGGGAAGCTGATCGGCACGTCCGGGAATTTGGGGTTGGCGCGCACCAGTGACAGAAGCGCCGTGTTCATAAACCGGAAGTGAAAGGCGAGGGAGGTGACTTCGCCCGTGTCTAAGTTGAGATCTCCGGAAGATACGAGGTTTGGGTCGTCTTTTACCGAATTGTGGCAACCGGGGAGTCTATAAAACTGCGGCGCGGTCAGCATGCCGTCATCGCCGGTCAATCCCTCTTGCAAAGACGCTTCGAAATGCGTGATCTGGTTGACCGGCTCGGAAAAACGGATGAGCAGGTTGCCTCTGAGATGGCTGTTCAGCATGGCCAGTCCGCCAAACAGCAGTTCGCGTCCGCTACCCCATTTGGCCTCTTCCGGCGTCCGACAATGGACGGTTCGGAGGGCGTCTCCGTAATAGCTGGTCTCGTGGTTGAGCGGGAGCACCTGAAGACGTGTGGAAGGCAGACGAAGCGGGAGCGTCGGTTTGAACGGTTCCAACGGCAGACCGGGTGCTGCCGCGGGTGTGTCTTCGGTTTGCTGTTCGGACGCGGGAGCCACCGGTGTCGGAGCGGCTTCGTGTTGCTCGACGGTTACGCGACGCGGTAGATTTACCCCGGCAAGCGTAGGCCCCTCCGCGATGCGGTAGTCCGCGACCGGATCGGAAGTCAAAATGACCCCGGTGTCTACCAGTGGAAAACGCGCCCCATAGGTTCTGTTGAGCAAGCCGAGGATTTCGTTGGCGATAAGCGCCTGACCCGTCGGGCCGGGGCAATATCCGTTAAGTTCGTAAAACCCTCCGAGAAAATCGGCCGTAAATCGCCGGGTTCCCATGGAAATCCCGGTCTGTCGGAGACGGCTGAAAAAACCGTTCATGTCATAGACTACCGCCCCGTGCCGGTTTGCCAAATCGATCAATTCTCGATTCAGGCTTTCGACATGCGTCTCCACGCGTTCCATCCACTCCAGCGACGCGGTCGTCTTTTGATCGAGCGCGGCGATCTCGCCGGCGATCAACTGCCCCCCGATATCCATCAAGCCGGTTACGGTGACCCGATCGCCGGCCCTCAAGTTGAATGCCTCCATGAGCGCATCCGGCTGGATCTTCAACACTTTCGCCGCCGAGTCTATCGGGGAAAAAAGCGCCGTATCGCCCGGATACGGAAGCGTCGTGACCAACACCTCACACCCGCCTCCCCGCAACGACGAAAGAATATGGTCGTATTCGGAAAGAAAGGTTTCCAAAACGGGTAACAATGACGCCTCTTGCTGCACCGCCGCTTCGACGATCTCGTCGTATCCCAGCGACACCACGGCAAACGAGGGTTTCCAGGTAAGCACGTAGTCCAGCGGCGTCAACAGCGGCTTGTCCGGTTTGTGCATCATATCCGGCATGCCGAGTATGAGATTGGCCAGCGTCTGCTTGGCGTCGTTGCGATGCACGAGCGGTTCTATTGGAGCCAACGTCCTTGCCTCTGTCACGCAAAGACCCGGTATCGAAAGATTGTGAACGGCTCCGGTCGGCGGATAATCCATCAGCGTGGTAGTCTGCATGATGGCCGGAATGCGGACCGGCAGACGGGGAAATCCGGCAACGTCTCCTATGGCCGGCGGTTCGATAAGCGGCTGATTGAAAGCAGTACGCATCTGCTGGGCAAGATGCGCCGGAAAACTGGTTGTTTGAAATTCGGCGCTAAGCCCAAAATCTCCCATACCTGCCGAAACCGCACCGCCCAGCGTCACAAAAGTCGAAACGTCGAGTCGTCCGGCGCTAAACTCCGCATCCGAAACCGTTCGCTCCTGTGAGCCATCCGCCGCTTGGGACGCGCCCCCGACGCCGACCGACCGAGCAATCAAATCCACGACGCTGCGTTGCACAATATCGCCACCCCGATAAAGCCCTTCGATTCGTCCACCCATGCGCTGCTGAGCCGTCTGGGTGACCGCGTCCAGGGTGGAAGCAACATCCCGGCCCGCCTTACCGGGGTCTTTGTGACTCAACAGACTCGTTATCTGTTTGACACCCAGCAGGGGCACCGCCAGCGAAAAGCTGATCATGGATTTGATGATTTCTCTCACCGTTATCTCCTCATGGCTTTCCGTATCTTTGCCAACGTCTATATAGAGCTATGAACTCTGCCCTTCGATCACCCAGTCCGGCAGGGTGGCGGCGTCCAGCCAGTCCGGAATCTGCCGCCATGTACGCAACGAACCGAGTAATGTGTTATAATGCTGGAGTGAATGTTTTGCCAGAAATCCCTTGAACATCTGTTGTGGCGATATGGCCAGTTGTTTTTCCGCCATCCCGCCCGTCACTTGATTGAGTAACATCATCGAAGGGAGCGTAAAGTCCAGATTGCCCGCCCTCTCGGAAATCGCCTTTACCCCCGGCAGCATCCGGGAAGCCATGCCGAAAGACAGGGTATCCGCGATCGAAAGCCCCATGTTCACCACGTTGAGGTTCATGATCTGCTCCGGTTGGTCGGATACAAAAACCATACGCAAGTTGGTCTCACCGTCAGCCAAAACCTCAAATCGAATCGTCTGAAACGCCGCCTCGAATTCCCCCGGTCCGTAAGCAAACATACCCCGTGTCGGATTTTTGATAAAGGCATATCCAAAACCGTAGCGTCCGAGCACACCGGGTTCGGGGTCGTCTTCGTTTACGATAAATTCGGGCGTCAGGATGAGATACCCTTGCTCCTTGAGCGGCATGACCATCCGAACCGCATCCAGGCCGAAAGGTTTCATGGTAACCGTAAAATCGTGCACCAGCAGTTTTACGATCAGCCAATCGTATACGGTTCCTATTTCACGAAGATCGATGATGCGTGCAGTTTCTTCCGGGGAAAACTTTCCGATTTCTCCGGTATCGCGGCGCTTGTAGAATGCCTGTATAAAACCCATCCCCTTGCGTTGTATTTCTTCTCTGGTGCGCATGCTCATCGGGCGCAGATAAGCCGGCTCATGGTTTGCCATCGAATCGGGCGTCTCTTCAGGCAGTCGAAAATCACTGATCCGCATAAAATAGCGAAGCACAAACTCGCGTATCTGGTCCCGCATCCACTGCGCGCCGGCGGCGCGATAGTCCGCGCTGGTCTTAGGACGGTCGTAGAACACCTCGTCCACCACCCCCATGACCGGCATCGAACGTCCACTCGGAAGCGGCGCATAGCCAAAAAAACCTCGGCTGCGTTCCGGACGCCGGAACGTATGCACCAGATCGAACGTTTCGGTAAACCCGTCGTTTGCGTCCGCCTCCTCCCACCAGCGTTTGAGCGCCGCGCCATCCTGCAGAAAGCGTTCCGCATGGTCGATAATAAAACTGTCTTCGCCGGTAAAACCGGATGTTCCGTTGGTCTGCTGCGCGTTTTCCACAGACTGTACCTCCTGTCTACCAGGCTTTGCCGTTATGATACCGGAAAAGCGTGTGCATTTGCCCGGTTTTTTTCAGTGCCGGATATACCCGTTTCACAGCGTCTGCGCCTCTTTCGACGATCTGGTCGGTCCAGAAGGCTGCAGTTGCGGTCTCGGACGCATCCGGTCGATGCTCCAGCAAGGTCTGTACCGACACTTCCTCCGGAGAACAGTCCACCCACGTCATCAGCGCCGCGACCATCCCCTGTGCAAACGCCTCCTGACAGATGCTCCGACCGAAACCATCACGCACATAACCCTCTATGACATCCGGATGACGTATGTTGACCAAGGTGACCGGCCATGCAAAACCTGCGGTTAGATTTTCCAGCGCCAGACGGTGCGGCGCTTCCTGACGGATCAGGTCGATCATATAGGTTGCGGAGCCGGTATAGGGTAGAAATCGCATCGGGAGAAAATACAGTCCTCGACCTACACCATGCCAAAAAAGCGCCAGTAGATCGGTGTCCTCTTCGGTCAGAGTGCGGTCGATCGAAGTGATGAGTTCGGGGCGTAACGTGCGCGCGACCAGACCGAGCGCTTCAAGACTCACCCCCGTGTACCCGTCTCTGGCGTTGGACCGACACCATTCGACAAAGTCACGCAACGCTTGCCGAAGCGCATGACGACTGCTCCCGGCGGAAACCGACGCAAGCGAATGCTCGGCGATAGCAAGTCCCATGCCCGCATGAAACGGGATAAGCGCTCGGTCTGGGAGTGTCTGTGTGCGTTCTTCCCGCAACACATTGCGGGGTAACCGTCCCTCGCGCAAATGACGTTGCATATACTTATGCCCCGTACCTTCCATCACCCATACCGAGGTATACGGATCCAACTCGCCGGCGCTGACCGCCAGTTCCGGAAGCGTATCGGTTGCACGGGTCGGGCGACGAAGCGAAGTTTCAGGATAGGCAAAAGCGCCAAAGGCGTCCATGCGGTTTTGCACTTCCTGCCATACCAGACGGTCTGTCTGGTCCGACAGCAACGATTCCGCCGTTTTCATGACGCCCTGAAGCCCTGTCAGCAGACCGCCTTTTTGCAGACGGTCGCTAAGCCACATTACCTCGTTCATTACCTGTCCCACGCGGTTTTCGGCCTGACGAAGTACGCCCTGCCATTCCGCTTGGAGACCGGGATCGGGGGGGAGCCATCTGCCTTCGAGACCGGCAACGGTCAGGGTAAAGGGTAGGCGAAAAAGCGTTCGCGTTGCGTCTTCCACGTTACTTCTTCTTCCATGTTTTCATAAACCTGTCCGCCTTGTCCGCAAACTCGGCCACCCCCAACATCCGGCGGATGGCCTCGTCCGGCCCGAAATGCCCTCCCCTTAGGCTGTATAGCCCATACAGATACGCCGTCATAAACTTCTGTATCATCGCGTTGTCTTTGGGGGGTTCCTGTTTTTGTTCCGGATTGTCCGCCATGACCGGTTTCTCCTTGAGAATGCTTACCGTCTAACCGCCGAGACGGTTTCCTTCAACTGTTTCTGATGGACTTTTTCGTGATTGACCAGAAAACGAAGCATCTGGTAGATGTCGTTCTCTCCAAGCAACGGATGATAATGCACAAACTTGCCAAAGTCTGCATCCGGCGTTTGCATAAACAGCGCCTCTATATACGGCGGTCCGTTTTCCAGCTCCCGCCGCAGCGCCTCTGCGGAACGCCCCGGACGCGGGGCAGCGATATCGGGTGCCTCCGTAGGGATGAGGCGAGATATGATAAAAAACGTGCGCAACGCTCGTGGCAAAACGAGATTGACCGCGTTAAACGCCGTATCGAGATATGGCAACGCTGATTTGGGGATAAAAAAAATAGACGGGTTGAAATCGGCAAAACCGCGCCGCAGATACGTCGGCTTCCCGGCCTTTTTGAGATCGAACAGTGCGGTGATTTCGCCGTAATACACCTGATCCGACAAAATCAGATGGTCGAGTATTTCCCCGGGCGACCATTTCCCGGGAGCAGGGGCATAGTCCAATTCTTGCTGAGACAGCGCCGCAACAAGGGACAGCGTTTTTTCCCGCGTACTTCGCACCATTTGTATGTGTTCTTGGAAGGGCACGGCGTCTTTCCTCCATCCCCTCAGACGGCAGGGCGGTTTCAAAGGTGGTACGCTGCTTCCCGTATGCCCTCTCAGGATGTAAGTCGCTGCACCAAATCGGTCAGCGACTGATATCGAAAGATTTCGCCGAGTCGTTGTTTTTCCACCAGCACGGGATAGACTTCTTCCAACGCTTGGGTGACGGGCCGGCGGACCATCGTGTCCCATACTTCCTGAAGAGACGGATCGGGTGTATGCTCGTAGTAGGCTTTGATAAAGGACGCACCCGGTGTGGTGTCCTGCCGCATCATGATACCGGAAAGGACGCCGTTGGTCAGGGCGTCGTTTTCGGTCAGCGTCTCGCGTTGAAGCGATATCCAGTTTTCCATGATCTCCGGGTTGCGGATGTTGACCATCGTAACGCCCCATGCCAGACCGGCAATGGCGTTGCGTAGCGCGGTTTCGTCGGGTGCTATGTGACGGATCATGTCTGCCGCATGTCCGATCGAGCCGTAACCGGGGATAAAGTTGATCGGCAGAAAATAGGTGGCACGCCCTACGCCATGCCAGAAATACCCGTACACTTCCGGGTCCAGTTGTGCTAACTCGTCGCTGATCGCCCGTACCATCCGTGCCGGCTGGGTATCCCCATAGAACATGCCGTGCCGGGTGATCAGTCCAAGCGATTCGAGCGCCGCACCTTCGTAGCCCGGTCTGGCATTATCCCGGCACAACTGGATAAACTCTTTGAGCACCTGTCTGATTTCGCCTGCCGGACTAAGGTGGTTGACGGTCTTCATGAGGTGCTGGGCGAACGCCATACCGATGCCCGCGTTGAGCATGGTCTGCGATGACGCGGGAAGGGTCTGGTATTCTTCTCCGGAGAGTATCTCCAGCGGAACCGCGTTTCGCTTCCAGAACGTATCGCCGTGATAATGCCCTAACCCCTCGATCACCCAAAGACGTGGATACTCTTCGAGCGCCATGGCCCGCTTAATGATGTCGGCCAGCGGCGGAAAAGGAGGAGCGGTCGGAAGATCAAGCGTGATGGGAACCTGTTTGACCAAGTTGAACACGGTAAATTTGTTTTTGAGTTCCTGTACCAGCACCTGACTGTCTTTGCCGGGCATAAACGCCCGCAACGTGTCGGTGGAACGCCGCATGATAGGCAGTTCGAGCATGTTGAGCGGGTTGAGCGCGCGCACCGTCATCGAACTGGCGATCAGATCGACGATTTCCCGCTGGAGTTCGTCTCCGACGGCAAACACGCTGTGGGTCATCTCGTCCAAATCCGCGCCTGCTGCCTGTGTCGCCGCGTCGAAGGCTTCGGCGGTCTGACGCCCTTGTACGCTCTGACCCGGGGTGACCATATTCATAACCTGTTTGACGCTAAAAAGAGACAACGCCCACGAAGCGCTCAAAACGGATTTTGTTATGTCGATCATAACGTCTCCTTACATAGCGGAAATAGCCGGGAGGGCACACTGGGCCCGATGCTTAATATGCAGTGTCGCTTCTCTTCAGTCAATTGGTATATTGGTTTGTCCCGCTTTTTTCTGCCTGCGATCTATTTCCGATAGACGGCTCGGAGCGCCGCCAGACCGGCCGCCATGAAAAGTCCTGCGCCAAGCATGTGAATCCACGGTTTGTTTGCCCCCGACGTCTCGAAATGGCGCAACATGATCGCCACGACCGTCATCAGACAAAGCGCGCCGGCCAGAACGGCGGACGACGAAGATCGCTCCTTTTGTACGGTGCGCGGAGGACGTGGATCTTCGACCGCCGCACCGGTCAACGCCTCGTTGAGCAGATGCGGTAGTTGCAGGAGATTGACTGTATACCGCCCCATCGTATCCCGCCAGACGTTTTCGTCCATCATATCGCGCATTTCGGATATGCCCGCGGCATATCGCAGATCTTCCAATCCTTCCTTTAGCGCGTCTTGGTGTGGCGCAAGCCGGTTTACCTGTCTGACGACCGTAAAAAGACCCCGATAAAAATCCCGCATGTGAATGCGTACATGATATCCGTGTTCGCGGACGATACGCCAATGCACCATCAGATGCTCGGCCAAAAGATCGCCTGCCCCCTCCTGATCCCATGGGCCGTCGCGGAACGGAACGATCTGTCTGAATCGGTTGCGCACCGACTGCTCGTTTCGGGCGCGGTCCACCTCTTCCATTTCGGGGGTCAGATACCGGTAGGCTCGGTCGGGATCCGCGGCGGCGGCGGCATTGAGATACTGACGCACGTTCTCTTTGGTGAGCGTGGGCAATGCCGCGAAAATGCCACCCGTAAACGCAATTTGATGCGTGTTGAGCACCCAAATGTCGCCCGGATGCAAATCGATGGGATAGGTGCGTCCGTACACCGCTTGACGAAGCCATACCAGATGGACGAGTCTTGCTATATCACTCGGACGAAGATCGAGCAGATCGAACGGATTGCGGCGGAAAGACGGACTCGGCGGTGTGGCGTTTTCTCGGATCAATTCCTCCAAGGACCAGCCGGAAAGCCGCTCCATGGTTCGTATCGAACGGCTCGAGTAGGCTTCATAGACACGCGGAACGGCAATTTGGTGAAAAAGACGCTCGTCTTCGGCAAGCAGATTGACCGGTTTTAGCGACACCGGTTCTTCCCGCCTCCGCTCCATCGTGCGGGCAAAATCCGTCACGGCTTCGTCGAGCGTAAACCCCGTCCATCCGGCGGCGGCAACTCCTTCTTGAAGTAGCGGCAACAGACCGAGTTCGCCTTGTATCCGTTCCGGATGCGTCGGATGCAGGACATCCACATGAATCGGGGTTCCGTCCACCAGACGGGCATGATGAATCTGAAACGTCGCCCGACAGGCATGAGGCTGCGCGTCAAAGGTCAAAAAAATCCGTTCCGGCCCTTCTCCGAGTTGGTCATGAAACAGACGTTTTATTTGTTCCGGAGACAAGACAGGTGCGCGGTCGTCGATGGCATCGAGTTCGAGACAGTCCCTCACGGGAATCCAGTCCGCCCGTGAAGAAAGATAACGGCCAAACAGCGCAAATACCGGTCCCGCTTTCTCAAGCACCCACCGCAGACGTCTGACGGGCGACTCTTGAGCGGTTTGAGACCGCCCGTTTATCCTAAGAAGACCATATTCGATCAGAAGCCGTTCGATGTTGTGCCGGCGGTGTCTAAGGTTGTATCGTTCGCTGTCGTTTTCCGTTCCACCGAGCGTCATGTGGTCGCTATCTCCGGTACAGGGCTTGGAGCAACAAAAGACCCGTCAATGAAAGCAACGCCGTCTCGACGGTAAACAAGTTGATACCCCATGTCGGTGTTTCCGTCGTCGCCACGGTCAGGATGGAAACAACCAACAGAACACCGCCCAGCCGGACAATCCGCCGATCCGTCCCTTCGGGGTGTTTTTCGGGAGACATCGCTCCGCCTGACCGGGAAAGTTTGTGTAGAAGCCCCATCACTTGTACACCACCGTCCCGGATCAGCCGACTACTGGCGTAGGACCAGTCCGCAAGCACCGCAGGCGTAAGACCGGGAAAGCTGGCCTCGCGCAGATAGCGCGCACAGGTCGCGGCCAGATACTCGCCCACGTCGAACCCCGGCGCAAAACGGGTAATCAGTCCGTCAATGGCGATCGACGAACGGATATACTTGATCACGTCCCGCTCCGGCCAGATACCGGTCTTTTTCGACAGGTGAAGCATATCGAGCATGACAAAAGTAAAATTCTTCCGAAGTTTCCTGTGGTCTCCTCGCGCCTCGTACCAGTCGTCCGCAAATTCTTGAAGCCCCTTCCGGAATCCGGCGATATCCGAATCCGCATCCATGGACGACACTTTGAAAAATGCCGTACACATGCCGTCCAAGTCAGCACGGGTATAGGCCAGGGTAAGCGCTACGAGTTCCTTGCGCGAGTAGTGGCTCAATACCCCGGTGATGCCAAAGTCCACATAGCCTACCGTATTGTCATACTGGATGATGAGGTTGGCGGGATGCAGATCGGCGTGAAAAATGCCGTATCGGAAAGCGTCGCCCAGAAAATTTTCGATGATATGCCGTGCAAACTGGTTGGGGTCGAACCGCATCTCGCCGAGCAGTTGGTCGTATTGTCTGTTTCCCCCCTCGATAGAGCGTAGATAATTGAGTGCGGTAATCCCTTCAAAATATTCGAGTGTCAGGAGACGACGTGTCGAATGGGGCCAGTACACCATGGGAATCCGCTCTTTAGCGTTTTCGACGGCGTTGCGGCGCAGCCGGTCCATGTAACGGGCCTCGTGGCGATAGTCCAGTTCTTCCTGCGTCCAGTTGACAAATTCGCTTACCGGTTCGATCAGCCAATAGAGCGGCGTGATCCGGAGTTTTCTGATCACCCGCAACATAGCTTTCATAAGCCGGATGTCGCCCATAAAGTCCCTGTCTACGTTGGGACGCTGTACTTTGACCACGACACGCTGTCCCTTGAGCGTGGCCATGTGTACCTGTCCGATCGAGGCGGTGGCGATGGGCGTCTGTTCGAAGGTATCGAAAATTTCGTGTGGACGGCGTCCGGTTTCGTCCAGAAAGAGGCGTTCCACCTTACCGAACTCAAACGGCGCGACACGGTCCATCAGGTCGAACAGGGCGTTGCAGTAGGCGAAAGAGAGTACGTCCGGCTGAAGTGCCAACATCTGCCCCAGCTTGATAAACGTACCTCCCATGTCTTCGAGCGCGATACGCAAGCGGTCGGGGCCGCTCAGACCGGGCGCGGGAAATATCCGAGTGGCCAGGGGCAGACGGGCAAGCCGACGTCCGCCGAGATGCGCCAGCAGATGCAACGTCAGCACACGCATGAGGTGCGCCATGCGGCGCAGACTTGTCAGAATGGTTCGGAACATACCCTACGTCTCGAAGATCGAACCCCAGAAAATCCGCTTGCGGCGGGCAAGCATCTCGTCGATGGCCGCTTGCATGCGTCTTCGAATTTCCAGGCTGATGGCGGTTACGATCCGGGGATCTTCTCCGGCTTCGGGCGGATATTCCCGCTCGACGTGGAGGGGTTCGAGAAATCGAACATGCCATTTGGTGGGAAGTGGGATGGAGAGAAAGGGGAAAGGCGGCGCAATCGGAAAGGCCGGCCACAGCGTAAAACGCATCCACCAGCGCCACTTTATCTTGGCGACGATGGGGAAAATCTCCGCGTGACCGACCGTAACAAAGGGTACGATGGGCGCACGGTTGCGAAGCGCCATGCGGATAAACTCGTTGTGACTAAACTTGCCGAGGTTGTACACCCCTTTGATATAGCGAAACGCTCCCTGAATACCTTCCGGATAAAACCCGACCATTCCGTCACGGCTCAGCACGTAATCCGCATTCTGCTGGCAGGCGATCATGCCGCCTATTTTGGTCATGAAATTGAACTGAAACGGAAATTTGATCAGGGTGGGGTGAATGAGAAAACGGCAGTACCGTCCGGTTTCGCGGTGGATCAGATAGTTGGTGGCCACCCCGTCGAGCGGCATAAACCCCCGGTGTACACCGGCGAGCAAGACACGGCCTTCGCGGGGAATATGTTCCATCCCCCGAAATTCTATCCGCCAGTAAAAATCAGCAAAAAACCGGAACATGGTCCGGCTGTAGGCGGCCATATAGGGTTTGTCCAACCCGTAGTCGTCAAACTCCTCCGGTAGCCATTTGCGTCGGACAAGCGTTTTTTCGCGTCGGAAGGCATATCCGGCGTCTTGGGGTTTTCCGGAAAGAAAATCGGATACGGCGTCCACGCTGGTATGTTGCGGCGCAAAACCCGTTTCCTGACGAAGCCGCGCGTCGGAGACGGTCCAGCCGTACCGGATATACTCGATCCGGTCTATGGGATCGGCGATCGATGCGGGCAGGATACGGCGAAAAAGACGCTGGGGCCAGCGTGGGGTAGGAATCCGCAGGACACCGGCGAGCCGGAGCGAGGTGCGCAGCGTCATCACTTGCGAAGGGGCGATGTTGTATACACCCGGATGCGAATGCGCTACCACCGTGGCAACGGCTCGTCCGAGATCGTCGGGATGAAGCCACTGAAGCGTGGGGTCGTGACCGGCAAGCACAAAGACGGCGGAGGCCGACAGAAGTCGGGCAAAATAGTCGGTTGCACCGGGCAAAAGCACCGGGGCCGGGCGAAATATCGTAAGCAGAAAATCGGCGTGATCGGACCGGATGTCAGCGAGGGTTGTCTCGAAAGCGCCCCACCCCGCCGCGATCCGGTTGCCCTCCCCATAGGCCAGCGACTGCGTTTCCGGAATCAGACCGGGGTTGTGCGGTCTTGCGCCGTACACCTCAGCGCTGGAGATCGCGACAAGGTGACGGATGCGAGCGCCCGAAGCCGCCTGGGCAAACGCCGCCACGGCTTCGGGGTCGGGGATTCGGAGGGTGTCGCGGGTCAGCGCCGGAAAATATACCAGCGTGTCGATCACGGTTGCGTCGCACAGACCGCGATAGTCCTGATGCGTTATACGCTCGCAGGCCGTCATCGACGGGATCGCCTGCAAATGGCGCGATACCCGTTCGGAGAGGGCTTCGCCCGTGTCGCCCCTGTTGGGGTCAAGAACGATTATACCGGGCATACGGCTGTAGGGACTCCCGGGCGAGGGGCTATTTCAACAACACCATTTTCTTGCTCTGGCCGAAATCGCCTGCGGTCAGCCGATACAGGTATATCCCGTTGCCCACTGGCTGATGGTGTTCGTTGCGACAATCCCAGACGATCTGATAGGAGCCGGCGGTCTGCTTAACGTTATCAAGAAGCACTTTGACCTGCTGACCTAGTATGTTATACACCACCAAACGAACCTGCGCGCCTTCGGGCAGATAATACGCAATCGTCGTCGCCGGGTTAAACGGATTGGGGAAAGCGTTCTCGAGCGCAAAGCCCAGTGGCAAGCCTTCTGCAGCCTGATCGTCAAAAATGGCGGTCGGGGTAAGGTCAGCGCTGATTCGCTTCAGTTCGGCGATATTGAAAACCCCCAGATCAGTGCCGCCGGCGTTGGTTGAGTCCAAGAGATCAACTCCGGGCGGATAGAAATCGGATCGACTGCATATATCCTCGCTTAATTAATTCATGTTACGCACGGCGGGGCTGTTTCCCTGAAGTCAGCCCGTTCTGCCCCCCTGTGGTCCCCCGCGAGCAGGGGGACGTTGCGTGCTCCCTCCCCGTTCGCGCGGAGGGCCGGAGTGGGGGCCTACACCAGAGACTAACATGAGTTAGAGATAATACAGCCTGATCTCGCATAATGCAATATAAATTCTACCGTAGAGCCGACTGCGCGTCTTACTCGCTTTGTGGCCGATTGCGTCCGTAGGTCTCGTGCGCATCGACAAATTCGCCGCTCGCGATGGCCGCGCCCATGGACAGTTCCCCAGCCAGTGCCGAGGCCGCCATGATTTCGGCTAACTTTACGGCTTTTCCACCCCCGTAGCAATCCAGCAGTTGCAGACACTCTCTGCTCGTGCCCAACCCCGTCCCTCCCCCCACGGTCGCCACGGTCAAAGACGGCAGCGTCACGCTGGCATACAGATCCCCTGTTGCAGTAATCTCGAAGTTGGTAATCCCCACCGATGCGTTGGCGACATTGGCGACATCCTGTCCGCAGGCGATGAACATCGCGGTCAACCCGTTGGCAAAGTGACCGTTGTATCCTACGGTGTGCGCGTTCAGATGCCCCAGCATGGTGCGATGCCACAGATCGAAAAGCTGTTGCGGGGATACGTGGAGATACAGACGGAGCAGTCCGGCGGGAAGCAACGCGCCTGCCACGACCTTTTTCCCCTTGCCGCCGGGAAGCAGAAATCCGCTGGCCCGTTTTTCGGAGCTGAAACCGCTAAAGATATAGTATCGCAGGGCCGGAAGATGCGTCATGATCCATTGACACCCCGCATGGGTCGCCTTGGCGATCATGTTCATTCCCTGTGCATCGCCCGTGTGGTAACAAAAATTGACCTGTACCTCGCGTCCCACCGGGTAGGTTTCGATGCGCAGGAGTTTGCCGTGTCGCGTCGTCGATTCGGCCGCGACGCGGATCGCCTCGAAATGGTCGGGCAGTTGCATGGCAAAGGCATGCGCCTTACCCACGTCTTCAAAACAAAAAACGGGGGTGATACGGTTTTCGTCGATATAAACGCGCGTCGTTGCGCCGCCCGCACGCGTCAAAAGCGCCATACCCCGTTCGTACGAACGTACGAGCGCCCCTTCGGTCGTGGCCAGCGGCACGTAGAACACCCCATCGGCGGCCATACCGTTTACCCGGAGCGGACCGGCGATGCCCACGGGCATTTGCACCGTCCCGATAGGGTTTTCTATATTGCCCCGCATGGATTCGCCGGGGATAGTTGCCGCCGCAATCTGTTGCAGACTGACCCCGGTTTTTGTCTCCACCCAGGCACGACGCTGTGCCACCTGTTCTTCCGAATAGCCTTGGTCTTTCATCCGGGGCACCAAGTCGGCATCCCGGAGTTCCGATTTCTCCTGCATGTTTATGATCCCTTTGAAAACTCTCCGTGGCTTGCTGTGGAGAGTAATGGGTCTTGCGACAACATCGGATAGGTTGTATTGAGTATAGGGTTCAAGCGGGACGTTTCCAGTCCGTCGAAGCGCCCGCCTCGCGCAACACCGCCATACCCCGGTCCCAGTTGGCACCCACCGAATCGGCGCTGTGCGCGTCGTCACCGGGTGCGAGGGCAATACCCATCTCCAACGCGCGCCGGAGAATCGGACCTGAAACATAAGGCTCCGGCTGTCCTTTGTACAAGGCGCGCAGGTTGAAATCCATGATCGCCCCCGTATCCCGAATCGCTTCAAGGTTTCGTTCGATCCGGTTCCAGACCTGTGGATGGACCAGCCCCGACGGATAGTTGGCATCAAAAATCCGGATAACGTCGAAATGACCGACTACCGCAGGCCGGATCGTTGTAATCAGGTCGTATTGATGATCGAAATACCGACAGTACAGCGCCTCGATACCGCCAAGCGACGCGGCGATGTTTTGATAGCCTTCCGGGGTGGCGTCAAACAACCGCTCCTCTACATGATGCACCGACCCCACCAGATAGTCGGGTTTGAACGTCTCGATCAGTCGACCGATCCATTCCGCAGCGCCGGTGTACCACTCGGTTTCGAAACCTAAAAATATCGTGATCCGGTCGGCGTAGACACGCTGAAGTCTGCGTCCTTCCGCAAAGTAGGCTGTAAAACGCTCGTACTG
>VGJU01000009.1 GCA_016867335.1 Candidatus Zixiibacteriota bacterium | reverse complement strand
TGGTGTACCCGTCTCTAAAAAAAATACGCCCGCACGGTCTTGGGTCCAGATGACATGCGACACGTCCACCCCATGCGTTTGAAGACGGCCTGCGATCCATCGCCCCGTCGGGTCGTCCGGCAGAGCGGAAACATAGGCGACCCGCACCCCCAGACGCGCGAGCGCGGTCGCCGTGTTCGACTCGGTTCCGGCGGGGTCCAGCCGCATCCGGTCCGCCTGTTCCAGCATCTCACCGGACGGCGGCGAACACCGCAACATGCACTCCCCCAAAGTGATCACATCATAACAGGCGTCCACAAGACGGTCCCTTCCAAAAAGAGCATCGCATTACGTCTGTTGTCCTAGTCTTTCACGATCTCTTCGCAACAAAGCCAATCCCCGTTCGTTGTAAACTTTTTGGATGCGATACGCCCAGCTTTTCTTCGAACCGTCCATATAACCCAACGTTCACTCATGGTGGAAGTAGCCTGTTGAAAATATTGAGTTATTATATTAAAATACTGAAGACATGAAATCCATAACCCACTTGCCTCCAATAGGTTACAATTTCCATCAAACAGTAGGTTATAGACGGGGCGTATCGAGGATATGAGGTACACGTCATCCGTTCGGTGCCGGCCATACCGTCCGTGCCATGTTTATCAGGCGTAGTGACAGGCGACCCAGTGCCCGCTTTCCTTTTGTTCCAGCGGAGGCTCCTGTTCGGTGCAGTTGGGCTTGGCAATCGGGCATCGGGGATGAAAACGGCATCCGGAGGGGGGGGTTACCGGGCTGGGTACGTCGCCAGTAAGCTGAATACGTTTTTTCTGACGTCGCCTGTCGATTTCGGGCACGGCAGAGAGCAAACTCTGGGTATAGGGATGTCGCGGATGATCCGTTATCGCGGCGGTCGGTCCTGTCTCAATCAACTTGCCGAGATACATGACGCCGATCCGGTCGCTGATGTGCGCGACAACCGCCAGGTTATGCGCGATAAAAAGATAGGTAAGCTTGAAATTCTGCTGAAGATCTCGCAACAGGTTGAGTACTTGGACTTGAATGGACACGTCGAGCGCAGAAACCGGCTCATCGCAGATTACAAGCCGAGGATTCAGTGCAATCGCCCGTGCAATCCCGATCCTCTGACGCTGCCCCCCGCTAAACTCGTGCGGGTACCGATCGATATGGTTTTCGTTTAACCCCACAAGACCGAGCAATTCCCTGACACGCGCCCTGCGTTCTTCTCTATCTCCTATTCGATGAATATCCAGCGGTTCCTGAACGATCCCACCCACCGTCATTCTAGGATCGAGAGAAGCGTACGGATCCTGGAAAATCATTTGGAGTTTTTTACGTACCGGTTTGAGCTGTTGCTCGGTAAGCCCAGCTAAATTTTGTCCCTCGAACAAAACCTTTCCGGCAGTAGGTCGATAAAGCTGGAGGACGGTAAGTCCGAGGGTCGATTTCCCGCAACCGCTCTCTCCTACAAGACCAAAGGTTTCTCCGGGTTCGACGGAAAAGGAAACCCCGTCGAGCGCTCGGACGGTTCCGCCTTGATGGCGGCCCCCCATGCTGTGTTCGAGAGGGAAATATTTGGTAAGATGTTCCAAGGTCAGCAGCGGTTCCGGCACTCCGGCCTCCCTCTAAGGGTCAGTAAAGCCAGCAGGCGCAATCGTGGCGTGTTCCGACGTTTTTGAGCGGCGGGCTGTCTATGCATTGAGCAAGGCGGTTTGCGCACCGAGGTGCAAAACGGCATCCGGCCGGAAGCCCCACAAGATTGGGCGGCACGCCCTCTATAGGCTCGATTCGTTGTTTGACCGTAGGCCCCAACTTGGGTACGGAGCGCAACAGACCGTTTGTATACGGATGCTTCGGGTGCTCGAACAACTCGTCTACGGGGGCGGATTCGATAATTTCCCCGGCATACATGACGATCACCCGGTCGCATACCTCACTGACGACGCCGAGATCGTGGGTGATGATGATCACCGACATATTGAGTTCTTCCTGGAGTTTCTGCATAAGCTCCAGAATCTGCGCCTGAATCGTCACATCAAGCGCCGTGGTGGGTTCGTCGGCAATCAGAAGTTTGGGATTGCAGGCCATGGCCATGGCGATCATAACGCGCTGGCGCATTCCACCGCTGAACTGATGCGGATAGTCGTCCAGCCGCGTTTCCGGACTGGGGATGTTGACCATTTTGAGCAGTTCGACGCTTCGGTCACGCGCTTCTTTTTTGCTGAGTCCCAAGTGGAGTTGAAGGGGTTCGCGCAATTGCCATCCTATGGTCAGCACCGGGTTGAGCGAAGTCATCGGATCTTGAAACACCATTGAGATGAGATTGCCCCGAATTTTCTGCATGGAAGATTCCGGTGCGGTTCTTAAATCTACAATCCCTGCGCCGTTTCCAGGATTGAACAGGATTTCTCCCTCGATGATGCGACCCGGTGGAGTCGTGATCAGCCGCATGATGGAAAGGACGGTCGCGCTTTTTCCACAGCCACTTTCTCCTACAATGCCGACGGTCTCTCCTTCGCCCACTTCGAAACTGACTCTATCTACGGCTTTGACCAGGCCGCCGCGTGTAAAGTAGTGAGTAGAGAGTTTTTCCACTCTAAGCAGAGGTTCCATCCATGTCCTCTATTCGGTCTGGCTGGTAAAATTGGATTCCGCGATTACTTTCTGTTCCACTTCCTTTGGCATTTCTTCGTAGCGAATGAACTTCCGGGTATGGCTACCGCGCCCCTGTGTAAACGACCGCAGGGTGGTGGAGTATTTGTACAGTTCGGCGAGGGGAACCTCGGCGCGCACCACCTGTTGCCTGTCTTTGGGGTCCATGCCGAGAATACGGCCACGTCGGCTGGAGAGATCGCCCATCACGTCCCCCATATACTCTTCGGGGACGACGACCTCCACTTCGTAGATCGGTTCGAGCATGACCGGTCGAGCGTCCGTAAAGGCTTTTTTGAACCCCATGGAGGCGGCGATCTTGAAGGCCATTTCGGAGGAGTCTACGGTATGAAACGAGCCATCGTACAGCGTGGCTTTGATATCTACGACCGGATATCCTGCGATGACGCCTTCGGTCAGGGTTTCTTGAATCCCCTTGTCTACCGCCGGGATAAATCTTTGCGGAACGACCCCGCCGACGATGGCATCGATAAATTCGTACCCGGCTCCGCGCGGTTGAGGTTCGAGCCGGATCCATGTGTCGCCAAACTGTCCCCGTCCCCCGGTCTGACGTTTGTAACGACCTTGTGCTTCGGCTTTTCCGCGTATGGTTTCCCGGTAGGGAATACGGGGCTGTATCATATCCACTTCCACCCCGAACCGGCGTTTAAGTCGTTCCACGGTCATCTCAAGATGGGTCTCCCCCGCACCCGAGAGGATAAGTTGTTTTATTTCCGAGTCGTAAGAAGCTATGAAAGACGGGTCTTCCTCGTGAAGCCTGGAAAGCCCCATGCTGATTTTCTCTTCATCTTCCTTGCTTTTGGGAAGAATGGCGGCGTTGGCCACGGGAGCCGAAAATACGATCCACGGGAACGAGAAAGCGTTTTGGCGAGAGCACAGTGTGTTGCCGGTATGCGTGTCTTTGAGTTTTACCGTAGCGCCGATCTCTCCGGCGTGAATTACGGGAAGTTCGCTTCGATTGTGTCCCAGGGTCTGGTAAATCTGGCCAAAGCGTTCCGAGGTATCCTTGGTGACGTTATGGAGATCGTCTCCGGCTTTGATCTGTCCGGAGTACACACGAAAATACGTCATTTCGCCGATATGCGCTTCGGACACCGTTTTGAAGACCAGTGCCGCGGGGGGGCCGGCCGGATCGGGATTCAAAGCGATTTTGGAATCGCCTTTGAGGGCGCTGGCAGGGGGGCGTTCGGCAGGGGAGGGCAAATACCGGACGATAGTGTCGAGCAGGGCGGATGTACCAATGTTAAAGGTTGCAGACGTACAGAGTATCGGAAAAATCTGGCGGTTTTTTACCCCGGCCTGAAGCCCTTGCATCAACTCTTCGTCGGTCAAGGTGCCCTCTTCGAAAAACTTTTCCAGCAGTTGATCGTCGGTTTCGGCGGCGGCTTCGATCAGTTTTTCTCGGTATTCAGTGGCCTGATCCGTGAGATCGGCAGGGATATCGTCGATTTGTCCTTTTCCGTCTCCGCCCCGGGGATAGGTAATCGTTTTCATGGCAATGAGATCAACAAGACCGGAGAAGGATTCGCTGGCACCTATCGGGACTTGTACGGGAACGGCTTTTTGGCCAAAGCGTTGCTGGATGCGTTCGACGGCACTAAAAAAGTCGGCATGTTCCTTATCGAGCAGGTTGACGACCAGCAGACGAGGGAGGTCGAATTCGTCGGCATAGGCCCATGCGCGTTCGGTTTCCACTTCGACTGCTTCCCCAGGACGCAAAAAGACGACTACCCCATCTACCACGCGCATGGCGCATTTGACTTCGCTGGTAAAGTCGGTATAGCCGGGGGTGTCTATAAAATGGATTTTATGACCGTCCCAGTCGCAATGAAGCGGGGTAAGGCCCGTGGAGATTTTGTGGGCGATTTCTTCTTCCCGATAATCGGAGGTGGTATTGCCGGCGGGAACGCTACCGAGCCGGTTGATAGCGCCTGAGGTGAAGAGGATGGCTTCGCCGGTGGAAGTTTTTCCGCTCCCGCTATGGCCTGCAAAACAGATGTTTCGAATGTGATCGATACGATATTCCCTCACGCGCTTTCCTCCTGTGCCGGTAAACTGCGGAGTTGCGAATGGCTCGAAGATGCCAATACCGTGTACAAAGGATGGGCATCATTGTAGCGAAAGCGAGGGCGTGGTGTCAAGTCTTTAGAGTGCGAGGAAAAAATCGAGGTGAGGAAAATAAATCAGGGCGGCTGGAAACATCCAGCCGCCCTGTTTAAATCTCCCGGCAGTTCCCTACTCTCCCACAAGGTCACCCAAGCAGTACCATCGGCGTAAGAGGACTTAACGACTCTGTTCGGAATGGGAAGAGGTGTTTCCCCTCTGCTATTACCACCGGAAGAAAAGTTTGACAATTGCATAGGGAAGGGAACAGCGCAGTAGCATGGGGGCGCTGGCCAAGCCTCACGGCTATTAGTACCAGTCGGCTGAATGGCTCGTCACCTTGCCACTTACACCTCTGGCCTATCGACCTTGTAGTCTACAAGGAGCCTTTAGGAGCTTGCGCTCGGGACATCTCGTCTTGAGGTAGGTTTCCCACTTAGATGCTTTCAGTGGTTATCCCATCCGAACATAGCTACCCAGCGATGCGGTTGGCACCACAACTGGTTTACTAGAGGTTCGTCCACTCCGGTCTTCTCATACTAAGAGCAGAGCCTCTCAAATGTCCTACGCCCGCGACGGATAGGGACCGAACTGTCTCACGACGTTCTAAACCCAGCTCGCGTACCGCTTTAATCGGCGAACAGCCGAACCCTTGGGACCTTCTCCGGCCCCAGGATGCGATGAGCCGACATCGAGGTGCCAAACCTCCCCGTTTATGTGGACTATCGGGGGAGATAAGCCTGTTATCCCCGGAGTACCTTTTATCCGTTGAGCTTCGGCCCTTCCACAAGGAACCGTCGGATCACTAAGCCCCACTTTCGTGTCTGCTTGACCTGTATGTCTCGCAGTCAGGCTCCCTTATGCCTTTGCACTCTGCGCACGATTGCCGACCGTGCTGAGGGAACCTTTGGGCGCCTCCGTTACTTTTTGGGAGGCGACCGCCCCAGTCAAACTGCCCACCTGACACTGTCTTTCACCCGGATTCACGGGTCGAAGTTAGAATCCCAACAACACAAGGGTGGTATTTCAAGGTCGGCTCCAGAAAGGCTAGCGCCCTTCTTTCTCAGCCTCCCACCTATCCTACACATGCATTGACGAGACCCAATATCAAGCTACAGTAAAGGTTCACGGGGTCTTTCCGTCCTGTCGCGGGTATCCGGCATCTTCACCGGAGCTACAGTTTCGCCGAGCTCCTCGTTGAGACAGCGCTCAAGTCGTTACACCATTCGTGCAGGTCGGAACTTACCCGACAAGGAATTTCGCTACCTTAGGACCGTTATAGTTACGGCCGCCGTTTACCGGGGCTTCAGTTTAGGGCTTCGCCTTGCGGCTAACCCCACCCTTTAACCTTCCGGCACCGGGCAGGTGTCAGTCCCTATACATCGTCTTACGACTTAGCAGAGACCTGTGTTTTTAGTAAACAGTCGCTTGAGCCATTTCACTGCGATCCCTTTCAGCTCACCCCGCGAGGGGGATCACTTACGTGGGGACACTCCTTCTTCCGAAGTTACGGAGCTAGATTGCCTAGTTCCTTAACGAGGATTCACTCGAGCACCTTAGTATATTCTACCTGCCTACCTGTGTCGGTTTGCGGTACGGTCACCTGACAGACTCACTTAGAGGCTTTTCTTGGCAGCATGATTAGGATCAGTTGGCTTGCCCGAAGGCTCGTTCCCCTGTCACCTCTCGGAGTATGTTCGCGCGGATTTGCCTACGCGAACCTCCTACAGGCTTCGACCAGTACGACCAAAACTGGCTGACCTTTCACTTCTGCGTCCCCCCATCGTGTCTTTGTCGCCTGTCCGGTGGTACAGGAATTTTCTACCCTGTTTTCCATCGCCTACGCCTTTCGGCCTCGACTTAGGTACCGACTTACCCTGAGAGGACGATCCTTGCTCAGGAAACCTTAGGCTTTCGGTGAAGGGGATTCTCACCCCTTTTATCGCTACTCGTACCGGCATCCTCTCTTCCATCTCGTCCAGCTATCCTTACGGACAACCTTCGACCTACTATGGAATACTCCCCTACCGATCCCGCAAAGCGGAATCCCGTAGCTTCGGTGGCGAGCTTGAGCCCCGAAGAATTATCAGCGCAGAATCACTTGACTGGTGAGCAATTACGCACTCTTTAAATGGTGGCTGCTTCTAAGCCAACATCCCAGTTGTCTGAGTAATTCCACCACCTTAATCACTTAGCTCGCACTTAGGGACCTTAGCTGACGGTCCGGTTTGTTTCCCTCTCGCCTGTGGAGCTTATCCCCCACAGGCTGACTCCCGCAGAGCAAGTAAATGGCATTCGGAGTTTGTTTGGGTTTGGTAAGCTTGTAGGCCCCCTAGCCCATTCAGTGCTCTACCTCCACTACTCTCCTGCGAGGCTAGCCCTAAAGCTATTTCGGGGAGAACCAGCTATCTCCGAGTTTGATTGGCCTTTCACCCCTATCCACAGCTCATCCCCTAACTTTTCAACGTTAGTGGGTTCGGGCCTCCACGTGCGGTTAGACACGCTTCACCCTGGCCATGGCTAGATCACTCGGCTTCGGGTCTACTGCATGCAACTCAACGCCCAGTTAGGACTCGCTTTCGCTACGGCTCCGTCCCTGAAGGACTTAACCTTGCTGCATACAAGTAACTCACCGGTTCATTATGCAAAAGGCACGCAGTCAGTCCAACCGAACAATCCGAGGATCATCCGGTCTTTCCTCCCACAGCTTGTAAGCACACGGTTTCAGGATCTATTTAACTCTCCGCCAGGAGTACTTTTCACCTTTCCCTCACGGTACTGGTTCACTATCGGTCGTCAGTGAGTATTTAGCCTTAGAGGGTGGTCCCTCCGGATTCCTACGGGATTTCACGTGTCCCGTAGTACTTGGGTATTTGAAAAAGAGTGTCTCTGGTTTTCGCCTACCGGACTTTCACCGTCTATGGCTCAACTTTCCAGAAGATTCGGCTAACCAAGACATTTGTAACTCTTCGATCGGGCTGCATCCCGATCACTTCAAACCCCACGACCCCGGTCGTATAACGCACGCAGGCTATCACATACGACCGGTTTAGGCTGTTCCCCGTTCGCTCACCACTACTAGGGGAATCGCGGTTGCTTTATTTTCCTAGGGGTACTGAGATGGTTCAGTTCCCCCCGTTGGCTTTGTCAGGCTATGGATTTACCTGACAATGACGCGACATAACTCGCGCCGGGTTTCCCCATTCGGACATCCCCGGATCAAAGTTTGCGTGCAACTCCCCGAGGCTTATCGCAGCTTAACCACGTCCTTCATCGCCTTCTGACGCCAAGGCATCCTCCGTGTGCTCTTAGTAGCTTGACCAACAAATTGTGCTCATAGAGCTCCGATGGTACAACGCCGTTCCCGTCTATATCCCTATGCAATTGTCAAAGAACCCCGTAGCACCGCTACGGTAAGTGGAGATAACCGGGATCGAACCGGTGGCCTTCGGCTTGCAAAGCCGACGCTCTCCCAGCTGAGCTATATCCCCCGATAAGCGTAAGAAGTGGGCCTAAGTGGAATCGAACCACTGACCTCACGCTTATCAGGCGTGCGCTCTAACCATCTGAGCTATAGGCCCAAAAACAAGATAGCGTGCATGGCCTGTCCGGCAAGTCGACCTAAGAGTATATACTCTTTAGAAAGGAGGTGATCCAGCCGCACCTTCCGGTACGGCTACCTTGTTACGACTTAGTGCCAGTCACCAGTCTTACCTTCGGCGCCCCCCTCCCTTGCGGGTTAGGGCAACGACTTCGGGCACTCCCGGCTTCCATCACTTGACGGGCGGTGTGTACAAGGCCTGGGAACATATTCACCGCGGCATGCTGATCCGCGATTACTAGCGATTCCGCCTTCATGCAGTCGAGTTGCAGACTGCAATCCGAACTGAGACCGGCTTTTGGGGATTAGCTCCACCTCACGGTATTGCAACCCTTTATACCGGCCATTGTAGCACGTGTGTAGCCCTGGGCATAAAGGCCATGAGGACTTGACATCATCCCCGCCTTCCTCCGATTTGTCACCGGCGGTCCCCCTAGAGTGCCCAGCTTTACCTGATGGCAACTAAGGGCGAGGGTTGCGCTCGTTGCGGGACTTAACCCAACATCTCACGACACGAGCTGACGACAGCCATGCAGCACCTGTGTACCCGCTCCGAAGAGGGGACGTATCTCTACGCCTTACAGGTACATGTCAAGCCCAGGTAAGGTTCTTCGCGTTGCATCGAATTAAACCACATGCTCCACCGCTTGTGCAGGCCCCCGTCAATTCCTTTGAGTTTCAACCTTGCGGCCGTACTCCCCAGGCGGGGTACTTAATGCGTTAGCTTCGGCACTGAAGGGGTCGATACCTCCAACACCTAGTACCCAACGTTTACGGCTAGGACTACCAGGGTATCTAATCCTGTTTGCTCCCCTAGCTTTCGCGCGTCAGCGTCAGTATCAGGCCAGAGAGCCGCCTTCGCCACTGGTGTTCTTGTCGATATCTACACATTCCACCGCTACACCGACAATTCCGCTCTCCTCTCCTGTACTCAAGTGATGCAGTATCAAATGCAGATTCCCGGTTGAGCCGGAACATTTCACATCTGACTAACACCACCGCCTGTACGCCCTTTACGCCCAATAACTCCGAACAACGCTTGCTCCCCCCGTATTACCGCGGCTGCTGGCACGGAGTTAGCCGGAGCTTCCTCCGGTGGTACCGTCAATCTTGAAGATTGTTTACCCCCAAGATTTCGTTCCACCTGACAGAGGTTTACATTCCGAAGAACTTCATCCCTCACACGGCGTCGCTGGGTCAGGCTTTCGCCCATTGCCCAAATTTCTAGACTGCTGGCTCCCGTAGGAGACTGGGCCTTATCTCAATCCCAATGTGGCCGGTCACCCTCTCAGGCCGGCTACCGATCGTCGCCTTGGTAGGCCGTTACCCTACCAACTAGCTAATCGGGCGCGGGGCCATCCTCAAACGGTAGCTTTCATGAAGAGGCCACCTTTAGTCCGCATTCCATGCGAAACACGGACCACATTCGGTATTAGCCCGCCGTTAGGCGGGTTATTCCCAGTTTGAGGGCAGGTTCCCCACGTGTTACTCACCCGTCCGCCACTTGGCTGCATCCCGAAGGACACAACCCCGTTCGACTTGCATGACTAAGACACGCCGCCAGCGTTAGTTCTGAGCCAGGATCAAACTCTCCATAAAAGGAAAAGTTCGATCATAATCAAAATATCTTGTTTAGCCTTCAGATTGTTGAAGGCCATTGCCGGACGACACAGCACATGCACGCTATCTTGTTTTCAAAGAACTCACAGCCTTTATTACAGCCTCGTCAATATACGGTAGACCTCTCCAGATGTCAAGCGTTTTTTAAAAGAAAAAACATTTCTTCCCCACAAAAAGCATCCTACCCCTTCTCTTCGGGCGGATTGCGCCGAACCACATTGGCCGCCTGCGGCCCCTTGGCGCCTTCCGTGATCTCAAACTCCACTTCCTCTCCCTCCCGAAGCGTTTTGTACCCTTCCATCTGTATCGCGGAGAAATGCACGAAAACATCGTCGCCGTCCGCTCTTGCGAGAAAACCGTATCCTTTGCGTTCGTTAAACCACTTGACCGTTCCGATCGTCACTTTCGTGCCTGCCTTTCCGTAGCATCCTTCTATCAGAAAAGCGGAGACCCGCGTCGGTTCCGCGCATCGCGCACCCGCCCGGGCGGCTTCTCTTTCTGCCGCAAAACACGGAGTCAAAATCAATACGCGCGTCCACTCGGCGAGACGGGAGGCTCTTTATCTCCAAGCTTCGATAAACATTAAATTGTCAGGCGGGATATATCGCAAAAAATACGAGGATACTCGGCAGTGTCAAGCAATTTTTACAGCCTGTTCCTAACGAAAGGCAGCACCCGACTCCAAAACGACCGGCTCTATCTCCAGCAGTTCTTTAACCCCGGACACGTCTCTCTCCATCCGGTCTGCTTGCTGGGCCGCGTGATACGAACTGCGAACCAGAGGACCGGATTCCACATGCCGAATGCCCATCCGTTCCCCAACCTCTTTAAAGGAGGCAAATTCCTCCGGCGTCACATACCTATCGACCGGAAGGTGTTTCTTGGTCGGTTGGAGATACTGGCCTATCGTCAGAATATCGCACCGCACACGGGCGACGTCTTTCATAACAAGATAAATCTCTTCTTCCGTTTCCCCAAGACCGACCATGATACCTGTTTTTGTCGTCGCTCCATATCGGCCTGCGCGATCCAACAACTCGATAGATTGCTCGTATCGGGCTTGTGGTCGGACTTTACGGTATAGACGAGGGACGGTTTCCAGATTGTGATTCAACAGATCGGGATGCGCGTCGAGCACCGTCCGCAGAGCCGTTTCCGATCCTTTGAAATCCGGTATGAGCACCTCGATCCCCGTTCCGGGACAACGCCGACGAACAGCCTGAATGGTTTCTGCAAAGATCGGCGCTCCTCCATCGGACCGCTCATCGCGGTTTACCGACGTGATCACCGCAAACTTAAGCCCCAACCGTTCGACGGCCAGGGCAACCCGCTCCGGCTCGTTCCAATCAAGCTCCGGTTCCGGACGTCCTGTCTTTACGGCGCAAAATCCGCAACTTCGAGTGCAGATGTCTCCCAAAATCATAAACGTGGCCGTACGTTGCTCCCAGCACTCCCACTGATTGGGGCATTGCGCGCTTTCGCAGATCGTATGCAACCGGTGCGTCCGTACGATCTCTTTCAATTCCAGAAAATTAGGCCCTTGTCTAAGCCGAACTTTCAACCAAGAAGGATGGGAAAGCATACTTTTCAAACCTGTCTACGGTCGGGACCCGACCGGCGATTTCGCCCCTCACCCAGGGCGCAGATCGGGCGCGCCGTCTCCTGCCGGGGAAATCACCACGGGTGTTTCCCCGAGAAAACGGGCCACCGTTTCCGACATGGCATTGAAATCCGACCGGCTAAATCCGACACAGCTATGGAGGATTTTACCTTCTCGGTCGATCAGAAAGAGAGTAGGGACATTGGTCAACCCATAGTCGGCCGATATCCAGTGTGTCTCGTCCAACAGATTCGGAAACGAGGCGTTATATTCATTTAAATACGCGATAGTATCTTCGGCCGTATCCTGAGAGACACCCCAGAACTGAAACCCCTTGCGTTCTTTGTACGCCTGATAAAACTTTTCGAAATACGGCGCGCTAAACTTGCACGTGCCGCAACTGACCTTAAAAAATGCCGTAAGCAACAACCCGTCCCGGGACAGTTCAGTCAGCGTATGTTTTACACCCTTTATATCGGACAGGGAAAAATCCGGGGCGCGGGTTCCTGCTTCAAGTGCGGCCATATCGCCTCCTTTCGAAATATGAGGTCTTCCGAAACGAATCGGATAGCCGTCGGAAAACGAAAGTCTGACCAAAAGAGATACAAGACAATGTCTATTACATCGAACATATCTTTCTTAGAACCCAATGTCAAGTGTTCTGGCAGATCGGAAACGCTTGATTTCGCCATGGAAAGCCTATTGCCAAAGATAGCCAAAGGTTCTACATTGCAAGACCGTACCCACTTCTTAAAACCGCCTGCTTTAGAAGACGGTAATCGACTTTCGAGGTTTCCCTTACGGCAAGAGGAGGTTATGGCTCTATGACACACCGGCGTATCGGAGAAATTATGGTGGACGAAGGTTTTATTACCGCGGAACAGCTTGAGGTCGCGCTCAAAGAACAGAAAAAAGGAGTAGAGCGGCTTGGCGAGGCCGCTATCCGGCTGGGGTTTCTTACACGCATTCAACGCGATGAAATCGTCAAAGTTCAGATGGAAGACATGGCAGGGTAACATTTCTTGGCAGTAGACTCGCGGTCTGCGCGAACCCTGCAACATTTCTGCATCCATGGGAGTTTTACCCTGAAGAAGTTCGATACCGGTTTGGAGTTTTAATTTTTCGAGATCGGATGTCATTTTCTGACTATAGGCGAAGAACCGGTTTCGATTGCAAACCATATCGGCGATACAAACTGGGGTATTGAAGCCTCCCCCGCAGCCATTGCGCAGCAATCGAAGCATCTTCACGCTTCTACCACCGGGGAGTCGTTGGTCTTGCAGCTTGCTGCAAGGTATGCACTCGCTGTTCTGTTCATGGAGATCGAGGCAGGGGAATGAGCGAAAAATCGGAAATGGGTTCGCTGATCGAGGTCAAATCCCTCGAAAAAACCTATCAGATGGGCGAGGAACTGGTCCGTGCCCTTCGGGGCGTATCTTTTTTTATCGAGCGTGGGGAGTACGTCGCCATCATGGGTCCATCGGGATCCGGAAAATCCACGCTTATGAATATCATCGGTTGTTTGGATACGCCCTCCGGTGGAAGTTACCTCTTGAACGGCAAACGCGTCAGTCAAATGTCGGATGACGAACTGGCCTTTATCCGCAATCGGGAGATCGGTTTTGTCTTTCAGACCTTCAACCTGCTACCGCGTGCCGATGCGCTCCACAACGTGGAACTTCCGCTTATCTACCGAGGTGTCGGCACCAAAGACCGAAGAGCGCTCGCCATGTCCGCCCTCGAATCGGTCGGTCTCAAAGAACGGACACATCACAAACCCAACGAGTTGTCCGGGGGACAACGTCAGCGTGTCGCCATTGCGCGGGCGCTCGTCAACGACCCTTCGATCATCCTGGCGGACGAGCCGACCGGAAACTTGGACTCCAAAACCGGTGAGGAAATCATGGATATCTTTGATGAACTCAACCGGAACGGCCACACCATCATCCTCGTCACCCACGAAGAGACGATCGCCGCGCACAGCCGCCGGGTCATTCGTCTGCGCGACGGTCATATCGAAAAGGACGAGCAGTTGAATTAGGCCTCCGGACAAAACGGTTTTTTGGCCTTCTTTGCCTCGATTCGATCTGTCTTTGGTTTTTCCCACATTTTTTTCGAGAACCTCTCCTTTTTCCGACTAAAGATAAAGGTACGGGCCTATCCGCCGTTTACACAGGGCGGTGGGGGAAGATATTGGCATGGCATCCATGATGCCGTCTAAAACCGGGTACGGTCATGCAACGTCCGGCGTGGTGGATCGCGTTGTGCTATACCGGCGGGCTGTTGGCCGGGCGTTATCTTCCCATCCCTTTGGAAACGGCGGCATTCGGTCTTCTCTTCTCGGTTCTCTTCGTTTTGAAAGGTCTCCGGACGCCCGGACGGTCATATGCCCTCGTCGTACCAGTCACCCTCAGCGTATTCGGCGCTGGGGTTTTGTGGTATATCGTCCAGGTTCGGGTCGTTCCGGAGACCGATATAAGACGGCACGCCGACGGGCCGGAGCGCATCATTGTCGAAGGGCGGATCGACCGGGATCCTGATGTACGCGACGGTCATACAATCGTCACTTTTACCGCCGACTCGGCGCGATATATCTCCTCCGCGAGCAACGCGCTCGTTAGGGGTCGCGTACAAGTGCGCATCCGCGCAGGCCTATCGACGGGTGCATACGGTGACCGCGCACAGGCGACAGGTTGGCTTCTCCGTCCCTCTTCGGCCCGAAACCCCGGCGGTTTCGACGCCCTTGCGTTCTACGAGAGTCAGGGTATTCATGTCCTCATGAGCATTCAGGACAGTATGAGTTACCGAGTTTTAGAACGCGGGGGTCTTCGTTTTTGTTTCATACTTCGGTTATCCTGCCTCTTAGAAACAACATCGAGCATACGATAGACGCTACGCTCGACGGAACGGCGGCGCCGTTGCTCAAAGGGCTTTTGCTGGGCCGGAAGCATCAGCTGCCCGAAGACTTAACGGATGCGTTTTCCATCACCGGGTTGACGCATATTCTTTCCGTATCCGGTCTGCATGTCGGACTGCTCATTTTTATCCTCTGGACGCTGTTTTCGGCGCTTCGTCTGCCCCGCGCAGCCGTTGCGGGAGCGACATTCGGTGTGATTGTGGTCTATGCTTTTCTCACCCAGCTTGCGCCGTCCGTCGTTCGCGCTTCGATCATGGGCGGTCTTTTTCTGACAGGCCGACTACTCGACCGTCAGACAGACGGACTCAACATGCTCGGCGTGGCAGGACTGATCATCCTGATGCTTTGGCCTCAAGCGGTCTTCGACCTGGGATGCCAGCTTTCCTTTGTCGCTACGGCCTCCATTATCTCCGTCTATCCTCGGTTGAAGGAACTGTTGCCTACGCGCATCGGGCACTCGTCTGTCCGATGGGTATCCGGAATAAGGGACGCGCTGCTGGTTTCGGCGGCAGCGCAGTTAGGGACCGCACCGATCATCGCATCGGCGTTTTACCAGATTTCGATCATATCGCCGTTAGCCAATCTGTTTGCGGGACCTCTGGTTTTCGCTGCCACTGCGCTCGGTGTGTTGGGGGTGGCGACCGGGCCGATCAGTCTTGCGGTTGCCGACCTATTTGGGGCGTCTAACGGTTTCATACTGGCGGGCATGGTATGGGTGGCACGTTTTTTCGCTGAAATACCCTTTGCCTCGTTGTCCGTTCCCGCTCCCTCCCTTTTTCTTGGCGTCCTCTTTTATACGGTCGGGATTGCGGTGCTGTGGCCACCGCGAGACCGAAAAATCCGCTACGGCATGGGAACAGCGGGCTTGCTGGTTGCGGTCGGGGGATGGGTGTTTTGGGCGCAGCCCGCCGAGTTGCGCATCACGGTGCTGGATGTAGGACAGGGAGACGCCATCTTTATCGCCACCCCGAACGGGCGCACGATGTTGATTGACGGTGGTTTGCGCACGCCCGACTACGACGCCGGTGCGCGCGTCGTACTGCCTTTTTTGCGTGCGCACGGGTATCGCCGTATCGACGCTGTCTTTTTGAGCCACCCCCATGCAGACCATTACGGCGGAATGACCGCGCTTTTCGACGAGATCGAGGTAGGAGAGGTGATTACCGGCGGGATGACGGGGGATACGCCTTTGTTTCGTGCGTGGGAAACGGCGTTTCTTCACAGAAAAATACGATACCGCGCCGCGCTGGCCGGGGACCGAATTGGACATGGCGGTGAGGTGGATATCCTTGTTCTTCACCCTTCGTTCGAATTTATGGACACGCACGGGGTCGAACACGCAAACGACGCTTCGCTGACCTTGCGTCTTACCTACGGCGGGTTTAGCATGTTGTTTGCCGGGGATGTGGAGGAAAAGGGGGAACGGGCGTTGACGGCCGGGTATCCGGCGCTTCCGACGTCCATCGTCAAGGTTCCGCATCACGGAAGTTCCACCTCAAGCGGTATTTCGTTTATCGAGCGATTTTGTCCGAAGGCTGCCGTCATCTCCGTGGGAGCTTACAACGCTTTCCGGCATCCCGCGCGTGCTGTGATCGAGCGGTATGGCAAAGCGGGTGCACAGGTATACCGGACCGACCGGTCGGGGGCTGTGACCATACGGAGCGACGGAAAGACCTTTACCATAGACGAAATGCTTTCCGGTTCAAGCCATTCGGATTGGATATCCCCTCGCCGGGCGTTCGAGCGTATTTGCTTGACAGAGATTTTTCGCTCGCCTATATTGCGTTGTGCGGGGCTAAGTTGAAGTCTTTCAGCGAAGTATGCCTTTGTCATCCCATTGTTTCATCTGCCGTCGGCCTCTTTTGACTCTCCTTGCCGCGATGCATCCCACCTTTCTGCGTTTTCTTCTTCCCATATTGTTGGTTACGGTGATTTTTCCGGCGTGGAGTTGCACCGCACAGGCACAACGAAACGAGGAGGAAGCGCTTGAGACCGAGTCCGGAGTGCGGAATGAACAGGTGGCAAACCGGTATCGGGAAGAAATCGACCGGTATGTCGAAGAAATACGAAAATACCCGGATCGCATGGCTTCGCGTCTGGCGCTGATCGCATTGTATCGTACGACGGGGCGCTATGACGAAGCGTTCGAGTTGGCGGAGCAAACGGCGGAGACCAGCGCGGATTCGGGAAGGGGACGGCTGGCGGCGGGGGAAATTCTGCTATTGAAAGGAAAATACGCGGCGGCGGAAGCGCGTTTTATCGAGGCCAAATCGCGGTCTGGCGTTTTGCTGACAGCCACGTTGCAACTGGGGTTGACGTATCATGAAATCGGACGGCGGTCCGAGGCACGCGGCTTGTTTCAGGAGCTTATTCGCGCGTATCAGCAGGGCAAGGCCGTCAACGCTGGCGATCTGATGGCGGTAGCGCTGGCTGCTCGGTATTTAGAGCGTTATCACGACGCGAACCGGTTGTTTGGAGAGGCTACGCAGGCCGATCCTGGTTTGAAAGATGCCTTTGTCGCGTGGGGACGGATGTTTGTCGAAAAGTACAACCGGGCGGAGGCGATTTCGAACTTCGAGGATGTCTTGGCGATCGACGCTTTCTATCCGCCTGCACTGGCCGGTCTGGCGGAGGCGTTTTCCGAAGACCGAACCGCCCAGGCGGAAGCAAAGTGTAAAGAAGCACTGGCGATCAATCCTTATCTGGTAGAAGCGCATCATCTGCTTGGCCGGATGGCGCTGACGGACGAGAACTATCCCGAAGCGATAGAACATTTTCGTGGAGCGCTGGAGGTAAACCCCGACTCGCCGTCTACTCGTGCGCTTCTTGCTGCCTGTTATCACGCCATGGGACGGCACGCCGAATACGAGGCGGAGTGCCGACGGGTGCTGGATGTTCATCCGGGTTATGGGCAGTTGTATGCGACCATTGCGGACAACCTGTCGCGTCGCTATCGTTTCCGTGAGGCGATAGAAATGGGACGCCAGGCGATCGAGATCGACCCCGAACTCTGGAGCGCCCATGCCAGTCTCGGCATCAATCTGTCGCGGGTGGGAGAAGAGGAAGCGGGGCGGCGTTATTTGGATCGCGCCTTTGAACATGATCCGTTTAATACGTGGACATACAACACACTCAATCTCTTCGATTCCTTCGAAGCCTATACGACGCGGCGGAGCGAGCATTTTATCCTCAAGCTACACAGAGACGAAGATTTGGTATATGGTGCGATGGCGCTCGATCTGCTCGAAGAAGCGTATCGGGCGATGGCCTCCCGATACGGTTTTAGCGCACCCCGGCCCGTACTTGTGGAGATGTTTCCCAAACACAACGATTTTGCGGTTCGTATTTCCGGATTGCCGGGGGCGGGGGCGTTGTTGGGGGTATGTTTTGGCGAGGTCATCGTGGCGGACTCGCCGAGGGCGCGCCCCGCCGGTTCGTTTAATTGGGGGCAGACGCTTTGGCACGAATTTGCGCATGTGATCCATCTTCAGTTGACACGCAACCGGATTCCCCGTTGGTTGGCCGAAGGCATCGCGGTTTACGAGACCCGGCAGGGACGTCCGGAGTGGGGAATCGACATGGAGGCGGACTTTGCGGCGGCGGTCGAGAAAAAGGCGCTACTCAAGGTAAGTGATCTCAACAGCGGTTTTACCCGACCCAAATCTGCAGAACAGGTCATTCTTTCGTACTATCAGGCTTTCGTAGTCGTGGAATACATCGTAGAGCGGTATGGTTTCGAGGCCATTAGGAAAACGTTGCGGCTTTACAACGAGGAAAAATCTACGGATGAGATCGTAAAGACGGTTTTCGGTGTTTCGTTTGCGGCATTTGACGAAGATTTTTTAAAATATGCGGTCAAGCGCACCGAGAAGACCAGACAGGTTCTGCGTTTTACGCCGCCCCGGGGCAAGGAGTTTACGGAGGCCGATTTGCGTCGGCAGACGGATGAACAGCCGGAGAGTTTTTACGCCTGGCTGTTTCTGGCGCGTGAGGTTCAAGCGGCCGGCAAGACGGACGAGGCCATCGAGGCGCTTGTCAAGGCGCGAACGCTGGTGCCTTCTTATGTGCACGACGGCAACCCATATCGGTTGCTGGCGACCCTGTACCAAAAACGGGGCAAGAAAGCGGCGGCGCTTAGGGAACTGGAGATGTTGACGGCGATGGACGAAGACGACTTGGAGGCATGCCGAGAGTTGGCGGCGCTGTACGCCGGTGAACAGCAATACGAAGAGGGACTCAGGGCATTGACGCGCGGTGTGATGATCCATCCTTTCGATGCGCGTCTTCGCCATCAGCGCGGAGTGGCGTTTGAACAGTTGAGCCGTTTCGACCATGCGGTTGCGGAGTTTGAGGCTGTGCTGGTCTTGGAGACGACGGACCGAGCGGCGGCGTATTACAACTTGGCACGGGCATATTTGCGGGCCAAGCGCCGCGCTGATGCCAAGAAGGCGGCGTTGCAAGCGCTCGAAATCGCGCCGAATTACGAAGCGGCGCAGGAAATTTTGCTTAAAGCGGTGGAGTAGATCCACATGATTTCTCGCACCAGATCAAAAACCATCGACTCGCCGAAAAAATCGTCGAATAAAACAGGAGCTGTTTCTTGCCCAAGCGCACCGATATTTCGTCCATACTCATCGTAGGTTCCGGGCCGATCGTCATCGGTCAGGCGTGCGAATTTGACTATTCGGGAAGCCAAGCCTGCCGGGCCCTCCGCGAAGAAGGCTATCGCGTCATCCTTATCAACAGCAATCCGGCGACGATCATGACCGACCCGGACATGGCGGATCGGACTTATGTGGAGCCGATCACCGCCGAGTATGTCGAGAAGATCATCGCGCGGGAGCGTCCAGATGTGCTGTTGCCTACGCTGGGGGGCCAGACCGCGCTAAACGTGGCGGTGGAACTGGCCGAAAGCGGTGTATTGGAGCGGTACGGGGTAGAGCTTATCGGCGCCAAGCTCAAGGCCATCAAAATGGCGGAAGACCGCGAACTGTTTCAGGCCGCTATGAAACGGATCGGTCTGGAAGTGCCAAGAGGCGGGTTTGCCCACACGGTCGACGAGGCTTGGCAAGTCGTCCGGGAAACGGGCTACCCGTCGATCATCCGGCCCGCGTTTACGCTCGGCGGTACGGGCGGCAGCATCGCCTATACGGAAGCCGAGTTCGAATCGGCGGTACGCTGGGGGCTTTCCGCCAGCCCGATCACCGAAATTCTGATCGAAGAGTCGGTCATTGGGTGGAAAGAATACGAATTGGAGGTCATGCGCGACCTTGCGGACAACGTGGTCATCATCTGCTCGATCGAAAACTTCGACCCCATGGGTATCCACACCGGAGACAGCATTACGGTTGCACCTGCGCAGACGTTGACCGACAAAGAATATCAGATCATGCGCGATGCGGCCATCCGGGTCATCCGAGAAATCGGCGTCGAGACGGGCGGCTCCAACATACAGTTTGCGGTCAGCCCACATGACGGCCGGCTGCTTGCCATCGAAATGAACCCGCGCGTGTCGCGCAGTTCGGCGCTTGCCTCGAAGGCCACCGGATTTCCCATTGCCAAGATCGCCGCAAAACTGGCCGTAGGCTACACGCTGGACGAAATCCCGAACGACATCACACGCGAAACCCCTGCCTCTTTCGAGCCTACCATCGACTATGTAGTGGTTAAAATCCCCCGGTGGGCATTTGAAAAATTTCCAAATGCGGATACCCGGTTGGGTACGCAGATGAAATCCGTGGGCGAGACGATGGCCATCGGGCGAACCTTCAAGGAGGCGCTTCAAAAAGGGTTACGCGGGCTGGAGATCGACCGTTTCGGATTCGGCGCGGATGGAAAGGGTATCGACCCATATCAACTCAGCGTCAATGAACAGAGCGCATGGCGATACAAGATATGTGAGCAACTCAAAGTAGCCACGTCGGAACGGATTTTCCAGATTCACACGGCGCTTCATTTAGACGTTTCCATCAAAGAGATACAGGATTTGACCGGTATCGATCCGTGGTTTCTGCACAATTTGAAAGAAATCGTCGACATGGAAAACGAGATTCGCCGCCAGCGCGGCGGGATACCGCCCGACCTTTTATACCGCGCGAAGCAGTTCGGTTTCTCGGATTATCAGTTGGGCTATCTTTCAGGGTCCGACGAAAAGACGGTACGCGCCGAGCGTTTGGCACGGGGCATGCGGGCGGTATACAAGACGGTGGACACGTGCGCGGCGGAGTTCGAAGCCATGACGCCTTACTATTATTCCACCTACGAATCGGAAACCGAAACGCGCCCCAAAACGGGCAAGACCATCATGATACTGGGTGGTGGGCCCAACCGGATCGGTCAAGGCATAGAATTCGATTACTGTTGCGTGCAGGCCGTCTTGGCGCTCAAGGAAGAAGGGTATGAAACCCTCATGGTCAACAGCAATCCGGAGACCGTCAGCACGGACTATGACATTTCGGATCGTCTGTTTTTCGAGCCGCTGACCTTTGAGGATGTAATGAACATCATCGAAACGGAGCGACCGGACGGTGTGATCGTGCAGTTTGGCGGACAGACACCGCTTAAGTTGGCACTTCCGCTCGAACGCGCCGGCGTGCCCGTCATAGGCACGTCGCCCGACAGCATAGACCTTGCTGAAGATCGAAAACGGTTCGGGGCGCTGACCAGAGAATTAGGAATTCCGCATCCTCCGCATGGAACGGTATTTTCGTATGACGAAGCCCAGCAGGTCGCCCGGTCTATTGGCTATCCGGTGCTGGTGCGACCCTCGTATGTTCTGGGGGGCCGTAATATGGCGATCGTCTACGACGACGTCTCGCTTGGCGAGTATATGCGTACCGCGGTGCAGGTGTCGCCGGAGCATCCCATCCTGATCGACAAATTTCTGGAAGACGCCTTTGAATACGATGTAGATGCCATATCGGACGGAACCGACGTGGTGCTCGGAGGCGTCATGGAGCACATCGAAGAGGCGGGTATCCACTCCGGCGATTCCGCATGTGTACTGCCGCCCTATATGGTCAAGCCGATGCACGTCGAGACGATGCGTGTCTATACGCATGCACTGGCCCGAGCGCTTCGCGTGATCGGACTGATCAACGTGCAGTACGCGATCAAGGACGATGTGGTATACGTCCTTGAGGTCAACCCCCGTGCCTCACGGACCATACCGTTTGTTTCCAAGGCAATCGGGGTTCCGCTTGCCAAACTGGCGGCAAAGGTGATGGTCGGTCAAACCTTGCGGGAACTGGGTTTTATCGAAGAGATTACGCCTTCTTACGCATCGGTAAAGGAAGTGGTATTGCCGTTTGTAAAATTTGCCGGCACCGACAGCGTGCTTGGCCCGGAGATGAAATCTACCGGGGAGGTCATGGGCATCTGCGAACAGCCGGGCTTGGCTTTTGCCAAAAGTCAAGCGGCGGCAGGAGGATCGCTACCCATGCAGGGAACGGTGCTGTTGAGTGTCAACGAATACGACCATGAAAACGTAGTCGGCGTCGCGCGCGAGTTGGCCGACATGGGGTTTGTTTTGGTCGCCACCGACGGAACCGCACGTACGCTGGAAGAGGTGGGTCTTCCCGTCGCTCGTGTCAACAAGCTCTACGAAGGCTCTCCGCACGTGGTGGATCACATCAAGGAACGAAAGATTCAGTTGATCATCAATACGCCTTTGGGGAAAAACGCACGTAAGGACGACTATGCTATTCGGCGGGCCGCCATAGAGAACGGAGTTCCCTGTATTACCACGTTGTCGGGGGCGTGGGCGGCCGTAAAAGCCATCCGCGCGCTCAGACAGGAAATACTGGATGTAAAAAGTCTTCAGGAGTGGCATGAAAGGTTAAAGTGAAATTTGAAGGGTGAAAGAGAATACGCCACTTCACGATTCTCTGTTTTTCTTCACACTTCACCCTCAAACTTCAAACTTCTTTAGAAAGGGTCTTTCATGGAAGAGGTCGAGGGGGGAATACTGGCGGCAAGCGGGTTTAGCGCCAGTACAGTGAGTTGCGGTATCAAAGCGCCCAAAGGAACACGCAAAGATATTCTTCTCATAGACGCCGGCACAGCGGTGGCGGCGGCGGCGGTATTTACGACCAACCGAGTGCAGGCCGCGCCGGTACTCGTCTCAAAAGAGCATATTCGGACGGGATTGGCAAGGGCTTTGGTGATCAACAGCGGCAATGCCAATGCGTGCAATGGGCAGAAGGGTATGGAGGATGCCCGAGCGATGGCGGCGGAGACGGCTTCCGGACTCGGTATTCCCGCCGAAATGGTGTTGGTGGCTTCTACCGGGGTAATCGGACGCCCGATGCCGATGGACTGCATTCGAGAGGGTATTCGAGAGGCTGTGGGACTTATAGGCAAAGGGGAAGGGACGGATGCGGCGCGGGCCATCATGACCACCGATACCGTGCCCAAGGAATGCAGCGTCCGATTCGATATGGACGGCGTTACGGTCTCCATCGGTGGCATCGCCAAGGGCGCGGGTATGATCTGTCCCAACATGGCGACCATGATTTCGCTGATTACGACCGACGCGGCCATAGCGCCGGGGATGCTCAACAAGGCGCTCCGACACGCTGTGGGAAAATCCTTCAATTGTATCACGGTAGACGGCGATATGAGCACCAACGACACCGTTTTCGTGCTGGCCAATGCCAAGGCAGGCAACTCGATCGTCACCTCCGCCGACAGTTCCGGATACAAGGCTTTCGAAACGGCGCTGACCCATGTCTGCACCACGCTGGCAAAGAAAATCGCCCGTGACGGAGAAGGGGCGACCAAGTTTGTCGAAATTGTGGTCAAAGGCGCACGATCGGATACGGACGCCCGCGTCATCGGCTTGAGCGTCGCCAACTCAGCGTTGGTCAAAACGGCGATCTACGGCAAGGACCCGAATTGGGGCCGTATTCTTTGCGCAGTCGGATATGCCGACGCTCCTTCCGACCCGGATACCATCGATCTTTTTCTTTGCGGTCATCCGCTTACTCGGAACGGCATGGGACTACCGCTTGACGAACCGCTGATGCGCAAGGCGCTCGAAGCAAACGAGATACCGATCGTGATCGACTTGAACATGGGGGACGGAACCGCGACGATATGGACATGCGACCTGTCGCACGAATATGTGACGGTCAACGCGGAGTATACCACATGAAGCGAGACGGACGGCTTGCGCGGCGGTGGATCGCAACCGGCCGGCTGGCCGCAGCGATGGCCGCCGTCCTTTTTCTGCAAACCGCCGTGGGTGACACCCTTACGGAAAAGGCTACAGAGACGGTTCTTCGGCGTGCACGGCTGATGGAGCGGGCGGGAAGCGGTCTTGTCGTGCTTATCAGCGGAGAGACCAAAAACTTCAGCAACGATGTAGACTACCCTTTCCGGCAGGAAAACAACCTATTTTATCTGACCGGGATCAATCAGGTGGGTATCGCCTTGGCGCTGCGTCCCGGCGCCCAAGAACCGCGCGAAGTCCTTTTTCTTCCCCGGCGCGACCCCTCGCGAGAAAGATGGACCGGACGCATGTTGAGCGTGGAAGAGGCCCGTCGTCTTTCCGGGATTTGGGACATCCGAGAAACGGGAGAATGGGAATCCTTTCTGGACGCTGCTCTGAGCGGAAAAGACCACGAAAAACGTCTATCCTCTTCCGAGGAGCATACCCGGGTTGACAACGCGGCGGCAGACTCCTCAGATCTTTGGCTTATTTTGGGGAACGGTACGGCTTTGGCCCCGCTTTTTCGCCGGGAACGGGTTTTTGCCGATACGCTCGCGGCCCGGCATCCACGCATACGGCGCAAAGACCTGTACCCCCTGTTCAGAGACCTGCGTATCGTCAAGTCCGCTTATGAAATCGGGCGGCTCCGCAAGGCCATCGACATCACCTGCGAGGCGCATCAAGGCGTCATGCAGAAGATTCGCCCGGGGATTAACGAATCCGAACTCGACGGGTTTATCCATTCGGTCTTCCGTAAACACGGCGCGCAATGGGGGTTTCCGTCCATTGTCGGATCCGGTCCGAACGCCACCACGCTCCACTACGAACAAAACGACCGTTGGATAGAAGATGGGGAGATGGTGTTGATGGATATCGGTGCGGAAGTGGACCATTATTCGGCGGATGTGACACGCACCATACCGGCGGGGGGACGGTTTACGCAGGAGCAGAAAACGCTATACGAGATCGTGCTTGCTGCCCAGGAAGCAGCCTTTTCAGCGATTCGCCCCGGTGCCACAATCCGAGAAGTCCACAATGCAGCGCTTACCACGCTCAAAGCCGGACTCTTGCGGGTTGGCTTGGTCGCTGATACGACCGGCAACCAGTACCGGATGTGGTTTATGCATGGCACCAGCCACTGGCTTGGTTTGGATGTCCACGATCCCGGAACCCGCGATACGATCTTTGCGCCCGGGATGGTTCTGACGGTCGAACCGGGGTTGTATATCCGTGAGGATGCGCTGGATTATCTTGAAAAAACATCGGGAAACGAAAAATTACTACAGACCATCCGTCCCGCGTTCGAGCGGTACAAAAACATCGGTATCCGTATCGAAGACGATGTATTAGTGACCCAGGAGGGCTATGAACTCCTCTCCGGATCAGCACCACGAACCGTAGAAGCCATCGAAATGTTGATGGGCCGTTGAGTATCAGCGCGGCTTAAACTCATCGTCACGCCGGATCGTATACGAAGTAGTTCCCTTTCTGATCGTTATTCCTACAGGTCCGACCATGTACCGAAGCATTGTTCTTTTTCCCTTTCTCTTTCTGGTAGGTCTTATGTCCGAAACTACCCACGCACAGCGGAATTCCGCCTTCCCCGTCATTCAGTACCGTCTTTCGATGGAGCAACCGCAGAAACACTATTTTACGGTAGTTATGACGGTAAAAGACCTCAAAAAGCCGTTTATGGATGTTGTCATGCCGGTATGGACACCGGGATCGTATCTGGTGCGTGAGTTTTCACGGAACGTTCAGGAATTCAGCGCTACCGACGCCGCAGGGCAAGCGCTTTCCGTCGAGAAAACCGCCAAAAATGTGTGGCGCGTGGCAACACGCAACCTTTCTTCGGTCGTCATCCGGTATCGGGTATATGCCTACGAAATATCGGTGCGCACCAGCTTTTTGGACGACATGCACGGCTATGTAAACGGCGCGGGTATGTTTATGTATGTCGATGGGTATTTACGTACCCCGGTTACGCTTGTTATCAATCCGCCCACGGGCTGGGGTTCGATTTCCACCGCGCTCGAACCGGCAATAAGCACGGACGAGACGTTTGTCTTCTCCGCGCCCGACTTCGACGTGCTTGTGGATTCGCCCATCGAGATCGGAACACATCCGGTATACGATTTTTCCGTGCGTGGAGTTCCCCATCAGGTGGCGCTTTACGGTGTAGGCAACTACGAAGCGGACCGGCTGATCGCCGACATGAAACGGATCGTCGAGACTGCATCCGGGATATTTGGCGACATGCCGTATCCGAGGTATGTATTTCTCGTTCAACTTCTCCAGACCGGAAGCGGGGGTCTGGAACACACCAACTCTACCTCGCTTCAGTACCGTCGGTGGGGGTTTAAACCGGAAAGCGCGTACAAAAGATGGCTGGCGCTTGTGGCGCACGAGTATTTTCACGTATGGAATGTAAAACGCATCCGGCCTCTGCCGCTTGGACCGTTCGATTATACCCGCGAAAACTATACACCGCTTCTCTGGGTCGCCGAAGGCATTACCACTTACTACAGCCCGTTGATTCTCCGTCGGGCGGGTCTCAATACGCCAGACGAGTTTCTCGGTTGGATAGGCAGCCAGATCACCGATATCCAATCCAAACCGGGACGGCTTGTCCAATCGGTCGAACAGGCCGGTTTTGACGCATGGATCAAGTATTACCGTCCCAACGAGAATTCCGATAACACGACGATTTCCTATTACAACAAAGGTGGTATGATCGGTTTGATCCTCGACTTGGAAATAAGGTGGCGGACCGGCGGCAAAAAAGGGTTGGACGACGTGTTGCGCACGCTCTACGAGACATATGCCAAAGCAAAAGGACGCGGGTTTACGCCCGAAGAATTTCGGCAAACCTGTGAAGCCGTTGCGGGCGGTACGCTGGCGGAGATTTTCGACGCCTATGTTTCCGGGGTTCGAGAAATCGATTATGCGCGTTATTTAGCCCATGCGGGGCTTCGGCTCTCAACCCTTCCGACAGACGGGCAGGGCAGTGTCTATCTCGGCATTCGGACCAGAAAGGACAACGGACGCACGATCGTCTCGCACGTTATTTCGGATTCGCCGGCAGAGGAGTACGGGCTAAATGTAAACGACGAGTTGATCGCCTTTGACGGCATCCGTGTAGAAGACGAATACGCCGACCGGCTGGCCGAGCGCAAGCCTTCTTCGTTTGTCACCGTTACCGTTGCACGAGACGGGATGTTGCGTGAAATTGACGTGGCGCTCGGCTCGCCTGCCGGGCTTACCTATCAGGTACAACGAATCAAAAATCCGGCACCGGAGCAGAAAGCGGTTTACGAAAATTGGATGCAGACGTCCTGGCCCACCCGAGAGTAGACCAAAAGAAAAACGGAAGGAAAATGGATGAAGGACAAGAACCCGGTTACGACGGACCGGATTTTTACGGTGGAAGAGGCCCAGCAGGTCGTTCTGGAGGCTATCGTGCCGTTTGGCCATGAGCGAATGCCGCTTCTTTCGTGTCTTGGTCGGGTGTTGGCGGAACCGGTTACTCCTTCGTCGGACATTCCGCCGTATGATAACTCTTCGGTAGACGGCTATGCCGTAAGAGCAGCGGATACGCGTGAGGCAACATCGGAGAGGCCCTGTCTTTTGGAGACCGTAGAAGAAATCCCGGCGGGAAAGATACCGCAGAACGGCGTGGCATCGGGACAGGCAGCGCGGATCATGACGGGTGCGGTGATGCCGGTGGGTGCCGATGCGGTCGTGATGGTCGAAAACACACACACCCGGGAACGCACGGTCGAAATTCTGAAGCCGGTCGCGCCGGGGCAGAACGTGCGATACCGGGGCGAGGATGTGCGGGCGGGCGAGCCTGCTCTGGCAGCGGGCATTGAATTGGGTCCAGGAGAGATCGGGTTGCTTGCCTCTTTTCGTCGCTCTTTTGTAACGGTGACGCGAAAACCCACGGTGGCGATTCTCTCCACGGGTGACGAAGTCGTAGACATAGACGAACGGGCAGAACCGGGGCAGATCGTAAACAGCAACAGCTATTCGCTTGCCGCGCTTGTGCGCAAGGCCGGTGCGACGCCGATTCTGCAAGGTATCGTCAGGGATACGGAAAAAGACGTCAAGGAAGCCATCAAAGAAGCCCTCTGCGCCGATTTTGTTCTTTCTACCGGTGGTGTGTCGGTAGGAGACTATGATTTTGTCAAACAGGCGCTTATCGATCTGGGTGCGGACATGCGGCTCTGGCGGGTGCGGATGAAACCGGGAAAGCCACTGGCTTTTGGCGTTATCGAAAACAAACCGTATTTTGGGCTTCCGGGCAATCCGGTGTCGTGTATGGTTTCTTTTCTGTTGTTTACGCGCCCGGCGCTTCGTAAAGCTATGGGGTATCCGGCATCAGAGTGGCATCTGCCAATGGTCGCGGCCACCCTGACTCACCCCATCAGAGCCGGTGGAGACCGTCGTCATTATCTGCGGGCGCGGGTTTTCTACCGGGGCGATCGGTTTTACGCCAGCGCGGCGACCGGACAGGGTTCGGGGATGCTTTCTTCGATGACGGGCACCAACGGATTGATCGTGGTGGAAACCGGTGTTACGGCCATAGCTGAAAACAGTGAGGTCGAGACCCTTTTAATGCGGCCGTGGCAGAGCGGCGGTTAGGTGCGGGGTATGTGGAAAGTGTTCTATTTACTTTTCGGAGGAACCCTATGATAGAAATTCTGTCGCGTCCTTGGCCTTGGTATATAGCGGGGCCGCTTATGGGGCTTTTTGTTCCCCTGTTGTTGCTGCTTGGAAACAAATCTTTCGGTATCTCCAGTAATTTGATACATATCTGTGCGGCGGTGGCTCCCTGCGGTATCGACTTTTTCCGATACGACTGGAAAAAAGTCGGTCTTTGGAATCTGTGTTTTCTGGCCGGGATCATGATAGGCGGATTTATCGGGGGCTGGCTACTCGGTGGCGTGGGAGCGGACCTTTCCCCGCAGACGCAGACTGTCTTGAAAGAACTGGGGGTTCGTGATCTGTCGGGGCTGGTTCCGGGCGAATTATTCGGCTGGTCGAATCTTTTGACCATCAAAGGATTGATCGTGGCGATCGGTGGCGGATTTCTGGTCGGGTTTGGAACTGCCTATGCGGGTGGCTGTACCTCGGGTCATGCGATCTTTGGGTTGTCTAGCGGCCAACTCCCCTCCCTCATTGCGGTCATGGGTTTTTTCTGCGGCGGATTGATCGCCACGTTTTTTATTCTTCCGGTTCTGTTGTAGGAGGACTAGCATGAAACCAGCGACCACGACCGACAGATTGCTTTTGTATTTTCTGCTTGGCATCGGATTCGGGATTGTACTGACCAAAGCGGAAGTGATCTCTTGGTTTCGGATACAGGAGATGTTCCGGTTTCATTCGTTTCACATGTACGGGATCATAGGGTCGGCCGTTCTGGTGTCCGCCGTGGGTATCGCGCTTATAAGACTGGCAAGCGTCTCTGCGCTAAACGGGGAGGTCATCGTTATTCCGCCAAAGGCGATGGGTCTTGGCTATCGCTATGGGATCGGTGGAACGCTGTTTGGGCTGGGCTGGGCGTTGACCGGTGCGTGTCCCGGTCCTCTTTTTGCGCTTATCGGCAGCGGGGTCGGCGTCATGGCGGTTGCCGTGTTGAGCGCGGTCGCGGGAACGTGGGTGTATGGTCTTTTACGTCCACGACTGCCGCATTGAAAAAACACTCAATATGGTTTTCATACAAACAAGGGTATCGGCTATGATTTCCGTTGTAGAAGCGCGGGATATCATTTTGAGTCATGTGCGTCCTGTAGGCGTGGAGAAGGTCGATCTTTTTTCTGCGTTGGACCGCGTGCTGGCGGAAGACGTAGAGGCTACGCGTAATCAGCCTCCGTGGGACAATTCCGCTATGGACGGATACGCGGTGCGGTCATCCGATACGCAGACGGCTTCTGAGACGACACCGGTCGTTCTAAGGATCGTCGAGCATCTGCCGGCGGGCAAACGGGCCAAACAAGAAGTACAGCCGGGTCAGACTGTGCATATCATGACCGGTGCTCCGATCCCTTCAGGGGCGGACAGTGTTGTCCGGGCTGAGGATGCGATACGAGTGGACGACACTCGGGTGCGTATCGTCCGGCCCGTTTCGCCGGGGGCCGATCTGCGGCGGGTGGGCGAGGATATGGCAAAAGGAGAACGGCTTTTGAGTGCGGGGACGGTGCTAAGACCGGCGGAAATCGGTCTTTTGGCATCCAACAACCGGAGCATGGTGTCGGTATATCGCCATCCGCGGGTTGCCATACTTTCGACCGGTGATGAAATTATGGATGTGGGTAGCGAGTTGGAAGATGGAAAGATCATCGACAGCAATGGCTACACGTTGCCTGCCATGGTCATGGAAGCCGGTTGCGAGCCGATTCGTCTGGGCATATCGCCCGATACGCGGACGGATCTGGAGAAAAAGCTTCGCGAAGGGCTTATGGCGGACGTAATCCTGACCTCGGGGGGGGTGTCGGTCGGGGAGTTCGACTTTGTCAAAGCGGCGCTTGACGCCTTGGGGACTACGATGGAGTTCTGGAAGGTGGCGATGACGCCGGGCAGACCCCTTGCTTTTGGACGTATTCAAGATACGCTTGCTTTCGGACTACCCGGCAACCCGGTGGCTTCTATGGTGACATTCGAGTTGTTCGTTCGTCCTGCGCTCCTTAAAATGAGGGGTATGAGTCGTCTGTACCGTCCTACCTTGCGGGCCACCCTGATGGAAGACATCCGTAAAATGCCCGGACGCAAACAATTTTTCCGGATGTGTCTCATCGAGCGTGAAGGAAAGCTATTTACCCTGCGCACAGGTGCGCAGGGTTCGGGCATCCTGCGGTCCATGTCGCTTGCGGATGGGTTGGCCATAACACACGAACATCAGGAGTTGCTTTGCACGGGCGAAGAGGTGGAAATCATGCCGCTCGGAGGAGCGTTGTCGTTTTGGCATGAACGTTCTTGTTAGCACTTGCCCGCTCCTTAGGGGTTCGAAGTCTCTGACGAAAGAAACTTTCTTTGATGGGCCATTGAGCGCCAAGGGGTTACGAGCAGTTTCTTAAGAGTGGGTGGTTAAAGAGACTGAAATGCTTCCGGACACCGTTACCCTGCAACCGCCCGTTTTTGATGCGATTTCCGCGTACGGTATCGGCGGCATCGCCGTTCTGGTTGCTCTTGCGTGGATCGTTCTTTTTTCCGGCGGCAACCGAAGTCGAGGGCTTTTGCTTGTGGTGGGAGCCGCGCTGGTCATGGGGGTCAGCGCGGCTGCGGCGTTTTCCGGGCTTCTTTCTCGTTTCGACTTTTTTCCTCCGCCCATGGCGATCATGATGGCTTGGGTTTTTCTGCTGGGTTTGGGATCCGGTTTTTCTGCGTTGGATCGTCGTGCGGCCGAAAATCTGACCTTTGCGTCACTGATCGGTCTTCAAGCATTTCGGTTTCCTTTGGAACTTGTTATGCACCGAGCCTATACGCAGGGCATCATGCCGATTTATCTTTCTTATTCGGGCTACAACTTAGACATCGTTACAGGTGTCGGGGCGCTGATCATTTTTGCTTTTTTCAGGATGGGCCGTTCCGTTCCGCGAAGTCTGTTGTGGATATGGAATATATGGGGATCGGCGTGTCTGGTCGTTCTTGCGGTGATTGCGATTGCGATCTCTCCTATGGTTCGGGCATTTTGCGACGCCCCGGCCGATGTCAACAGTTGGGTGTTGTATTTTCCTTATGTGTGGCTTCCCGTGGTGCTGGTTACGATCGCCATTTCGGGACATGTGATTGTGTGGAGAAAACTTTTTTTGAAAACGGCCATGTAGCATCGACTTTATTACAACATATTGTATAATAACAAGTTGTGGTCTAAAATTTATTATGTAAACCTATTTCTTTTTTATCAGGTTTTCGAGGATTCGAGATGCCCTATCTTTATTTTGCCCAGACAGGTCAGCGGATCGTGTGTGACACGGGAGTCACGCTTTTCGAGGCGATTCGTGCCAGTGGGGTATTGGTTCCCTGTGGATATCCGGGGAGTAGTTACTGTTTTGGGTTTGGCATCTGTGGAAAATGCAGTCTTTATATAGACAATCCGGATGCCGTATCGTCTCCGTCGTGGATAGAGCGGTTTGTTTGGTTTCGAGGACCAAAACGTCTGTCGTGTCAGACTCGGATTTACGGCAATGTATCCGCAGGTACGGAGCCCTTTCGAAGTGGTCTTTCCGTATGGGCGGATATTGGAGAAGCAGACGCTGTGGAGAAAGAGACGACCGTGGCGCCGGTTCCCGATCTTCTTCCTGTTGAAGTAAGGGAGCGTTTGGACGCGGGTTTTCCGATAGTTCTGCTGGATGTCCGTGAGCCGTACGAGATTGAGCGGGCGCGGCTTTCGGGTGCTGTCGAAATTCCGTTGGGTAGTCTGCCGGATCGGTTAGGCGAAGTACCGAGAGAAACCTGTGTAGTTGTCGTATGTCATCATGGTTTGCGAAGTCGTGCGGCGGCGGAGTTTCTTTTATCTGCAGGCTACGGACAGGTTGTCAACATGCGGGGTGGGATCGATCTGTGGTCTTTGACGGTAGACGCCGGCATTCCTCGGTATTGACGTCTAGGTTCTTGCGTGCTTTAGCGGACCTTGGGGGGTATAGCCTCCCTGTAACATGACAAGGGATCGTGGGTGGTTCAGATTCCGCTTATTTTGCAAACACGCCACAGTCAGGTGCTTTGGGCAAGTTCTATTAGTATGGTGGAAAGAGGAAGCGGGTCGAGTTGAAAACGATGTATGGAAACGGTGTCTGTTTGCTGTTGCGGGGTCGGGTTTGCTGTATCTATGCGTTTCTTATCCTCTATGAAGCAAATTTTTTTCTCCAGCGTTTTTAATTCCTCCTCGTAACCTGGCCCTTTATAACAGATCAGTCTTCCTGCCGGGCGAAGTAAGGGCATGCCCCATTTCCAGAGATTTTCGAGCCGTGCGACGGCGCGTACGAGTCCGATATCAAATCTGTGCAAGAGGGTTGTATGTAGATTTTCCGCTCGTTCACGGCACACCGTAACATGATCAAGACCGAGCAGCGTGACGGCTTCGCGTAGAAAGACTGACTTTTTCAGATTTGACTCGATCAGGGTCATGTGGATATCCCGTCGGAGGATAGAGATGGGTAGACCCGGGAATCCCGCGCCGCTTCCGAGATCGAATACCCTCGCTTTTTCGGGAATCAGGTGTAACGGAAGAAGCGAATCCAGTACGTGTCGGGTGGGAATTCGCCCGGTGTCGTTGGGCGAAACCAGATGGAGGAGCGGAGAACGTTGGCGGATAAAGGCGGTGTATCGGTGCAGAAGTTCTTCGGTTGTGCGGTCAAGCGGGATGCCGAGGGCAGTGGCTCCTCGGATGCAAGCCTGCCATTCGCTTTCATCGTGTATAGGTTGATGTTTCACGTGGAACAAGATTCGGTTTTAGGTGTGGCGTAGCGCATTCGCTCCAGATGAATCGTAAGCACGGAAATATCCGAAGGGGTTACGCCGGGTATACGGGAGGCAAGCCCCACTGTGGCCGGACGCAAGCGAGCCAGTTTTTGACGAGCCTCTATGGTCAGACCGGTTAAACACTCGTAGACAAGGGTTTCGGGGATGGGGCGGTCTTTCCAGCGTTTTGCCTTTTCCACCTCGGCGGCTTGGCGGTCCAGATAACCGGCATATTTGACTTGAATCTGTACGAGTTTTTGTACGACGGGATCCTGTGTTGCGCAAATCCCGTCGATACGCGCCAGCACGTTGAAGTCTATTTCAGGACGCGCGAGCAAACGATACAGGCTGCAAGGCTCGCTCAGCGGCACAGCGGAAGCGGCGATCAAGACCTCGTTGGCGGCATTAGGCGATACAAAGGTCAATTTTAGCCGTACTATTTCCTCTTCTATTTCTTTACGTCGGCGGACGACGGAGGTGTATTCCGGTTCTGGTACAAGCCCCAAGCGGTATCCTTTTTCCGTCAACCGCAATTCGGCGTTGTCATGTCGCAGATATAGCCGATGTTCGGCGCGTGAGGTAAACATACGGTAGGGTTCGTCCGCGCCTTTGGTGATCAGATCGTCGATCATTACCCCTATATAGGCTTCTTCGCGTCCGACGTGAAACGGATAACGACCAACCGTTTTGCAGGCGGCATTGATACCGGCCATAAGCCCTTGTGCGGCAGCCTCTTCGTATCCTGTGGTTCCGTTGATTTGACCGGCGAGAAAAAGACCGGAGACCTGTCTTGATTCCAGGGATCGCTTTAGATGAGTGGGAGGCACGAAATCATATTCGACGGCGTAACCGTATCGAACAATTTCCGCGTGTTCGAGACCGGGGATTGTTTTCAGGGCGGCGGCTTGGAATTCTTCAGGAAGACTGGTTGAAAATCCGTTTATATACACCAGCTGAGACTCACGCCCTTCGGGTTCTATGATGATTTGGTGACTGTCTTTGTCGGGAAAACGAACGATTTTGTCTTCGATGGAAGGGCAATATCGCGGTCCACGTCCGGTGATAAGCCCCGTATACATGGGCGACTGGTCCAAGCCTGACCGTATGATGTCATGGGTTGCCGAGTGGGTATAGGTAAGAAAACAGGCGGAAGAAAGACTCGGATCGGTGTGGTGCGAGGAGAAAAATTCCGGTTCTTCGTCGCCATAAAGAGGTTCCATAAGCGAATAGTCTAGTGTATCGGCACGCAGACGGGGTGGTGTGCCGGTTTTGAGTCGTCCGATTTCGAGACCGAGTTGCACAAGTGACCCGGAAAGACCCGTCGCCGCGGCTTCGCCATATCTTCCGCCTTCGACGTTTTTGAGTCCGGTATGCAGTCTTGCATTTAGAAAAGTTCCGGTGGCGATAACAACACAGACACAAGAGATTGTCGTTTTATCTCGAAGTACGACCCCTATGATACGGTCATCGGTAGTAAGCAGCGCATCGACTTCCCCGCCGAGTATGGAAAGATGTTTTGTAACCCGGAGGGTCTGCTGTATGTAATTTCGGTAGGCATCGCGGTCGTTCTGGGTTCTGAGCGACTGAACGGCTGGGCCTTTGCGGGTATTGAGCATCTTGAATTGAAGCGCCGTTGCATCGGCGGCTTTTCCCATTTCACCGCCCAGCGCATGGATTTCGCGGACAAGCTGCCCTTTCCCGATACCGCCTATAGAGGGATTGCAGGACATCTCGCCTATTCGGGCGGGATCAAGCGTGATAAGGATGGTCGAAACCCCCATCCGTGCCGAAGCAAGCGCGGCTTCGCAGCCG
>VGJU01000008.1 GCA_016867335.1 Candidatus Zixiibacteriota bacterium | reverse complement strand
CGGCTATACGAACGGTTGGGATATGCCGTAATAGGCGAACTGACCGATTATATTGTGGAAGGACACGCCGAGATACTGCTTAGGAAAAGTTTGGGATCCCTGCGCAATTTTCAACCCTTGCCTTAACCATTTTCGCTCGCTCTTCGCCCCACGACCGCACTTCCCGTACACGTGCTCTCAGGAAAGGAGTCCCATGCAAGATCATCTGTTGCACGGTGTATATACCATAGCCCCGACACCGTTTCATGAAGACGGCAGTCTTGACGAGGCAAGTTTGAAAACCCTCACGGATTTTCTGTATCGCGTCGGTGTGGACGGCATAACGATTTTGGGTGTGATGGGCGAGGCGGGAAAGCTGACCGACACGGAACGAGACCGGGTTATTGCGGGTGTTGTAGAGGCATCGGCGGGTCGTATCCCCGTATGCGTGGGAACCTCGCACGCTGGAACCGACGGTTGCGTGGACTACAGTCGACGTGCCCGTGATCTTGGCGCATCGTCACTTATGGTGGCTCCCCCAAAACTCGCCAGAGGAACCGACGAGGCACTAAGGGCGCATTATCTGCGTGTGGCCGAAGCGGTGGCCCTGCCCATCGTGGTACAGGATCACCCGGCAAGTTCGGGTGTGTTCATGAGTGTAAACTTTATCGCGGCCATTGCCGACGAAGCCCCATCGTGCCGATTTCTCAAATTGGAAGAGGAACCTTCCCCCCGCAAGGTGACACTGGTTCGCAAAGCCAATCCGCGCGTCGAGATATTTGGAGGGCTTGGCGGCAACATGCTGCTCGAAGAACTGCGTCACGGAGCCATGGGCACGATGACCGGCTTTGCCTATCCGGAAATTCTCCGGGATATCCGTACCCGTCATTTTGCGGGAGATGCGGACGGCGCCGCCGAGGTGTTTTACCGATACTGTCCGTTGATCCGTTTCGAAAATCAGCCCGGTATCGGACTTTCGATTCGCAAGTACGTATATAGATTGCGAGGCGCGATCGCCTCGGCGTGTCCGCGTGCACCGTATACACCGATGGACGCGGATACCGTCGCCGATCTGAACGATTTGCTTACCCGGCTTGGCCTGTCCTGACATCCCGGCCTGCTGCGGTCCAGTCCAATACCACGCCAAAGGCTTCCGCCGGTCGGCGATACAGCAGATCGAACGCCTCCGCCGTTTCGACAAACGAAAACCGGTGTGTCGTCATACGGTCGGTGTGGATCGAGCCGGAAGCGATAAGTTGCATCGCGCGAAGCGACTGTCGGGTTCCGTTGGTCAGACCGTAGTGACCACCCAGCAGTCGGCGTCGCTGTATCTTGCCCGAAAGCAAGGGAAGCGCCTGATCTTCGTACAGCCCGACCAGATGGAGCAGGCCCCCGGTCGCCAACATGTCGAGGCTCTGTTCGAAGGCGGTGGGGCCTGCCGGTCCGCCTACCGCATACACCACGATCTCGGCGCCGACCCCGCTGGTGAGTTTGCGCACCGCCCGCACGGGATTTTCCTGCGAGGCGTCGATTACCACGTCCGCCCCAAACTCCTCAGCCAGTGCGCATCGGCTGTCCAAGGTGTCTATTGCCACCAGCCGCCCGATACCGGCGGCTTTGGCAACCTGCAGGATCAGGCTTCCGACCAACCCCTGCCCCACGATAACTACCGTATCACCGGGGCGTATGGCCTCGATTTCCACCCAAGTGACCGCGCTGGCTACAAGGGGATAGTAGGTCGCCTGTTCGAACGAGATGGCCGGAAGCAAGGGGACTACCCATGCCTGATCCTCCGGACCTGCGACACGGGCAGACCGAACGACGTATTCGGCGTGAGGCGCAAGCGCCGCTACCCGGTCACCCACGGCCAGATGTTCGACTCCTTCACCCGTTTCGTCTACGATGCCGGCCAGTGAATACCCCATAATGTCCGGATTTATGGCGTGTTCGCGCGTATACCGCCCGCCAAGTTCCGACCCTCGGCTGATCAGGCTGCATACGGCTTTGATCCGTACTTCACCCGGTCCCGGAGCCGGAACCGGAACCTCTTCGAGCAAAATGCGAAACTTGCCTTCGGGTTTGACCACACGCTTCATACTACACTCCTTTTTCTTATTGCGCTTGCTATCCGATCAAGATCGGAGTCAGTATTTTTTATGTTGTCTCGACAAAAGAAACCGATTTGTACCGGATTGGCACGGGTATTGCAAAAACAATCGGGCATACGGTCATTCTAATCCGTTTTGACGATCAAAATAGAGCACTTGGTGACACAAGGCAAGGCGGTCATTCTCACAAGCGGGAATCCATGTTCTACCTGAAAGGCCGCTTGGATTCCTGCTTCCGGAGGAATGACAAAACGATTACCGGCTTTGATTGTCAAAGTTCATGAGCGAAACACATCTCACAGGAGCGGTGTGTATGTCGTCTTCCGAAGATTCCACTATACTCATTGCCGACGACGAGCCTGAAATTCGGGACGCGCTGGCGCGCATATTGACACGCCAAGGGCTTCAGACCTTATTTGCGGCAGATGGACGGGAAGCGTTGGACATCATCCAGACACGCTCCGTAGACGAGTTGTTGGCGGACCTTCGTATGCCGCGCATGGACGGTCTGGAACTTCTCAAGGCTACCAAAGCCAATCGACCCGATATCGAGGTGGTTATCCTGACCGGCTACGGCAGTGTGGAAGAAGCCGTAGATGCCATCAAAACCGGTGCATACGATTTTATCTCCAAACCGCCGCGCAAGGCGCTGATCGAGCAGGTGGTGGCAAGGGCACTGGAGCGTCGCGGGCTGAGCATGGAAAACCAGCGGCTCAAGTAACGGCTCGACGCGCTGGAACAGCCGCGTCATGTTATCGGCTCCGGCTCTGCCATGAAACGGCTGATGGAAATCGTCCGACAGGTAGCACCCAGCACCGCCACCGTGCTTATTCAGGGCGAGAGCGGCACCGGAAAGGAACGCATCGCCGACGCACTTCATCAGTGTAGCCAGCGCAAAGACCAGCCGTTTCTCAAAGTCAACTGCGCCGCGCTACCTGAAAATCTGCTCGAAGCCAAACTTTTCGGCTATGAAAAAGGCGCCTTTACCGGCGCTACTGCGCGCCGCATCGGGCGGTTCGAGGCCGCGCACGGCGGTACGCTCATGCTGGACGAGGTAAGCGAGATGAGTCCGTCCATGCAAGTCAAACTGTTACGTGTGCTCCAAGAAGGTCAGTTCGAGCGTCTGGGGAGTACGAAAACCATACAGGTCGATGTGCGTCTGATCGCCGCGACCAACCGGAATCTCGAAGAGGCGATAAAGACGGGGAATTTCCGAGAAGACCTTTATTACCGGCTCAACGTCATCTCGCTGACCCTGCCACCCCTGCGCGAGCGGACCGACGATATACCGTTGCTGGCCCATCATTTTCTGCGTACCTTCGGCCGTAAAAACGAAAAGAAGATAGAACACATTTCACCAGTGGCCATGCATCTTTTGACCAATTATCGCTGGCACGGCAACGTAAGGGAACTCGAAAACGTGATCGAGCGCGCGGTCGTGCTGACCACCGCCGCCGAAATCGGAGTGGACGACCTGCCTGCACATCTCAACGCAGGCGCGACGGCGACCAGACATTTGACGATTCCTATCGGAACGCCGCTCGAAGAAATCGAACTGCAAGTCATCCGTGCCACGCTCGAACAGGTAGGTGGGGACAAGAATGTGGCGGCGGGACTATTGGGAATCGCCAGCCGTACCATATACCGCAAGCTGGATAAAACCGCCGATCACGAAAGCATTTGACATTTTGTCTTTCCATGTGCCCGATTAAAACGGCAATTTGACAAAACGCCACTCGTCTTCCGGTCTCCTGTCGCAAACCACTCGGCATTCTGGCATCTGGCGCCCTGAGCGTGTATGTCACGTTCAGGATACTTCCGGTGTCGAAGCCGGAAATAGAAGGGTGACGGTCGTTCCCGCACCGGGCACGCTGTTAAGGTCGAGTCGCCCGCCATGTTCCTGCATGATCTGCTGAACATAGGGAAGTCCCAACCCCGTACCGTTTTCCTTGGTGCTGAAAAACGGATCAAAAACCCGCTCGACATGTTCCGGCGAGATGCCGTCGCCGGTATCCGAGATCGAGATGCGTACCTCGTTTTCTTCGATATCGGTGGCAAGGGTAAGCACACCGCCATCCGGCATAGCTTCCAGCGCATTGCGCACGCAGTTGAGTACCTGCTGACCGATCAACATCCGGTCGGCTTTAACCGACGGAAGATTGCCGTCGAGCCTTACGGATAGATCGACATGGGCAGGATGCATTTCCGAGCGGATAAGATGGATCAACTCCTCCATCATGTCGTTGACCGCCTCTTCCTGAAGTTGTTTTACCGGCATACGGGCAAAACGCAGATAGTCCCCGATTACACCGTTGAGCCGCTCAATACCTGACATGGTAATGCGAATGAGTTCTTTGGCTTCGTCTCTGTCCGCTTCGGGTAATTCGTCGATTAAATCGGTAAGGAGTTCTATATTCAAACCGATCGCGCTGAGTGGATTTCGGATTTCATGCGCCACCTGCGCCGCCATGCGTCCGACCATCGCCAGCCGCTCCGACTGGATGACCCGTTCCTGAAGACGCTGCTCCTCGGTCACGTCGCGTCCGATAGCTACCAGTCTCGACAATCGCTGTCGTTCGTCACGAACAACGCCGATACGCCACACAACGGGGCGTATCCCCCCTTCTTTGGTCCGTATCGAACATGCTCATGTTTCGGGTGTTCGGTGGTGGCGCACGGCCTCCATCAACGCATCGACCTGGGGTCTGGCGTCCTCAGGCAACAAGGTAGACACCCACTCACTTCCAACCACCTCCTCCGCCCTGTATCCCCATGTCTCTTCACAGTCCCGGTTGAACAATCGCACGAGTCCGTCCGCCGACAAGGTAAGCACAAGGCTGTTGGCGTGTTCGATCACCTCATGGGTAAAATCCCGCTCGTTGCGCAACTGTGCTGTACGCGCTTCCACCAGCCGCTCCAATTCTCCGGCGTATTCCCGCAACTGGAGTTCGAGATTTTTTCGCTCGGTAATATCGCGGATGACGCTGATGGTCACAGGACCGGCAGGCAAGTCGCTCCGACCGAGACTTACCTCGACGGGAAACGTGTGACCGTTCCTGCGAAGCGCGGTCAACTCCATACCGATGCCCATAGGTCGGCTTCGAAAGGCTTTTCGGTATTCGGCGCGATGCTCCCTGTGCCGCTCGCGTATAGCATCCGGAATCAACATCTCGACAGACTGTCCCATTATCTCCGCACGCTCGTATCCAAACATGCCTTCCGCCTGGGTGTTTACAAATACGATATATCCTTCTTCGTCAACCCCCACCAAGGCGTCGGGCGAGGTTTCGAGCAAATCGGCAATCAGTTTTTCCATTTCCCCAGACATACGGTGTTTCCTGTCCGTATTACGGCATAACAAACTCGTGTTCCGGGTGGCGAATGCTGAGTACGGGGCAGGGCGCTTTGCGTACCACTTTTTCGGTGGTACTGCCCATCAGCACATGCTTCAACCCGGTCCTGCCATGCGTGGACATGACGATCAGATCGATCTCGTTGTTTCGAGCAAAATCGACGATCTCCTCGGCGGGTATCCCACGCGCCACAAACCGTTTTAACTCGATGGTTTTTTCGGTTTCGGACGACATCGAGGTTTTCATCTCCTCCATGGCTCGATGCTAGCCTGTTTCCGGATCGGGAAACTTACGGTCCGGATCGCCGGGCACATAAGGAAGTAGTTCTTCCACGTATAGCATATAGAGCGTGGCGTCAAACTCTCGTGCCATGGCCACCGCATACTTGAGGGCATGTTCGGCAAACAGGGAAAAATCGGTCGGGAACAGAATCTTTTTGATGGCAACCATGACGGACCTCCTGCTAGGGTAGGATCGTTGTAGCGTCTACTCGTTTGGCCTGCCTCTTCAATGCTATGATATCGCAACATTCGTGCCAGAGGGCAGGTTTCGACCCGGCCCTACAGAAACCCCGGTCGGAAAAAATGTAACAGGACAATAGACACGCCAAAGTAGATGATCAGCGACAGCGCGTCGTTCATCGTAGTGATAAGAGGCCCGGAGGCTACCGCGGGGTCGATATCGAAACGGTAAAACACGACGGGGATAAGCGCGCCAAGCGCCGCAGCCACCACGATGGCCGAACACATGGCAAGCCCTACACACCCGCCGATAACCGTGTCTCCGGTCCACAGCCGGGCGACGCCGGCCACAAGTAGACCGAGCAGAATCCCCATGGTAGACGCGATACGCAATTCGCGCAGAATACCGCGCAGGATGTTTCCAAAAGCTACCGAAGAACCCAACGTGATGTTGCGGATCGTCACCGTCGAGGTCTGTACACCGGAATTTCCACCCATCGCCATGATGCCCGGTAAAAACAGTACCATACCCTGTAGTTTTGACAACGAATCCGAAAAAAGATCGATGACCGCGCCCGACAGAAACGTCCCTCCGAGACAAACCAGCAGCCACGGCAAACGGCGTTTGACGACCCCAAACGCCGAACGCTCTTCCATTTCTTCCGAACTGATGGCGGCCATTTCGTAGAAGTCTTCGGTCGCCTCTTCCTTGATCACATCCACGATATCGTCTACGGTGATCTGTCCGATCAGCACCCCTTGGTCGTCTACCACCGGAAGCGCCAGGAGGTTGTAGTCGGCAAAAATATGTGCCACTTCCTCCTGATCCATGTCGGGACGGACGGACAACGGGTCGGGTTTGGTGATCTGTCGGATTTTGGTCCCAGGAGAGGCCACTACAAACCTTTTAAGCGGAACCGTTCCCACCAACCGATGGTTTTCACTCACTACATATAAATAAAAGACCTCATCGCCATGTCCCCACTCGCGGATATGGTTTACCGCGTCTTCGACGGTCATGTCCTCGCGCAACGCCACCAGACGCGATGTCATGATCCCGCCGCCGGTATCCTCGGCGTGGGGAAGCAGTTCCTCTACCGTCTCGGTCGTCTGTTCCGCCAAAAACGCTATGACACCCGTGCGACGCTCTTCCGACAACTCACCCAGCAGATCGGCGGCATCATCCGGCTCCATCCGCTCTACATAGCGGGAAATCGTCCGATCGTCGAGATGCTCGAACAGGCTGTGCAACGCAGGAGCGTCCAATTCGGAAAGCGTGGAGGCCCCCAACGTAGTCGCTAACAACTCAAAAAGACGGGGTTGGTCTTCTTCGGAGAATTGCCCCAACAGATCGGCAAGGTCAGACGGATGCTGGTTGTTCAGAATTAACCGCAACGCGGGGAGATCGTTTTCGGCGAGAAGTTCTCTCGTGGTATCGAGCAAATCGCTACGTCGGCGCTGAAAATCGCCCTCTTCAAGGACGTCGTCAGGAGAGATCGGAATGTCGGACATGCATCCCTCCCGCAAAAACTGCCGGACGGTTGAGCGTAGGGCTATAACGATAGGTCGGGCGACAAGCAGGCTATACAGGAAGACAAACTAAGTAACCGTCTACATAAAAAAGTGTTCAATAGCCTTGCCGAAGGACGCAAGACGAACGGTTTATCCGGACGCCTTATTGTGTGCGTACTAACCTCCTTGCAATCCAGTTTAAAATATGCCGTTTTGAAGGGTTCGACAAGCATAAAACCAAATTTTAAGAGTCTAGAGCCGCTCAGTCCGTTATTTGACTTCTCAGCAGGTCTTCAAACGTTTCGCGGCGACGGACGAGTTGCGCTTTGTCGCCGTCTATGAGCACTTCGGCAGGACGGGGCCGGCTGTTGTAGTTCGAACTCATGGCAAACCCGTACGCACCTGCATTGAGTATGGCCAGCGTATCCCCCTCCCGGATGCAGGAAATCGAGCGGTTTCGAGTGAAAAAATCGGAACTTTCACAGATTTGACCACAGACGTCGTATACCAGCAGTTCACCGGAAACGCAACTGGCGTTTACGATTTCGTGATAGGCGTTGTACAGCGGATAACGAATCAGGTGGTGAAGCCCGGAATCGACCCCGACAAAGGTCTTTAGCCGATTTGTCTTGACGGTATTGCACCGAGTAAGAAGTGTTCCCGCCTCCGCCACAAGATAACGCCCCGGTTCTAATTTGAGCCGCAGCAAACGCCCATAGGCGGCGCAGAAGTCCCTGAAGCGGGACGAAAGCCGGTCTCCAAAATCCCGGATGTCGAGCGGACGTTCGTCCGGTGCGTAGGGTACGCCAAACCCGCCGCCAAAGTCTACAAACGTCAGATGTGCAAAATAAGGGACTACGCCGAGCAAGGCGTCCACCGCCTTCATAAACGGCTCCGCGTCGAGTATGCCCGACCCTACGTGCGCGTGAAGTCCCACCACCTGTAGCTTGCTCCGATCCGATAAGGCACGTATTTCGTCCAACTGATCGAGACATAGACCAAATTTGCTGTCCGGCCCTCCGGTGATACAGTGGTCGTGATGACCTGACCCCGTATCCGGGTTGATGCGTAGCGAAATATCCGTACCGGGAGCCATACGGCCATAACGTTCGAGTTGGGAAAGCGAGTCGATGTTGATAAGAATGCGCTGCGCGAGCAGATAGGCCATCTCTTCGTCGGTCACATTGTTGCCGGTAAACAGAATACGGTCGGGAGCAAATCCGGCATAAAGGGCAAGATATACTTCTCCGGGGGACACGGCATCGATACACGCGCCTTCCTCACGCAAAAGACGCAGGATAGCGACATTTGTATTGGCCTTGCAGGCATAGTGCAGATCGGTATCCGGAAAGATCAGCACATCGCGCAAAACGCGAAACCGCTCGCGGATCGTAGCGGCATCGTATACGTAAAGCGGGCTGCCAAACCGTTCCAGCAGTTCATCCGCCGAAAAGACACCGATATAGAGACGATTGTCCCGGATGGAAGTCACGTCGTTCTCTCTTACTTGGCGATCTGCTGGAGAACCAGATACAGCGTGGTCAGGGTGGCGGTTACGGAGAGCGTTTCTTTGAAGATAGCGTAATAGTCACGCCGAGGGTTTCGGGGGACCCAGATCATATCGCCGATTTCTATCGAGGTTCGGTCGGGTGTCATCCAGTCGAAAGTTTCCGCCTTGATGATGCGGATGTGGCTGCGTCGGGCATGTTTACCCAGTCCGCCCGCCTCACGGATATAATCATCCAGTTTTTTCTCCGGCCCGAACGATATTTGCCCCGGGCTGGCTACTTGTCCGGCCACGCGTACGGTTTCGTTTCGGGAGGGAATGACCACGATGTCGCCATGCTGGAGCCGGATGTCGGTGCTGAAATCTTGACTCCGGAACAGCCTGTCGAAGTCGGCCACGAGCGCCTGCTGGCGAAATACGGCCTGTGTTTCGAAGTCGGCGATTTCCTGAGGGTCGATACGACTCATACGAAGCCGGGCGATCTTTTCCATCGTCGGATCGTTTGCGGACGCGCCGGGATCGAGCGGACGCAGCGCTTTTCCTCCGGCGATATAGGCATCTTCGGTAAAGCCTCCGGCAAGGTCTATGAGACGGGTCAGCAAGACGCCGTCCGGTGGGGTAGGATAGACACCGGGATAGCGCACCTCGCCCTTGACCGTCACCACGTGCCTAGCACGGCTTGCGACCGCGGTGCGGACAAAGATACGGTCTCGTGCCTGAATCGGTGTGTCAAGTGCACGCTGTCCCTGCGTAAGGTCTACGCTTATCGTCTCGGTGACCACCGTACCATCTGCGCGAAAAACCGTCCGGGCGATTTCGACTCTGGACCGGTCTGCGACATCGGACAGACCGCCGGCAAGGTCTAACAAAAGCCTCAGGTTGTCCCCTTCCGCATATTCGTATATTCCCGGCAAGTTGACGGCCCCGGAAAGCGCAACCGTACCGTTTTCCGCATTTCGTACGGGAACGAAAACGACATCGCCGTCTGTAAGAGGCGGATTGTCTTCAAGACGTCCGGATGTCAGATAACGCCGCAGGTCCACCCGCACAGAAGAGCCGTCCTGTCGCCGTATCTGGATATTGCGGTCCGACCCGCGCGCCGACGGAAAGACAAACAAGGAATCGGAGGCCGCCATCCGGCCCATTTCCTCCGGGATGCGGTTGGTCAAATAAAGAATGTCCGACACACGGTCTATCGGCGTGGCCACGATCTGACCGGGGTTGTTTACCGAACCGGCGACAGTGATACGAAATTGGCGGGGATAGAGCAGGATAGTCGAGATGTTGCCAGTATGGAACTTGGGGCGGGCGCGTTGTTCTACCAGTTTTTTGACCGCCGTCAGCGCAAGACCCGCCACGGGAAACTCCCCCACCGTAGGAACGGCCAACAGCCCCTCCGGCGTAACGGTGACGGCAAACCCGGAGCCTATCTCGGTCATGCTGATCAACAGATGGTCACCCGGTCCGAGCCGGTAGGTATCGGGATCGATGGGGCGCTCCAAGGGCGGGGTAAGAAGCCGCAGGTCGGCGATATCCTGTTGCATGACGTTGGGGTCGAACAACGACGGGGTAAGTCCTCTTGTAGCGGTCGGAGTGCGGCGAGTATTCTGGCGTTCACCGTCACGCAGCACACCTTCCATGATGCCACGCTGGGCATGGGCAAAGAAGGGAAAGGCTACTGCGAGGAGTAGAAATACGAGCAGGGCAGTAAGACAGCGCAGCGAAAAACGGGGAAATGGGACGGGCATAAATGGGATTCCGTCTTAAAGGAGATACGCAGTCAGAACGCGGCGCGATACAACATGCGCATGTCCGTTTCGGTACAGGGACGGGGGTTACGGCGGTGGCAACTGTCGCGCAGGGCCTGTGTTGCCATTTTCGGGATACGGTCTTCGCTGACACCGACGGCCTGTAGAGACGATGGAATATGAAGACGCCCACATAGTTCGCGGACTTTTTCGATAGCTGCGGCTGCCGCGTTTGGCGCGTTGGCAAGATCGCCGGGGGCGTTCATGGCCTGGGCGATACGGACAAACGGTGTAGGATCGCGCTCTGCGTTAAACATCATGACGGCGGGCAACATCAGGGCGTTGGCAACACCGTGTGGAATGCTGTATTCGGTAGAAAGCTGGTGCGCGAGCGCATGCGCCGCACCAAGTCCCAGTCCCGCGCCAAATGCCATGCCGCCCATGACTGCGGCCATAGACATGTCGGTTCGCGCTTCGAGATCGTCACCGCAGTCGTACGCCCGTGTTAGCGAGCCGAAGATCAATTCGATACCCGCTATGGCAATGGCTTTTCCGATAGGCCCGTACGCCTTCGAGACATACGCTTCGATACAATGGGTAAGGGCATCCAGACCGGTCGCGGCGGTCAGGGGGGGGGGAAGACCGATGGTAAGCGCCGGATCGACCGCAGCCAACGCGGGTCGCAAAAAGGGAGAATAGACGCCCTTTTTGGTCCCGTCCCGGGTGTCGGTGATCACCGACACGGCGCTGACCTCGCTTCCCGTGCCTGCGGTGGTGGGAATAGCGATCAGGCGTGGCATATTGGCGATTATTTTTTTAGCGCCGATACCGTCCTCAAAGTAATCCCGGATATGACCGGGGTGGGTGATACGGACCTGAGCGGCCTTTGCCGTGTCGATGGTGCTTCCGCCGCCGACGGCAACAAGCAGATCATGACCGTCCGACCGGTACTTCCCGGCGACGATCTCTACCAGATCGTCCGTCGGATTGGCCGTGACCCCGTCACATACATCAAAGGGAATGTCTGCGGCGTCAAAACTCGAAAGGACGGGCGCAAGCAGCCCCGCCTTGGCGACACCGACGTCCGTGACGATCAGGACGCGGTTTACCCAGAAGCGGTTTCGAATCAGATCCCCGACGTTTCCTGCAACACCGGAGCCAAAACGGATATGCTCCGGAAACATAAAAGAATATCCAGCACCCATAACCGTTTCTTATCCTCTGCGGAGCCTCTACGCCGCTATCTTCTTTTTCCCCTTGACATTAGGAATATCTACCATTATTTTCAGTTATATATGCCTAAGTGGTTGCGAGCCAATAGGAGAACAGCATGGTTTTGATCTATCCGGAGTTTAATGCCGACCTCGTTTTTCTGTGGGCACGGGAAAATGAAAACCGGATCACCGTACTGTGTCCGGCCATGCCGATGGTAACCAAATGTCTGGGTCGTATCATGCGTGAGTTGCATCAAGGCAAGACCATCCTTGCCTGGGGCGATCCACGCTGTATCGACAACCTGCGTCGTCGTCTCGAAGCATCGGGTATCGCTACCTACACCTACGAACCCGAAGACGCCATGCGGCCCGTCGCTCCGTAGCCTTCCCGTTTTGCATCCGATCTGCGCCTGTCGTCGTATCAGATATGAATCGCAGCCCCATCTATACCGGCCGACGCTTCCATGATCAGTTCGGAGAGGGTCGGGTGTGCGTGGACCGTTTTGTGCAACTCGGTGGCGGTGGTTTCGAGGGTGCGGGCCGTGCAGATTTCCGCGATCATCTCGGTGGCTTCCGCGCCGATGATATGGGCGCCGAGAATCTCTCCGTACCGGGCGTCGGCGATCAGTTTTACCATCCCTTCGGTTTCACCGAGCGCCACCGCCTTGCCGCTGGCGCGGTAAGGCATCTTGAACACCTTGATTTCCCCGTGTTTCCTCGCCTCTTCCTCGGTCATGCCTACGCTGGCCACCTGAGGCTGGCAGTACACGCACCCCGGTATGTTGCCGTAGTCGATCGGGGCAGGATGATGACCCGCCAACCGCTCCGCCACATGGATGCCCTCGGCGGATGCTACATGCGCCAAAAGCGGCGCTCCGATGACGTCCCCTATGGCGTATATGCCCGGAACCGAAGTCTGATAGCCCTTTTCCCGGTCTACCGTGATAAATCCACGCTCGGTTTTGACCCCGACCGTTTCCAGTCCCATATCCTGCGTATTAGGATCCCGCCCGATCGCCAACAAGGTAATGTCGCCATAGATGGCTTCGGTCTGTCCGTTTGCCGTCACCGTTACCGTAGTTCCCGCTGTACCCGCTTCCGCCTTTTCCAACCGTGCGCCCGTCTTGATCACCATACCGAGTTTTTTAAACGCGCGTTCGAGCGTTTCGGAGATTTCCGCGTCTTCGAGCGGCAGTATATGCGGCAGCATCTCCACGATAGTCACTTTGGTTCCGTAGGCCGCGTAGTAATAGGCAAACTCCACCCCGATGGCTCCGCCGCCTATGATCGTCATCGAACCAGGCGGCTCTCTGAGCAACATCGCTTCCGAGCTGGTGATGATGCGGGTTCCGTCAACCGGAACCACAGGAATGGCTTTGGACCGCGATCCGGTCGCTATGATGATGGCAGACGCCTCTATGACACGCTTGCTCCCCCCGCCATCCGTCACCTCGACGGTGGATCGGGAAGACAAACGCCCGTGTCCGGAAATGAGTTCCACCTTGTTTTTCTTGAGCAAAAAGGCGACACCGCTTGCCAGCGTGTCTGCGGCTTTTCGGCTGCGTTCGACCGCCTTGCTCATGTCAAAGCGCAGATTGTCGCACAAAATGCCATAGTCGGCGGCATGACGCATCGTTAGAACGAGTTCGGCGTTTTTCAAAAGCGCTTTTGTGGGGATACAACCCCAGTTGAGACACACTCCGCCGGGCTGTTCCTTTTCGATGACGGCCACGCTGAGACCCAGTTGTGCCGCGCGTATCGCCCCTACATATCCGCCCGGACCACCGCCCACTATTGCTACGTCGAATTTGCTGGAAGTCATGATAGTTCTCCGGATAACTTAGGATCGGATTGTCGAAAACCGATTATAGATAACCCCGAAGTCCGCGTATGTCAAGCCCATTCCTTGCTATTGACATCCGGCGGAGAGTGGTGTAAAATAGCGTATCCCCGGATTTCACATGTTTTCCGATCTCCTTCCTTTCGCTCCATATAGAGGACAACACCTCATGGCAAGACAGTACACGGGAACGTTTATCTGCATCGAATGCGGAGAAGAATGGCAACTGGAGAACAAATCGGAACTCGAATGTGAGGATTGTGGTGGTAAACTTCGCGCTGTCGGCGTGATAGAAGAGTCCGAAAGGGAAGACTCGGAGGTAAAAGAGATCGAATGAGCGTAGAGAAGGACGAAACGCCGGTGCGTGTGCTGATTGCCGAAGACGATCCCGTCACCTGTCTTTTTCTTGAGTTCCAACTCGAAAAACTTGGATTCGATGTGGTCATCGCGCGAGACGGTTCCGCCGCATGGGAGGTACTCTGTCGGGAAGATGCCCCCCGAATGGCGGTATTGGACTGGATGATGCCCGAAAAGGATGGGGTGGAACTGTGCAGACACATCCGCCGCACACCGGCGCTTAGGGCGCTTTACGTGCTTCTGCTGACGACGCGAGATACAAAAATGGATATTGCGGAAGGGCTAAACGCCGGTGCGGACGACTATCTGACCAAGCCACCTGATTTGCAGGAACTTGCCGCGCGTCTCCGTGCAGGAGAACGGATCGTTCGGTTGCAAGACGAACTGACCCAACGCGTCGCCGAGCTTGAGGAAGCTTTGAAACATGTAAAACGTCTACAAGGGATTCTGCCGATTTGCAGCTACTGCAAAAAAATTCGCGACGACAAATCCGCATGGCGTCCGATGGAGTGCTACATCTCCGAAAACTCGGACGCCGAGTTTAGCCACGGTATATGCCCGGAGTGTTTTGAAGACATCGTAAAACCCGAAATTGAAAATGCCGTCAACCTATCGAAAAAAAACCGGCTGTTCGACCCGAAGGAATAGACGGCTTATCGTTTTTCTTTCTGCTGCGTTTGGGGCCGGACCCTTATCTTCCCGTTTTCTGCCACGACCGTTCCCGCTACCCATACCCGTATAACCCGGATATCCTTGAGTCCATCCGCTTCCGTGACCGCAGGATTACGCTCCAGTTCGGCAAAATCGGCCCATTTCCCGGTAGCTAGCGACCCGATCGCTGAGTCCTGAAACGCGGCGTATGCGCCGCCGAGCGTCATGGCGCGAAGCGCCTCTTCCACACGAAGCGCCTGATCCGGGTACCAGCCATTTGCCGGCACGCCGTCGAGCGATTTTCGCGTTACTGCAAAATAGAGTGTCTGCATCGGCTCCCATGGCTCACCGGGCAAGTCCGAATTGATGGCAAGCCGACCGCCTGCCTCCAACACCCGCCGCCATGCGTAGGCATATCGAATCCGGTCCGGTCCCAGCCGATCCTCCGCCCATTTGCTGTCACCGACCGCATGGCTCGACTGCATACTGGAAATCACGCCAAGCGTTGCCGCTCGCGCGTAATAATCGGGCAACACGACTTGCGCGTGTTCGACCCGCCAGCGATGATCAAGTCCGGGATGGTTTTTCAGAATCTTTTCGTAGATGCCGAGCGTACGGTTGTTTCCCTCGTCGCCGATGGCGTGGACGGACATCTGAAACCCGTGTTGGACGGCCTGCTCACCCAGCGATGCGACAGCCTCTGGGGTGATACGCTCGGTCATGTTCGCCGCCTCCGGTTTGTCGGCATACGGCGCGGCAAGCAAGGCGGTGCGTGAACCAAGCGACCCGTCGTAAAATACCTTGATCGAACGCACGGTAAACAGGCCCGCCGGATCGATCAAGGGGCCGGTGGCAAACCACTCGTTCATCAGTGTTTCGTCGTTACCGTCGAGCATTCCATATACCCGTATGGGCAGTCGGCCCGCGGCGGCGAGATTTTTGAACGCCTGCACCCGGTCCGGTCTCATTCCCGCCTCGTGTACCGAAGTGACCCCCGCCGACGCCATGGTCTCCAAACCCACCACGATGTTGTCTTCGATGTCCTCAAGTGTCGGTGCAGGGATATGGCGGTTGACGAGATTCTGTGCAAGCGTTTCCATCACGCCAGTCGGCTCTCCGTCAGCGCGACTTAGGATTTTGCCTACCTCCGGATCGGGTGTACTCCGGTCTATGCCAGCCAAAGAAAGTGCCTTGCCGTTGTAAAAACCGGCAAACCCATGAAGTGACTCCAAGTGAACCGGGTTGTCGGGAAACGCCAGATCCAATTCCGCCCGGTCGGGATACCCTTGAGACGCCCATACGCCCTCGTCCCACCCTTGACCGGTGAGCCATTTGCCGGGTTCGGGAGCGGGATAAAACGCCTTTAACCGCTCCACGATCCCCGCAACCGTCGTAATACCCGTCAGATCGGCCTTGCGCCGGTCGTGCCCCAGTTCATGCACATGGACATGGGAGTCCACGATACCCGGAATCGCAGTTCTGCCTTGCAAATCATGGCGTTGGGCGTCAGGAAACTTTGTTTCGAGGTCCGCCTTGCTGCCTATCGCCTTGATTTTGCCGTCCTGAATAAAAAACGCCTCGGCTTCAGGCTGTGCCTCGTCCATCGTTACGATGGGACCGCCAAAGACCAAAAGCCCCGGATCTTCGAGTATCCGCTCCGCGCATCCGCCCGTTGCCATCCCAACGGCAAGCAACCACATTTTCCACATGCGACCGTGTATCATGTATGTTATCCGTTTATGCCGTATGGCATATAAGTTGCGTGATATAGCAAATTTATAAGAGCGTCTCGAACGCTTCTCTTATGCGGTCGTGCGGCGCGATACGGCCTGTTCGAAACGGTGGATCGAGAATATCGACATGTCCATCGGTGGGGTTTCGTCCAGTAGTTTTGCCGCCAGCATTTCGCCCAGCACCGGCCCGAACTTGAACCCGTGTCCGGAAAACCCGGCGGCCACGACGATATGCGGATGGCCCGGCACGCGGTCCAGTACGAAATGATAGTCGAGTGAATTGGTATACAAACACTGTACGGTCTGTATGGGATGCGGGTCAAGATGCGGACAACGCCGACGGACGAAATCCTGCACGCCATGAATGTTGTCCGTGTTGAGGGTACGGGGGGCGTCAGGGTCGATGACCGGACCGGTATGATGCCATCCGATCTTTACACCGGGAATACGGACCATAGGCAGACAGTAAAACGGCTGTTCGGTGTGATAGTCGATACAGTTGGGCATGGTCCCGACACGATGATCGATGTCGCTTATAGGCGGGAAATAGGCGAGTTGTTCTTGTGTGACTTCAAGAGACACGACGATTCCGAGGTCGCGAAGCAAGGGGGCGGTCCATCCGCCGGCAGCAAGCACCAGCCGCGCGCCCGTCCACGACCGACCGGTTGTGTCGCACAGGGTCACCCGGTCCGCATGGACTTCGACATCTCGTACATACGCCTGTTCGATCGTTTCCACGCCGTTTTTCGTTGCGCATCGCCACAGGGCCAGCACGGCGCGGTCCGCGAATACGACGCCACCGTCGGGCTGATACACGGTCTCGCTGCCCGGTTCGATACGGTACTGGGGAAATCTTGCATGGGTCTGCGCCGCGTCGAGTCGTTCGCAGGCAAGACCGAACGTCCGCATGGTAGATTCGAGTTCGGCCAGTTGCGGGTTGTCCGCCGGACCAAAGTTGCAAAGACCGGTTTTTTTGACAAGGGGTTCCCCGGCGCGTACGGCAAGCGCATCCCATGCGATATACGAGGCTGCGGCCATCTCCACGTATATCGGTTCGCTGTAGTCGTAGCGGATCATGCGCCCGTCGCCGTGCGAACTGCCTCGGTCGTGCGCGGGAGAAAACCGCTCGATGAGCGCCACCCGTAGGTTGCGCCGTGCCAAGGCACACGCCGTCGCCGCGCCGACAACCCCACCCCCCAAAACGATTACATCATACTGGGTCATCGGCGTCGATCCAAACGAGTTATGCGCAACAGGGTTTCCTGGACGGCAAGATCGTGTTCGTAGGGACGGTCCGGCGGGCGTCGGCCGCGAACGGTCGCCACAAACGCTTCCAGCTCGTGGTCGTACTGCGCCTGTCTGTCTCGCACCTCTACCGACATGCGCTGTTCGCACGCCGAAAAACCGGCGGCGGGTTCGGTCAGCACGAGACGGATGACCGCGCCGGGTTCGAACGGCTCCAGCAGGATGGCGGTTCCGCGTGTTCCGTACACTTCGAAACGCCGAGCCGCCGGGCCGGGTTCCATGGCCGCGATGTCTACAAAAGCGAGCGCACGGTCGTATGCAAGTACGCCGAGCGTGTTGTCCATAAACTGCGGAACCACACCGGCCGCGTTTCGAAAAAAACCGGAAACCCGTGTAGGTCGCCCCAGTATCCAGACGATCTGATCGAGCATGTGGCCTCCCAGATCATAGAGGATACCCCCTCGGTGTACGGCGATCACCTCGCGCGCGGCGGGCGAGATATTTGTGGACATGTGGGCGCGAATCGAAAACACGTCGCCAAGCAGACCTGACCGCGCCCAATCGGCAATCGTTCGGAAACCGGGGTGATACCGAAACATATAGCCCATCTGAAGATGCAATTTCTTTTTGCGGGCCAGCGCTACGACCCGACGCCACTGCGGCCAGTCGTCTCCCGCCGGTTTGTCGTACCAGACATGTTTTCCTGCGCGTACGATGGCCTCGGTCTGATCGAGGCTTTCGGCGTTTAGTCCTTCCGAGGCGACGGCTTCGATGGACGGGTCGTTTAGCATCTCGTCGGGTGTGTCAAACCATCTTACGTGACGAAACGTACCGTCGGCGTTACGAAGTGTTTTTCTGCGTTCCATGTCAGGTTCGTACACACCCACGACTTCCACGTCCGGATGCGTAAGCATCGACTGGAGTTTTCCGGCGGCATGACCGTGTTTCGTTCCATACTGAGCCATGCGAAGAGGTTTGGGATCGACCGTCATGGAAACCTTTCATTTTCGGAGACACGGCGTACCGTGTTTTATCCGTACGCACCTTTGGGATGAAACCCCAGCACCCGCCGACGCCGTTCGTCCGCCCGGTGATACACTTCCGCCGGCAAGCGGTAGTTGACAAATGGATAAAAACGCTGAGAAACCCATCGCCGCGAATAGGCCAGTTGAAAGAGATACCGAGTCCGGTCCGACCCGTTGGGGGCACCACGATGCCAACACTGGCCGTTGTGCAGATAGATGTCTCCGGCGCGGCAAAAGACCGGAACTGGGGGGGTGTCCTCAAAAACCGGGTGGTGCTTATCATTTGGCTCTCTGCCTGAATAATGGCTGCCCGGCACGTATTCGCTTGGACCGTACTCGATCGAGGGGATATCGGTGAGCGGAAGTTGAACCGTCAAGATATGAACGGGCATGGTGATGCGGGGATCGAAACGCGGAATCTCCGGAGGAAGCGGAAACACCAACAGATCGTCTACGTGAAACGAATCGATCGCTTTGCCGGGTTCGTTGCGTACCAGATTTTCGGCAACTAGATGACAGTCTTTGCCGAGGATATGTTCGACCAGTCCGATAATCGGTTCGCGGGTAAGCATGGATTCGAAAATCGGGTCCGCTTCGAACAACCGCACGGCTACAAATCCGTACAGATTGTCGTTTTCGTTCCAGCGTGGATCTGCAAATACGCTGTCCGCCGCCTTTTTGAGCGCCTCCACCTCTTTGGCGGAAAGCACGTTCGGGATGTGGACAAAGCCGTCGCGGTGAAAAGCCGAAACAATTTCCCCGGTTCGGTTTTCATCAAACGTTTCGAACGTGCCTGTTCCGGACGCGGCGGTCATCGTCCTTCCTTTCTTTGGTTTATTTTATCTACGAAAAGCCCGCGACATATCTTGCGGACTAGCTATCCGGAATTTCCGTTCCGGAAATAACGTTTCGAGTGCGTCGTCGTCAAGCGATTTGAGCCGAGAAGAAGGCTTGACAATTTGGATTGGGAGACATAGTTTTTCGTTCAAAATGACCGGATGACGGGCGAATAGACAAAATTGTCTTGGGGGCGGTCGGGTTTTGTATACGCCGCCGTCGGTTTGCTTCGGAACCTATTTTCTTACCTTTACAAGAAACTCGGCCATGAGTCATGCTCCCATCGAGTACGACGTTCACGGAGAACGCGATACGCGGCCTCAGCCGCCTGTTTCCATAGGCAGTGAGCGGCAACTGCTTTTTGACGATTTTTTTCTCGTGATGGCCGGACGTGCCCAGTGGGATCAACTGGCGTATCGGATAAAATTTGCCAATGGGCGGGTAACCAAACACGGCTCGCCGCTGTTTTATGCGGATGCGCCATGGGAGACTGGAACCGCGTGGCTGTGTGTGATTCGGGAAGAAAATCGTTATCGGATGTGGTACAATTCGGCGCACGCCGACCGGCGGGGTTTGCGGGTAAGCTATGCCGAGTCTTCGGATGGATTCCATTTCGAACGACCTCTGGTAAACCGAGTTGCCGTTGACGGGGCCATGGCAAATAACGTAGTGTTCGAAGGTGGATTTCGCGGTGTAAGCCCCGAACTTGGTAATGTATTTGTCGATCCGACAGCATCGGACGCGGAACGCTACAAAATGGTGTATGCCGACTGGCAGGATCCGTCGATCTTTTTGTTGCAACACAATGGCACGACCGGCACGTTGCGTGGCGCGTATTCACCCGACGGGATCCGGTGGAAACGGTATATCGAAGATTTTACGGGGGGCTACCCGGACTCGCAAAACTGCGCTATGTGGGATTCGGTGTTGGAGCGTTATGTAGCGTATCATCGGGCGTCCTGCGACTTTGGCGGTCTCGAATATGGAGATACTCGCGTGCGTCCGCAACACAGAGGCCGCAGTCTGGCCCGAATGGAGTCGTACAATTTTCGGAACTGGAGCCGCTCCGAGCCCTCCCTTGTACCGGACGAAACAGACGGACTCAACACCGATATCTACAACAACGGTTACGCCCGTCATCCCGACACCCCCCATGCCCATTACCTGTTTCCCAGCTTTTATCGTCACTACGAAGGCACGTTCGAGGTACAGGCGCTGACAAGCCGAGACAACCGGCGCTGGGGGCGGCAGTGCCGCGATACATTTATCCCGCTTGGCGAACCCGGCGCATTTGACAGTTTTATCATTTCCACAGCCCCCGGTATTGTCCCCATCGATACCGACACTTGGGCGCTATATTATCGAAGTGGTGACGGTCCGCACGGTGGCTCTCATCCTATCACTCTTTCCTATACTCCGCAAAGCCGCGTTTCGCGTGTTACCACCAAACGCGACCGCGTCACGGGTATCGAAGGCGCCCCTGAAGGCGGACATTTTTCTACCCGTCCGATCTCCTTTATGGGAGATCGACTAATCATAAACGCCGAACCAGTCGGCCCCGATCCGGAAATCCGAGTCCAGTTGCTCTCATCCGTAACGCACCAGCCGTTACCCGGTTATACGTTCGAAGACTGCGTACCTCTTCGAGAAGACGGAACCGGTCTGCCTGTGATGTGGCAGGGAGAAACCATGATCGGTGACGACGTTCCACGCGGCTCGGTGCGTCTTCATATCCGGATACGCGCTATGCGGATGTATGCTTTTCGCTTTTGCTGAGCACAAGGGAGAATGATTATGCGGTTAAGCGAGACACAGATCGAAAAGTTCAAAGAGCGGGGTTTTTTGAACGTAGGCCGCGTATACAACGACGAGGAGGCCGACCGGCTCCTTGAACGCATGATGCAGGTCATCGCGGGTACGTCGCGCGGAAAGGCCGAAGCGGTGCGCAATATGCGTGGTGGAGAAGACGATCGCGACAAGCCTGTGGTGATCCAAATCGTGAACACATGGCAAGCTGACGATATGTTCCGCGCGCATCTGTATCACCCGCAAATCTGCGAGATGGCGACACAGTTGATCGGCACGGACGTGCTTCGCGTGTGGCACGATCAGGTCCAGTACAAGCCCCCGGTCCGGGGCGGGACGACCGACTGGCATCAGGATCACCCGTACTGGCCCATCATCCAACCGGCGGACCTGATCAGCGCATGGGTGGCGCTTGACGACGCCACGACGGAAAACGGATGTATGCGCATGGTGGCCCGTAGCCATCTGTGGGGGCCACACAAAGGCGGAACCATCGGCACGAATCCGGACGATTTTTCTCCTACCCCCGATCTGTCGCTTGTCCCGACAGGGGAAAAAATAGAAATCGTGCCGTGCGAAGTCAAAAAGGGAGAGTGCATGTTTCATCACTGTCTGACGTGGCACGGCAGCCCGACCAATCCCTCCCAAAAAGGAAGACCCGCCATTGCGGTCCACTACATGCCGGGATGGACGCGGTACGAACCCAACCGCACGCATATAATGGAGCACCGGGTGACCGTAAAACCCGGCGAGGAATTGAAGGGGCATTTTTTCCCGACCGTGTGGGATCACGGACCGATCACCCCACCCGCCTCATGGTCCCCCGGATCGTAGGGGCAGGTTCAACCCCCCAATACAACCGCCGATTAAACGGGGAACCAACCCAGAAACCCTCAGGGAGTGTTCATGTCCACAGCCAGTCATTCCACAGAAGCAGGCCTCCGTACCGCATCAAGACCGAGCGAGCTCAAAATTACCGACATGCGGACGGTAACCATCGGAAATTGCAACCTCATCAAACTGTACACCAATCAGGACATCTACGGTCTGGGCGAAGTAAGGGACGGCGCGAGCAAGCGGTATGCGCTCATGCTCAAAAGCCGTCTCCTTGGTGAAAACCCCTGCAACGTGGACAAACTGTTTCGCAAGATCAAACAGTTTGGTCACCATGCGCGGCAGGGCGGCGGTGTCTGCGGCGTCGAAATGGCGCTCATGGATTTGGCCGGCAAGGCATACGGGGTCCCCGCCTATCAACTTGCCGGGGGCAAATTCCGCGACAAAATCCGTATTTACTGCGATACGACCAGTTCACCCGATCCGCACGAAATGGGCCGACGACTAAAGGCGCGTATGGACGAAGGTTTTACTTTTCTCAAAATGGACGTAGGCATCGACTTGGTACAGCGCGAACCGGGGACACTTGCCGCCCCGTCCGGCATGCTCGACACCTATTCGGTGATGCACCCGTTTACCGGGATTCGGCTGACGGACAAGGGGATCTCCATGCTGGCCGACTACGTGGGCACGGTCCGCAGTATCGTAGGCTACGAGATTCCCCTTGCGGCAGATCATTTCGGACATATCGGTGTCGAAGACTGCATACGGCTGGCCAAAGCGCTGGACCGATACAATCTTGCCTGGCTCGAAGACATGATTCCCTGGCAATTTACCGATCAGTACGTGCGTCTCAAAAACTCGTGCGACACCCCGATCTGTACGGGTGAGGACATCTATCTCAAAGAAGGGTTTATCGACCTGTTCGAGAAAAAGGCGTTGTCGGTCTGCCACCCCGATCTTGCCACTTCCGGCGGTATTCTCGAAACCAAACGCATCGGCGATCTCGCACAGGAACACGGCATCGCCATGGCGATGCACATGGCCGCCATGCCCGTAGCACAGATGGCCAGCGTACATTGCGCCGCCGCTACGGAAAATTTTATGTGTCTCGAACACCACTATGTGGACGCATCCTGGTGGAACGATATCGTCACCGGACTGCCCAACCCGATTTGTCAGCGAGGTTTTATCGACGTACCCGAAGCCCCAGGGCTGGGTATCGACCTCAACGAAGAGGCGGTCCGGGCGCATATCAACCCGGCTGTACCCGGTTTCTTCGAAACGACGGACGAATGGAACGAGGACCGCCCATGGGACCGGCTGTGGAGTTAGGGGTTTTTTATGTCTCTTGTCCTGACGGAATCCCAGCAGCGACAGTTTGACGAAGACGGCTTTGTCCTTGTCGAAAACGCCCTGACACCGGACACGGTAGACCGGCTGGTCGGAGTGGTAAACGACTTGGACACCCGATACCGGAAGATGCAGAACATCGCACCGGATGCGGCGTTTCAGGTGCGCAACGCGCTGGCGCATCACGAGGAACTGTTCCGTCTGATCGATCACCCCGTACTGTTTCCCATGGTGGTAGATGCGATCGGTCCCAACATCCAGATACGCACCTCGCACATGGATGTGAGACCGCCCTGTCCGGCGGAGTTTGCCAATCAGCCACTCGGCGCAAAGGACAGCTTTTTCCCATGGCATTCGGACGGCCCCGATTTTGGATACCCGGTCACCAACGGAGCCGTACCTTTTGTAGAGGTCAAAGTAGGGTACTATCTTACCGACCTTTCGGAGCATAATGCGGGTGCGATATGCGTGGTGCGGGGCAGTCATCTTATGTCTCCCAAACGTATCCACGACCCCGAACATCCGATCGATCCGGCGCGGATTTTCGAGGTCAACGTCAAACCCGGAACGGCGATGTTGTGGCGTACCGCGCTGTGGCACTGTCTGACGCCCAACCTGTCCGTAAAAACCCGAAAATGTCTGTATTACGGGTATCACCATCGCTGGATACGCCCCGCGGACTATCTGCATCAATCGCCTGAATTGCTGGCTCGGTGTACGCCCGTTCAACTCCAGTTGCTCGGCGAGTTGAACGGCGGCGCGAAGAATTACATGGGTGACGATCCCGTGCATCCGATTTCGCGGCACTGGCGTCCACGCGAGGAAGACCTTCCCGTCAAAACGTGGTATGAGGAGCAACTAAAGCTCAAAGAAAATGGGGGCATCCGGTAGACAGGCTGGGAAACAGTGCATCCTCAGGAGGCAGGGTATGACCGAGGCGGAACTTTTCGAGTTTGACCTGAACGGTGTGATCGTCTATCGCGATCTTATCTCGCCGGACGATGTCCGCAGGATGAATGCGATCATCGACGAAGACCTAAAACGGCTGGGTAAGGAGGACACTTTTAGCTTTGGGTTTATAGATTTGGATCCCTGTTTTCTCGAATTGATGGCACATCCGCGCACACTTTCCATCATGCGTCAGATGATCGGTGATTGGATGCGCTACGACCACGCCTACGGTCTCCAAATGGATACCGGAACCGTGGAGCGCGGTCTTGCTCGGCCCAACCTGCACGGCGGTCCGCGTACCGATCATGGCGAGCACCAGTATCAGTGGTTTGACGGAAAGATGCACAACGGTCTTATCGTCGCCATCTATGCGCTCGAAGACATCCATCCGGGTGACGGAGGCTTTATTTGCGTGCCGGGAAGCCATAAGGCCAACCGATATTTTCTTCCGCCGGTCGATTCGCATCTTGTGGTCAATCCGTCGTTTCGCGCGGGAGATATGCTCATTTTTACCGAGGCGCTCATACACGGGACCACAACATGGATGTCAAAAAAAAACCGGCGGCGTGCGCTATTGTACAAGTATTCTCCCGGACATTCCACGTGGGCCAGTCTGGACCATTTGGAAGCGCTTAGGGCAAAGGCGACCACCGATCTTCAGCGCGACTTGCTGCGTCCGCCCTGTGTCGGGGGTAAAACGCCGTTGAATTTCCCATCCGCATAACGGCGTGGGACGTTCGAGCAACCCCATACACAGGTCTTCCATGAACGCTTTTCGAAAAATTGCGCTGATCACGGTGCTCGCCACGGTCGTTCTTATCTCCATCGGCGGTCTCGTACGGGTTACGGGTGCGGGACTTGGGTGTCCGGACTGGCCCAAATGCTGGGGGTGCTGGTTTCCGCCGTCCAGTCTTGCCGAAGTGGATATGGCCTATGTAGAGGCAAAAGGATACGACGTCCGGGAGTTTAACCCGGTCAAAATGTGGACCGAGTACCTAAACCGGATGGTCGGCGTGTTGATCGGCTTTCTTGTGCTGGGGACGGCCATCGCTGCGTTTCCGCATCGACGTGTTCATCCGCGTATTTTTTGGTGTGCGGTATTCAGCGTCGTGCTGGTGGCCTTTCAGGGCTGGCTGGGCGGGCAGGTGGTACGCTCCGAGTTACATCCGGTGGTGGTAACGGCGCACATGTTGCTGGCCATCGTACTGATCGGCGTCTTGCTGTATGCGGTGTTTATGGCGTACCCTGCGCCGGATGCCGGTCTCCCGCCGGAAGCAAAAAAAACAGCATACTGGCTCTGCATGGTGCTTTTTGCGCTTACCGTTATTCAGACAGTGCTCGGCACGCAGGTACGCGAGGGCATCGACCCGTTTATCAAGGATCCCGGTGGACTGCCACGCTCCGAATGGCTGGCGAAGGTAGGCCCTATCGATTATATCCACCGTTCGTCGTCCTGGGTGGTACTGATCGCGGCCGGATGGCTGTTCCGCGAGATGTACCGACGCCGTATCACCGGGCCGATATCACAGCTTAGCCGTATCCTGCTGGGCGGTGTCGTCGTTCAGATCGGGCTGGGCGTCGTGCTGGCGTATGCCGGACTGCCGCCACCGGCGCAAGTGTTGCATCTGACCGGGGCCTCGGTGTTGATTTGCATCCAGATATACGCCATACTGGTCGTTCGGGCGCAACCGGCAAGGACGACGGCTCCGTAAGGGCGAGACACGGGAAGCCGAAGATCGAGAAGAAGGTCCCCCGCTACATCTGCGGCGACATCAAGGGGCCACGCACCCCCGAGACGGAGGATACACATTCTAAAATTCCCTGTGTGCCTATATTTAATGAGACAGATTTTTCGCTGAATTAGCCGTAGATCCCGCAGGGTGAAAGAGCGATATTTCATATCAGAAGAACATAAAAATGCGCTATCCTTCCAGGAGCTGGGGGCGGGGTTCTGATGCGGGACGTGGTTGAGTATGCGATTCCGTACGGTGTCCTCGGCCGGATCGCCCACACCTTTTTTATTCGCCGTTGGCTAAATCTCATTTTGACTACCGTTCAACAATGACGGCGCGTCTGCTGGGAACTGTGGAGCAGGAGGCTAAACAGACAGGCTGCAATAACGGGAATGTGGGCTGATTCTGGTTTCACCATTCGCTATGCGGTGTGTACGGATGGAGATCGGACGGGCGAAAAGGTTTTAGGGAAGGTTACCGGGACAGCCTTGGAGCTGATGATGATTCAAACGCTTTTGAGTAACATTCTGAACGTACGGCCTCGTGAAGCCTGGAGCGATGCCGAGTGGAACCGGCTTGAACAGCGGACGCACCACCTCGCAGTTCAAACCCCATCCGAGACTGCAGCATGGGACATCATTGTCCGACAGGCGCGCCGCACGCTACGCACTTACAGTACCAGCTTTTTCATGGTTACCCGTTTTCTGCCGCCCGACAAGCGCGCCAGGGTGGAAGCCATTTATGCCGCCGTCCGGTATCCGGATGAGATCGTGGACACGTTTGCGCTCACACCCGAGGAACGTACAGCGCGCCTTGACCGGTGGGCTGAGGACTATGAAACTGCTCTTGGGGCCAGATCCATCAAAACTGCCTTAGCGGCGCATGCCCCCTGCTTTCTGGCCGGGTTTACACAAGTCGTGCGGGACGCCGGAATCCCGTCGGAACACTATCGCTCGTTTCTTATGGCGATGCGTCAGGATGTCACACCCCGCGTTTTCAGCACCATGGATGATCTGATAGACCATTATGTCTATGGAAGCGCGGTTGTTGTCGGCTATTTTTTAACCTATGTTTACGGCTCCAACGGAAGTCACGATTTTGAGCGAGCTCTGACGAGTGCTCGCCATCTGGGGACAGCCCTGCAACTGACGAATTTCCTCCGTGATGTGGCAGAGGATCAGAAGCGCGGGCGATTGTATCTACCGCTCGATCTTCTGCGTGAGGAAGGGATCAACGAACTCGACACCATGAATCCAGGGCAACAGGCCGCCATACACCGTGTGATCGGCCATATGGCCAACTTGGCGGAAGATCACTATGATCAGGCTCTGGCTGATCTCGATGCGTTTGCACCAGACAGTCGAACAGCGGTTCAGGCCTGTATCACGGTCTATCGGCAGCTCAACACGCGTATTATAGCCAGTCCATTTGGGATACAGCATCGAGAGCGTGTACCCTTTAGGGACAAGTTCAGAGGACTACCGACGAGCAAGTACTGGCGTCTGCCGTTCGCGTATCTATCCTGGTAGGTAGAGCGGCCATTTCAACCCATGGGACTGGTTTGTGGATAACAGCGTATTCGTTATTGGCGGTGGGCTGGGGGGTCTGAGTGCGACGATTCACCTTCAACTGGCCGGGTTTGCCGTAACGCTCTATGAGGCTAACGAGCGCGTCGGTGGTCGTGCCAATTTGATTGAGCGCGAAGGCTTTCGATTTGACACTGGTCCATCACTGCTTAACTATCCCTGGGTTTTTGAGCAACTGTTCGAGGCTGCCGGTCGTAAGCTTTCCGACTACGTGACGCTGCTGCCGGTAGATCCTTCCGTGAGTTTTCAATGGCGGGATGGAACCCGATTCACGCTGTCGAGCAATCTGCAACGCTTGCTGGAGGAGTGCGAAAGGGTCGCGCCCGGGTCGAGGACCTCTGTCCTGGCCTTCTTGAGCGATGCGGAGGCCAAGTACCAGATGGCCTTCGGTCGGCTAATCAACCGAAATGTTGATCATCCAATCGAATGGTTAAAAGCGCTTTCACTCTCCGAATTGCGCCGCTTGAGCCTGTGGCGATCACTCGACGGCGAATTGCGACGATTCTTTAGCAGTCCCTATTTGCTCGAAGCCCTCGGTTCATACGGCATGTATCTTGGTGGGTCGCCCTACAGGCTACCGGGGCTTTTTTCAATTTTACCTTATGGTGAACTGGCTTACGGGTTGTGGATGCCGAAAGGTGGCATCTACAGTCTGGTCACCGGGATAGAAAAACTTGCCTGCGAACTTGGCGCTGTGATTCACACGGGACAGCGAGTAAGACGGGTTCTCATAGAGAACAGGCGGATAACCGGTGTGGAGCTATCCAACGGTCACACACACAAAGCGCCGATAGTCGTCTCCAACGTGGATTTACCAACAACAAACACAGATTTAATCGCGAAGGAGGTCTTTTCGAAACAACAGCACCGCCAAACACGCCGTCTTCCCATGACGCCTGGTGTGCTGACCTTTTACTGGGGTATCCGCGGCGCCATTGAAAACCTTGGGCACCACACGATATTCCTGCCAAAAGACAGTCAGGCCACGTACAGTGACCTGTTCAAACGCAACCAGATTCCGGGTGATCTACCTTTCTATGTGAGCGTCCCCTCGGCAACGGACTCCGACCTTGCACCACCAGGAGACACAACGCTGTTCATCCTGACACCGACGCCAGTCCTGAGCAAGCTGAAAGACGTGGACTGGCAAGCCACCACTCAAGCCGTCCGAATGCAAATACTGGAGCGGTTGCGTCAGCATGGGATAGTCATCTTGCCAGAACGCATCGTGGTAGAGGAAGTTTATACGCCGCATGATTGGCGAGAGCGCTTCGGTCTCTATGACGGCTCGGCCTTCGGCGTTGCACACACCTTGTTCCAAGTTGGTCCTTTCCGTCCACGCAACTACGCGAGAGAGGTGGATGGCCTTTATTATACCGGGGCCAGTACCACGCCTGGCACTGGCCTGCCGATGGTTGTGTTAAGTGGCAAGCTGACAGCAGAAAGGATTCGGCAAAGGGTTTCAGACCCTGGAACTGAAGTGCCTGCTCCGATGCACAACGCGCCATTAGAATCTCCCACTTCGCCATTTCCCAGCACCTGACTGTGATTGAGGCGTCACGTGGTGCGGGCCGGGCGGCTAAATCTGTCACACTGGCGGTCATTCGAGCGAGGCGAACGCAACATGAAGAAACGTGCGGTGATCATTGGCGGGGGCCTGGGGGGGTTGGCAACGGCCTTACGGCTGACAGTTAACGGTTGGCAGGTTACCGTCTGCGAGCAAGGTGACACTTTCGGTGGCAAAATGAATTACTGGAGCCAGGCAGGCTTTCAGTTTGACACCGGACCGTCGCTGATTACCATGCCCTGGGTGTTTCAAGAATTATTCGAGACAGCCAGCAGCCGTTTGCAGGATCACGTTGAACTCATACAGATGCACCCGCTTGCCCAGTATGTTTACGACGATGGGGTGCGCTTTACCTACACCTCCTCGTTGCCTGAGTGGCTGCCAACCGTGCGTATGATTGAGCCACGTGATGTAGAAGGCTTCTTCAAGTTTCTGCGACTGGGTGCGCGTCTCTATGACGTTTCGCGGCAAACCTTTCTCAAGCGCCGTCCGCTTGATAGGCCTCGTGCAACGGACCTCGGTGTGTTACGGCATCTGCCCCTTCGCTATGGTTGGGGTAATTACCACAAAACGGTCGCCGCCCATTTCCAGAGTCCTTATCTGCAACAGCTTTATGACCGCTATCCGACTTATGTAGGTTCCTCGCCATACGCTGCGCCAGCGACGCTCGCCATCATCCCCTATTTGGAGTTCGCGTTCGGCGGCTGGTATGCGCGTGGTGGCCTGTATCGGATCGTTCAAGGGTTACTTGAGCTGGCCACTACAATGGGTGTAGACCTGATCCCCCGGGCGCAGGTTGTGCGTATTGAACACGAGAACCGCAAAGTGAAAGGCGTACATCTGGCCGACGGCAATCGTTTACCTGGCGATGTAGTCGTCATGAATGGCGACGCTTCGGAGGGACCCAAACTGCTCGGTGAATCCAACGCGCAGGGTATGCCTTCCACCCATCGCTCCATGTCCGGACTCGTTTTCCTGTTGGGACTCCGACGGGAACTCCCCGGACTATCCCATCACTCGCTGTATTTTTCGGCAGATTACCGGCGCGAGTTCGCTCAACTGTTCGACGAACGTTGTTTTCCTGACGACCCAACGGTTTACGTGAATACCCCGAGCCGCAGTGACCGATCTCTCGTGCTTGGTGAAGGCGAAACGCTTTTCATCATGGCCAATGCCCCGGCCAATGATGGGGATCTGTGGGATGAGGAGCAGATCGGTACGGCGCGGTGCCGTGTTTTCGAGCGTCTCCGCCGAAGTGGCTTTCCGGATATCGAATCGGACATCGTCGTGAGCGATGTCTGGACGCCACGCCGAATTGCCGGGACCTACTCAATGCCTGGCGGGGCGATATACGGCGCACATTCACATGGCTGGCGGAATGCCTTTCTACGTCCGTCGAATAAGTCCACCCGGTATGACGGGTTGTACCGCGTCGGTGGGAGTTCGCACCCTGGCGGTGGGACCCCCACCGTGCTTCTTTCAGCGCAGATCACTTGCGAGCTGATTCAAAGGTTCGAACGTGGGTAACATGTTTTTGTATACGCTAACGGGCTGCTACCTGTTTCTTCGAATTTCCCTCTTCCAACCCGGCTTTCTGTCCTCATAGCCAAACTATGGATGACCGCTATCGCCAATAGTTAGCCAGAAACGGAGGATACACATTCTAAAATCCGCAGTCCTCTCCGCCGGGATCGCCACCGCGTTGCTCGTTCTTCCGGACGTCGTGTACGCACAGACCGGTTCGCCGATCGTACACCTGCCCGGCATGGGGGTGTCCGACATCCCTTTTACCGTATCGATCGAGACGCCCGCGCAGCAACCGACGGATGTGACGCCTTATACGTTCCGGGTTTTTGACGACAAAGGCCAGGAGGTGGAAGCAACGGCACGCACCGGGCTTCTGATCGGCGCACAGCCTTCGCCTCCCGAAACGCTTTTGGTTTCGGTGGCAGGCGTGTATACGGTTCAAACGCAGATCGGCGAGGAGATCGTGGATCGGTCGTTGCGCGTCCTGCCCGGATGGATGACGCTTCTTCCCCCGCTCTTGACCATCGTGGTGGCGGTGGCGTTTCGTCAGGTGCTTGCGGCACTCGCCGCAGGCGGTCTTTTAGGCGCGCTGTTTATCGCCGGATACAACCCGTTTCTGGCTGTTTTGCGCTGGGGCGATCAACTGATCCTCGGAAGTCTTTCCTCAAGTTGGAATGCTTCGGTACTGCTTGTCATCCTTGTTCTTGGCGGGCTGATCGGCATCATCGCCCGTAACGGGTCGGTCTACGGTGTGGTCGAGGTGGTGACGGGATGGGCAAAAACCCCGCGCTCCGGCCATTTGGCGACATGGGCGCTTGGCATGATCATCTTTTTCGAAGGCTTTGTCAGCACGCTGGTCGTCGGCAACACGATGCGCCCGATTACGGACCGGTTGCGTATCTCCCGCGAAAAACTCTCGTTTATCGTGGACGCCACCTCCGCGCCGGTTGCCAGTGTGGCGCTTATTTCCGGCTGGATAGGCTTCGAAGTGGGGTTGATCGGAGATGCCCTGAGAAGCGTCCAACTGGATTATAACGCCTATCAGATTTTTTTGGAGACGATCCCTTACCGTTTTTATCCACTCTTGATGATGTTTTTCGTGGTCCTGATCGCCGTGATGCAACGCGACTTTGGTCCCATGCTTCCCGCCGAGCGCAGAGCGCGGACGACAGGCAAGCTCCTCGCCGACGGAGCCGCGCCGTTGAGCGGAGATGCCGACAGCCAACTCAAACCCGTAGACGGGCAGGTTCGTCACTGGATATACGCGGCAATACCCTTGCTGACGGTCATGCTGGTGACGTTTTGGGGGATGTGGGCTACGGGGCGAGATGCGCTTGTCGCAGGTGGAGCGGATACGGCCACGGCGGACCTGTGGACGGTTTTTGGCAAGGCGGACGGAAGCAGGGCTTTGCTATGGGGTTCCCTCATCGGCACCCTGCTGGCTTTTGTGATAACCGTCGGTCTGCGCCAGATGCGTCTTACCGACTGTCTGAATGCTTGGCTGGCCGGGGCGCAGTCGGTGTTTCTGGCTGTGGTGATTTTAGTGCTGGCCTGGGCGCTTGTGGCGGCGTGTGAGGAGATGCAAACGGCCCGGTATATCGTGTCGGTAGCCACCGGGTTTCTGTCGCCGCACCTTGTGCCGACGCTGACGTTTGTCATTGCCTGTCTGGTCAGTTTTGCCACCGGAACGTCGTGGGGAACGATGGCGTTGGTTACGCCGCTAGTGGTTCCGCTTTGCGTGGGGGTTGCGCAGGCCGCAGGGATCACGGGCGGCGAAGCGCATACACTGCTTTTAGGGACCATCGCCGGTGTGTTGAGCGGCGCGGTATGGGGCGATCACTGCTCTCCCATTTCGGACACGACCATCATGTCTTCGATGGCTTGCGGAGCCGATCATATCGACCATGTGCGCACCCAGATGCCATACGCGATGACGGTAGGGATGGTGGGTATTCTGCTCGGCGATCTGCCGTCGGCATACGGTGTCAATCCGTGGGTGTCTCTTCTTTTGGGCGCGACGGCGCTCACCCTGCTGGTACGCTTCTGGGGTAAATCCACCGCAACAGCCCCATAGCCGTTTTCTACCTTCCCCATAGTTCGAAGTTTGCGGTGAGGATTTCCGGACCATCCGACAGGATAGCGACGGTATGCTCGAAGTGCGCCGACCATTTACCGTCTGCGGTGACGGTAGTCCACTGGTCGTCCCGCACACGCACCTCGTGGGTTCCGATGCAAACCATCGGCTCGATGGCGATCACCATGCCGGGTTTGAGCCGCTGACCGAGCCCCGGACGACCGTAGTTGGGTACTTGCGGCTCTTCCCACAACTGACGCCCCACCCCGTGCCCACACAAATCCCGCACCGTCGAATAGCCGTGTGTCTCGACAAAATGCTGTACCGCATGCCCCACGTCTCCAATGCGGTTACCCGCCTTGGCCTCTGCGATACCCAAGTATAACGATTCGCGGGTAATGTCGAGCAGGCGCTGCGCCTGTGAAGAAATCTGTCCGATGGGAAAGGTAAAAGCCGTATCTCCGTGATAGCCGTTGAGGATGATGGCAAAATCGATCCCGATGATGTCGCCTTCCTTGAGAAAACGCCGTCGGCTCGGTACGCCGTGGACCACCTCGTCGTTTATCGAAGCACAGATGGTGGCCGGATAGGGAGGATGGTACGTGGGCCGGTATCCAAGAAATGAAGAAATCCCTCCGTACTTTTTAATCCACTGCCGCGCCAGTTCGTCCAGCTCTCCCGTCGAGACGCCCGGTTTCGACGCTTCACCCAACCGCTGAAGAATCTCCGTTGCCGCGCGTCCGCTTTTTTTGATCGTCTCGATCTGTTCCGCTGTCTTTAGAATGATCCCCATGCCTATCCCTGTCGATGGCTCCTGAGCCTATACCGGCGTTTTGCTTTCGCGCGGGTGGACGCTTGCCCAAAACTCGCCCCATTGCCGAAGATAGTCGGAACTGCTCCATGCTTTGGCCTGTCCGACTCCGGTCACCAGTTCGATCCCCAGTTCTCGGCATACCGTCCACTCCGGGATGTTGGAGATGTCCGTACGGTCGCCGCCCTTGGTAAATACGTGTGGGCGAAGCATCCTAAGGGCCTCGCAGACGGTGTCGTCGTTTTCGACTTCGAACGGAACCACGTAGCCCACACCCCGGATACACGCCACGACACGACAGCGAGCGGTAAGGTCCATAAACGGTTTGCCTTTTTTGCGTCTCAGAAAACCGTCGCCGTTGACCAACACGACAAGCGTATCCCCGAAATTCCGCGAGGCGATCAGACACGAAGCATGGCCGGGGTGAAGCGGATCGAACCCCCCCGACGTGCATACGATACGTCCGAGCCTTTCGCGTGTATCGGTCAGTTCTTCGAGCGCAACGATAGAAGCGTTATCGGTCATAGGTTATGCGATTTTGATCCGCCATCCAAACGGATCTTCACGACGACCGGTCTGTATACCGGTGATTTCTTCATAAAACCGTGACGCTAGAGGCCCCGTGGCTCCATTGCCTACCGTGTTGTCGTGCCCTTTGTATCCCAGCCCGCCAATGGGCGAGATCACGGCGGCGGTTCCCGCCGCAAACGCTTCTTTGAGTCGTCCGCTTGCACACCCTTCCACCACTTCGTCGATGGCGACGGGGCGCTCGGCGACCTTTATCCCCCAGTGCCGCGCTAATTGGATCACCGAGTCGCGTGTGACCCCCGGCAGTATGGTTCCGGTAAGCGGTGGCGTGACCAACTCGTCGTCAAACAGAAAAAAGATGTTGCTCTGTCCTACCTCTTCCACATACCGGTGTTCCATGGCGTCCAGCCACAACACTTGTGCGTATCCCTTTGCCATCGCGTCCTGAGCGACCATGAGCGTGGGGCCGTAATTGCCCGAAGTTTTGGTGGAACCGGCCACCCCTTTTGCGGATCGGACATATTCGTCCGACACGTAGATGCGGGTGGCGCGGAGTCCTTCTTTGAAGTAAGCGCCTACAGGCGAGATGATGATAAAAAACAGATAATTTTTTGACGCCCGTACCATGATGCTCGCCTCGGTGGCGATCGTCGTGGGTCTCAGATACAACGCCGTGCCGGGTGATGTGGGAAAACAAGATCGATCCGTACGCACCAGTTCTTTCATCGCGTGCAAAAAATCTTCCGCGTTAAGTTGGGGCATAACCATGCGGGCAAGCGAACGGTTCATTCGCTCGATGTTGCTATACGGTCGGAACAGGGCAATGCCGCCGTCGGGTTGAAGATAGGCTTTGGTACCCTCGAACACCTCTTGATTGTAGTGAAGCACCAACGCCGCCGGGTCAAGCGCCAGCGGGCCATACGGTACGATTCGGGCATCGTGCCATGTGCGTTCCGGCGTATAGTCCATCAAAAACATGTGATCGGTAAAATAATTGCCAAACCCGAGTTCGGAGTCGGCGGGACGCGGCTGACGGCCACGAGGTCCCAGCGTAACGCTGATTTCCATGAATATGCCTCTCTGCGGTAGGCGGGTTGACACCCCCTGAAACCGTTTGTCTGCGGCGGTGCGTCCTATCGGCTAACCCGCCCTTCCAACGACATGCAACCCGTAATGTAGGGATAAAAATAAGCATCCGTCAAGCGCCAAATGCGCCGTAGATC
>VGJU01000007.1 GCA_016867335.1 Candidatus Zixiibacteriota bacterium | reverse complement strand
CCTACCCTATTTTCGCGCCCCGCATATCTATGTCGCGCTTCCGGCACGTTTTATGAAGGGCCGCCGGGTAGTGTCGGACGACGAACTTGCCCGTATGGAAGTGGCTTCGTACGGCCCCTACGTGTATTACAACGACTGTTCGGACGCCGTATTCATGTCCACCCGCGCCGGAACGACCGTCTACGACCGCACCTTTATGGAAGCGTTCGTGCGTCCGGGACCGGGGCAGAACAACTGGGTGTCGCGGACCAATTTTCCGGTACACGGTCTGTTGCAGACCGGACCGGAAGAACTGTCGTTCTATGTAAGCCGCGATTATGCGCAACCGACGTGGCATATCCGGCGCTATACGCTTCGTGTAGACGGGTTTGCATCCGTCAACGCACCCTATCACGGCGGTGAAATGGTTACGCGGGTTTTGACCTTTTCCGGCGCAGCGCTGGAGATCAACTTTGCTACGAGCGCGGCAGGCAGCGTGCAGGTGGAAATCCGGGATGCGGAAAACCACCCGCTACCGGGCTATACGGTGGCAGACTGTGACACGCTGGTGGGCGACGCCATAGCGCGGCGCGTCTCGTGGCAGGGAAAGACAGACGTCGCTCGGTTTGTCGGCACACCCGTCCGTCTCCGGTTTGTCCTGCGCGACGCCGACCTGTATGCGATAAAATTCGGGTAGACCGCTATCTATTTTTGACGCCCGACCCGTACAAGTGACATTTTTGTCATGTATTTTTTGTTTATTGTCATGACAAAACTGACAAGGCGTATCCTACTCTTTTCCGTGTCTCCCCACGCCTATCCTGTTCTCCTTTTCTTTCTCTTGCCCTGTAAAATCGGCCTGCTTATCGGTTTCCCACCTCGTCGGCGTATTGCGCTCTGACGGTTGGCACGGTTTTTGTGTTTGGGGTAGGTCGGAAAACAGGTGACGGGTAAAGGAGAACCGAAATGGAAAGCAAGAGTTTGGCGGGGATATGGAGCGTCTCACCTTCGAAAACGGAGACGAAAGACTGGTGACACGCGGGGAGCGAGATACGTCGGAGGGTCAAAACGTTGATGCTGTCGATACTCAGGTGGCGCAAGGGGTTGTTCTCCAGGGCCGAGCGTTTGCTATGGAAAATCTCGACCGATGTGGACTTCAACCGGCTCTCCATACTAGCCGGATTGGCTGGTTACATCGCCAGTGCGCTGTGGACGGGTTGGGACGAAATGCACCCGCTGGCCTTTGTTCCGGTTCTGTGGACGGGACTTATGAGCGGCGTCATCGGCGGGCTCACAGCGGGGGTTTTTAGCTTGCCGTTTCTATGGGTTCTTTGCGGATGGTGGCACGGCGACACGCCGGTCGTAGAGGCGGGTGTCTTTCTCCATGCCGGGATGTTGGCGCTTGCCGGCGCATGGATCGGATGGCTAAGGGACAGCCATCTGCATCGGGTCAAAGATCGATCGGATGCACGTCAGACCGAAGCCGTCATGCGGATAGGGTAAATGAAACTGCGCGCGTTGGCCATACATGGTCTGTTGGCGGACGAACACGCTCGGTTTCGTACGGCGTCTAGCTTGCGGCAGTTTCTTAGACAGACCCGCGCTCAGATGGAGCCTATGCTTTTCGATGCCGCCCTGCGAAACCCACCGGTGGCCCCGGTGTTTCAGACGATAGCCAAAACCCTCGGAGAAGCCTTCGACAATATGGAAAAACAGACACGCCGGCTCGATTTGTCCCTGCTTCACACCGAAGGCTTGGATGCCGCCCTTACGGCGCTGTGTCTTGAAACGGAACAGACCTCTACTGTCTCGGTCCGCTATACATGTGCCCCTGGGTGTCCCACCCTAAAAAACGACGACGCCATCCTGCTTTTCCGGTCCGTTCAGGAAGCAGTGCACAATGCCGGTCGGCATGCGGGAGCCGCCAATATCCATATTGCGCGCGACTGTCGCGGGTCGCATGTTGTCATCACCGTGACAGACAACGGGAAAGGGTTCGACACAACGTTGTTGGAAGCCTTTCCGTATGAGCGGTCTGGGTTGGGACTTTTTTCGATCCGGGAATGGATAACCGGCGCCGGCGGGACGGTGGAGGTCGTTTCGCATGAAAACGCGGGAACCTGCGTAATGATACGCCTGCCCACGGCCGTTACAACGACGCGCTGAAGCTCGGAAGGCAATCCGGCCCGTCCGTTTTTATTTGCCGTAATACTTTTCGTAGCGCTCTTCGCGCGAGACACCCTGAAGCCCCGGACAAAGCCGTTTCATATCTTCCGGCATACGCGCGAAAGTCTCCGGCCATACCGGTTGATGTCCGCCCTCGACCCAGTTGTTAAACCAACGCGGATAATAGGCGACATTCAGTCCCACGCGAATCGTATCGCTTGTGTTGGCACGCGCCATGTGAAACAGTCCCCCGTGCCAGAGCATGACCGACCCCGCCGTGCCCGTGACGGGTTTGACAAGCGGACCGGTAATATCCAAATCGACAGGCGGTCGTTTCAAACGCGATCTATGACTCATCGGCACCACGCCCGTGGCGCCGTTTTCCACCGTAAAGTCGGTCAACATCCAGATCGTATTGATCATCCACGGAATATCCGGAACCACGGCAAATTCGCCCGCCGAATCTGTGTGAAGCGTCTGCGCCGGCGCGTTGGGCCAGACAGGTTTGGAACAGGCTTCCACAAATCGGCAGTTGGGGCCGAGAAAATGACGCGCGATCACCCCGACGTCCGGGTGACCGATACAATTCCACACCCGGTCGTCTAATTTGACCATGCCAAAGAGCGTCTGGTACAAGGCGTCATAGTGGATGTATTTCTTGAACTCCGGTCTATCGTGAAACGCCAGAAAGTCGGCGGCCATCCGCCGGGCGTCCTCTTCCGGGATACGCAGCTCCAGCACGCAGTATCCGTAGGTTTCCAAGTGTGTAACCGCGGAAGCCAATTCTTCGTTCATACCTGGTCCTCGTGGGTGTCTTTTTATGGTCGGTGGCTTTACGCTCCGGTGCGGGCAAGATAAGGGCCGCTTTTTTCGATTCGTTCGTAGGTCGCCTGCCACTCCGGCGAACCATCTTCGTCCCACACTTCGAGATAGACACCCCGGATGTTGCCTTCCGGAAAACCGGTTACCCGGTTTACGTTCGGATACCCGATCGAATAATAGGTATGCCCGCCGGGCAACCTCAGTTTGCCGATATGCCGGGGAATGACGGTAATCGGGTTTCGGGCGATACGTTCGAGTTCACGCTCGTCCACTTCGACACCCAACCCTGGTCCTTCGGGAACGGGCGAACTGCCTTCGGCGATCTCGATCCGGCCTCCGGTGACGTCTTCGTCATACTGATCGTCCAGCGTGATGCAGTGCGAGACATGGGGTATCACCGCACCCAGGTGCAGCGCCATCGCCTTGCACAGCGTGCCGCCGGTCATCTGGATAACGGTGGACAATTTGGCTTCGGCACAGGCAAACCCCCGGCGTATGCTCGCTCCGATACCGATTTCCCCGATCATGTACAAATCGGCCGCCCCCAACACGATCTCTCCACCTGCCAGCGGCGGAACATGCATCAACAGCGGAATTTTGGTCTGCTCGCGCAACCGCCGCCAACCCGCAGGGTCGGACCAGAGAATCGGATCTTCGATAAACCCGACGACACGCGACTTCTCCAGATCGTCTATCAGCCGGAACACCGCCGCGGCCGGACGGTTGTGGTTGAAATCGTAATGCATCCGGAACCCTTCCGGCGCCACCGATTCCACCGCCCGGTTTTGTGCCATGACGTCGTAGTGCTCACAGGTATGCATCTTGAATATCATATACCCTTCTGCCACTGCACGTTGTACTTCTTTGGCCAGATCTTCGGGAGACGCCGGACGCGTCCATGCCGCCACCGGAACACGCTCACGCACCTTTTGTCCCATCAATTTATACGCGGGGACTTCGAGATGTTTGCCCATCGCGTCGTACAGCGCACCCATAAGCCCGGTCGAAAGTTCCGCGTTGATATAGTCGAACGGACTGGTTCCGACAAAACGATCGATTTCCTGCGGCGACATCGAAGCGTGCCCCCGGTGATCGCCGTACCCTTTGATTCCGTTGTCGGTCGTCACCCGGTAGACGGTCTGTGTGTCGATACCCGAAAAACGCGGTTTTTGACCGGCATTGCGCGCGGCCAGCTTTGGGTTGATGCGAAACAGTTCGATGTTGGTGATTTTCATGGGTACTCTCTCCGTTAACCGAGCAAGACGGAAAAGGTGCTAAGCGTCTGCTCCATATTGCGTCTTTTCATCACCACGTCTTCTCCGACAAAAAAGATGCGAACCCCGCAATTCCGATATCGCAGGGCGGTCTCTCCATCCGGCGTGTACATGGCGGCGATTCGACCGGCAGCGACCGCATGGCGTAGCGTCCGCTCGATCTTGGGCATGAGATGCGTCCGGGCTGCGTCTCCGTACAACCCCAGACTCGTTCCCCAGTCGAGCGGCCCGATCGTGAGCATATCCACCCCCGGGGTAGCGAGAATGGCGTCGAGATTTTCATTTCCTTCGTCGCTTTCGATCATCACCATCACCTTGGTGGCCGCATCGACCTCGTCCAGCGTCCGACGGGCATCCGCTCCCAGCGCATATCCCGCGCCCGCGCCGGTTGTCGATACACCGCGCCGGCCCATCGGCGGGTATTTGGAAAGACGGACCAGCCGGGCCGCGTCTTCTCCGGTTCGCACATCCGGAGCCGCCAATATCCGGATACCGCCGTCGAGCGCGGTCTGCGCCTGTGCGCGTGTGATCTCGGAAAGACGAATCATGGAAACCATACCCAGATGCTCGACCGTTCTGGACAATCCGAGCAGGTCCGTCATGGACTGACTGCTGTGCTCCCGGTCGAGCCATACCACATGAAACCCGGACTGCGCCATCAGTTCGATGTCGATCGGGGTCGCGTCCCGGCATATAATGCCGTACAGAAAGGCATGTTGCTCCAACAGGTTACTCAGACGGTCCTGCGTCATGGGTCAGCCTGTCGGCGGATTGGCGAGCGAGGGCGGAACACCCATCTGGTTGGTTTTTTTCCGTACCGTATGGACGATAGGCCAGCACTGTCCGCCGCGTTTTTCGTATTCGTCGCTTATGCCCGAAAGCCAGCAAAACATGCGTGCCGCGGCCAAACCGCCCTGAAACTGCTCGAAATACCCGGCGGGGGGGTTGAAGTCGATCACGTTGAAGTCGATGTCACCCTCTACGATCCAGTCGCGGCGGGGGGGTTCGGTACGCCAGTAGTTGTATTTAAGAAGGTTACGGAATTTGCTGCGTCCACGCGGTCCGGAAGTGGCGGCGGAACGTTTGTGCCAGATCGAATATACGGTCAGAAAGATGGAGCCGGCAGGACCGGCGGTGGATACGGTTCCCCGGAGCGTGCCCAGATGCGCCATCATGGGCGCTTTGATACGCATGAAATGCGAACCGGGGAGTAGCACCGTCGGCCCCATGTCGTCCGTGCATGTCTCCGGAATGTAAAACACCTGGAGATACTCCAGCTTGTCGGTGTATACGGACCCGCCGTCTCGATGCCAGCCTTGACCGGCGCAGGGTAGCGCCCCCCGGTGGTTGCTGATGATCGCCGGCAAGGTAAAGTCGCAACCGAGCAGCGAGCGAACCGCGCCAGCGGCCTGCGGATTCATGAGCACGCCTTCGACAAACCAATCCTGCTCCATGATCGGTGTCGGCTCGTAGGTGTCGTCCACCGTATCCAGATACTCGACTGTCCGGCGGTTGATTTCGTCGGGAACCACGCCCGGCAGGATCAGATACCCGTTCCGGCAGAAGTTGATCACTTCCTTGTCCGTAAGTGTCGGAGCGCAATCCATTTTTCTATTGAAAGGCATCGAGACCACAGTCGCTACCTCCATCGTTCCAGAATAAATTCGTATCCCAGTCCGTAGTTGTTTTGTTCGTCCATCGCCAGTGCCATTTCAGGAAACTTGACGATACGCCAGCCGTCGTCGAGCGCTTCGCGGATGGATTTGTACAGCATCTCGCCCTTTTCATCGAGCGCGTCCTGATGTTTTCCTTCTTCATAGATGCTGATCCCGACGACACCCGAATACGGATGTGTAGAAGACGCCTGAATATATAGCAGGCTCTGGCGGGGCGGTTTGTCCGTACCGATCAGGGCAAGCGCCGCGTCGATATCCGGTTCCGTCAGCCTGCTGGTCCTGAACTTTTCGCGGATGTGTTCCAACTGTCGTTTCAAATCCGTCATGTCTGTTCCCTTCTCATGCGCCCCATCCGGCGATAAAACGATCGACCGTCAGTTCGTCGGGCATCCGGTTGAAGAAATACCGCATGGGGCCTGACTGAAATCCAGGTTCGAAAAACGGTTCGTCGGCCTGAAGTCGGCGGTCCACGATTTCGAATCTCTGCCACAGCGTATCGGCTTCTTCGACGGAAAACCGACCTGCAAAATCCGGTCCCCAATTCAGCGTTCCGGGATGTCCGCCTTTTGCCGCATGATGCAGCGGGGCCGGAATGTCTTCGAGACCGGGATGTTTGGCAAGATATATGAAAAACGCCGCCTTGCACAGATAAACGGTGCTCAGCCGTTTTCCCTGCTCGCCTCTGCCCGGATGAATCCGATCAAGCGCTTCGAGATAGGCGGGACCGTCCCGCCGGATGACCGCGCGCAGGGCGGCTTCGGTATGGTCTTTCATCCGTTCGGTCCGGGCGGCCCACCGTTCGAAGGCCGCCCGCGACTCCGGGCTGAGATGATGGACAAACGCCAAATTTGAATACGCCGTATAGTTGCTGTATCCGCCGTGGATGGTACGACGGAGTTGGGTGCTGTAGTTGCTGCCCCAGTGCAGGATGGGGAGGATATACACGACGCCGTCGCCGCCTTTGAGATGTGTCTGCACGCCGCCGGGTACGGGGGCTTTGGGATCGGCAAGAATCGACCGGTCTTCCGCTTCGGTGTTGATCCGCAGATGGCTGCCGGGAACGACCCAGAGTACGTCGTCGTCGTAGAGGGAGATGTTCCACTGCACATAGCGGGGACCGTTTTCGGCCAGATCGAGGAGATAGGCTTCCAGCGGAGCCGTATCTATGGGATGGACGTCTCGATGCCAGTTGGCCGGTCCGTGGTCCCGGACGGGGTTGCACATGAGCATCATCTGGGTGACACCCGCGTCGGGTGCGGCGAGCAATTCCTGGCTGACACCGAGGGTATTGTCATCCAGCCAGCATTCAACGGTGTTTGCGGTCTTGTCGTCGATCAGTTCCGGGGTGAGATCGAGCGCCAGACGCGGCTGGGGCGAAATCTCCCAGACATTGCCCGACGGGGATTGTGCCCAAATCGCCCGCTGACGGTCCACCAGCGTCTCGTAGGCCGCGCGTAGCGAGGCCAACCGATCCGGAGGAATCACATTGCGCAAGACAAGATAACCTTCTTCCATAAAACGGTCTTTGTCCAGTATCACGGGATCTCCTTGCAAGAAATGTCGAAGGGTAAAAAGATTCGGGCCGGTTTTGCATAATATAGCGCAAAGCAAGAGACAGGGCAAAGACGAAGCGTCTATCCACCCACAGATTCCGATTGACGACCAGAGAAGGCGACATATATTGCTTTGTTTGCTTTTTGGATATGACTACAACGGACGGATTTTCGGGCAAAGCACGGTACAATGGAACAAGATGTTTACGACATCAATCAAATCCGGCGCGAACTGAACACGATGCGTTTTGGTCATCCGATGGAGTTCCGGGAACGGGTAACCTCTACCAACGATCGGGTGATGGATATGGCGTTGCGCGGCGCTCCGGAAGGCACGATAGCCTTTGCGGAAGAGCAGACTTCCGGTCGGGGTCGTCGCGGCAACGTATGGTATTCGCCCCCCAGAACCGGTATTTGGGTATCCTTTTTGCTTCGCCCACGCATTTCGGGACGACACCTGCCGCTGCTTACGCTGTGCGCGGCGCATGTCGCGGCGCAGGCCATCGAAGAGACGACCGGTGTTTCTTCCTGTATCAAATGGCCCAACGACCTTCTGATCGAAGACCGCAAAGTGGCGGGCGTGCTCGGAGAGGCCAAGACGATGCCGCGCGAGGGGCCTTGCGTGGTCGTGGGGATGGGGATCAACGTAAACCACGAGATCGAACAGTTTCCACCGGAGTTGCAAAAAACCGCTACCTCGCTCCGGACCGTGACGGGAAAGATCGTCGTACGGCAGCGTCTGTTGTGTCGGCTGATCGAAAGGTTCGAACAGGTGTATCAGCAATATCTTCACGAGGGATTTGCCCCGTTTCTGCCCTCTCTGTCCAAGCATCTGGCTTGGTGCGGACGCACCGTTGAGGTGACGGACATAACCCAGACCACCACCGGCGTGGTCGTGGGTCTCAACGACGACGGGAGTCTTTTGCTCGAAAACGACTCGGCGCGTATTTCCGTCAGTTCGGGCACACTTCGTCTTCGCCTCTGATCGTTCGTCTCTGTTTCTCTTCGTCTTGCAAAAGCCTGAGCCAAAAAAAACACTTGCGTGTTTGGGGTAGCCCGGCTATATTTATCACTCAAAGGCTTTCTTTGCCAAATTTTGAGCCTATTCGTTCATATACCAAAAGGTTACAAGAATAAGCATGGAGGAGTAAAATGGCTGCTAAACAGCTTTCATTCGATGCAGAAGCCCGCCAGGCATTAAAGCGGGGTGTCGATATTCTTGCCGATGCGGTGCGGGTCACCATGGGGCCGAAAGGGCGTTGCGTAGTGCTCGACAAGAAGTTTGGCTCTCCGACGTTTACGCTCGACGGTGTCACGGTCGCCAAAGAGATCGAACTGCCGGACAAATACGAGAACATGGGCGCGCAGATGCTCAAGGAAGCCGCGTCCAAGACAAGCGATGTGGCCGGCGACGGAACGACAACCGCCACGGTGCTGGCACAGGCGATCTTTGCCGAGGGTCTGAAAAACGTAACCTCCGGCGCAAACCCGATGGACCTCAAGCGCGGTATCGACAAAGCCGTCGATGCGGTCGTCAAGGAGATTTCTCGTGCCGCCAAACCTGTGGCGGGTCGGAAGGAAATCGCCGAATCTGCAACGATTTCCGCGCACGGTGATTCCACGATCGGCGATCTGATCGCCGATGCGATGGAAAAAGTGGGCAAGGACGGCGTCATCACGGTAGAAGAAGCCAAAAGCATGGATACCTCGCTGGACGTTGTCGAGGGGATGCAGTTCGACCGAGGGTATCTGTCGCCATACTTTGTGACCGATGCGGAGGCCATGGAGGTAGTGCTCGAAGATCCGAGGATTTTGATCTACGAAAAGAAAGTCAGCGCACTCAAGGACATCATCCCGGTACTGGAAAAAGTCGCCCAGAGCGGCAGTTCCCTTTTGATCATCGCCGAGGATGTAGAGGGTGAAGCGCTTGCCACGCTGGTAGTCAACAAACTGCGCGGCATGCTCAAAGTGGCGGCGGTCAAGGCTCCCGGTTTCGGGGATCGCCGCAAGGCCATGCTCGAAGATATCGCCATTCTGACCGGTGGCACGCTGATCTCCGAGGATGCGGGTTTCAAACTCGAAAACGTAACGTTCAGAGACCTTGGCACGGCCAAGCGGGTGTCCATCGACAAGGACAATACGACGATCGTCGAGGGAATCGGCGCAAAAGATGCCATTCAGGGACGTATCAAGCAGATTCGCGCGCAGATCGAAGAGACCACATCGGACTATGACCGCGAGAAACTCCAGGAGCGACTGGCGAAACTGGCCGGTGGCGTGGCGGTCATCAAGGTGGGTGCGGCGACCGAAGCGGAGATGAAAGAGAAAAAGGCCCGAGTCGAAGATGCGCTCAACAACGCCAAGGCTGCGGTGGAAGAAGGTGTCGTGCCGGGGGGTGGCGTAGGATTCGTACGTGCGCTGACCGGACTGGAAGGCGTGCAAGCCAGCGGTGACGAGGCTATCGGTGTCGGCATCGTGCGGCGTGCACTCGAAGCACCGATCCGCCAACTGGCCGCCAACGCCGGTTTGGAAGGCTCCATCATCGTTCAGAAGGTCAAAGATTCGACCGGCGGTAACGGATACAATTTCGAGTCCGACGTCTACTGCGATCTTATCGATGCCGGTGTCATCGATCCGGCGAAGGTGTTGCGCGTCGCCCTGCAGAATGCCTCCAGCATCGCGGGGATGCTACTTACGACCGAGGCCCTGATCGCGGAAATGCCGGAAGAAGAAAAAGCGCCGGTCATGCCGCATTCGCACGGCGGCGGGATGTACTAAGCCCGGCAAGATCCCCGTTCGTCCTTCGGCACACTCAGGGCGAACGGGGCGTCGAAGGCTTGTCTATTGGCGCATTTTTCCGCAGCTAAAGCTATAAAACACCCCTGGCCAGACTGGCAGGGGTGTTTTTTTCTTGACCCCCCTATCCGTTCTTCTATATTTCTGCCCCAAACGCAGAAAAAATGCTCCTCTTATACGGAAACTCGATATGCGGCGACGCATGGTCATCGAAAAGGCGGAACGGCTTCATCGGATGCCGCCGTTCCCTGCAGCGGAACTGGCCCGTTATAAACAACGGCTTGCCGCCCGCGGCGTCGGTCACATCGATCTCACGGTCGGCAAGATAGAAGGGACACGCCGTGATCCCGTACTGGCGTGTATGACCGCGGCGATCGAGGAAATTGGCGTTTCGGGCCAGGACTTGCCGGACGCTTCACAGCAGTTTTGCGAAGCCTTTGCCCGGTGGTTCGTCCATCGTTTCGATGTAGAACTTGATCCGGCGACGCAAATTCTGCCGCTTGTCAACACCAAGATCGGCGCTTCGTGTCTTTCGCTGGCGCTGGTCAACCCCGGCGAAACGGTTCTCGTGCCCGACCCCGCGTATCCGGCGTATCGATCCGGAGCCATTATGGCCGGAGGGCGTGTGCATGCCTTGCCACTGCTTGAACGCAACGACTATCTGCCCAATCTGCTTCAGGTCGATCCGGTGGTTGCAGGCGAAGCCAAACTCATGTTTCTCAGCTACCCCAACAACCCGACGGGTGCTGTCGCCGATTTGAGTTTTTTTCGCAACGTCGTCGATTTTGCACGTAGACACAACATCATCGTCTGTCACGATGCCACACACGCACTTCTCGCTTACGACGACTACGAAACCCCCAGTCTGCTTCAAGCTCCGGGTGGTATCGATGCAGGTGTCGAGCTTTTTTCGCTTTCTATCGTGCTGGGTGGTCATCCGTGGGACATCGGTGTCGCGGTCGGAAATTCCGCCGTTCTTTCGGCGTTGTCGCAACTGACCCAGCATGTGGAGAGCGCTTCTTTTCTTGCGGTCCAGCGAGCGGCGGCGGCGGCACTGGAAGAACCGAATTTGAATTTTTCCATAGAAGAAACCATCTCCCGTTATATGCAGCGACGCGACACCCTGGTGGACAATCTCCAACAAGTGGGATGGAAACCGCGCAAACCCAAGGGTGGCGTATACGCATGGATCAGTGTTCCACCCCGCTACTCTTCCGTCCGATTTTGCGTCCTGCTCCGCAAAGCCGGTGTTTTCGTGGTCCCCGGTTCCTACATGGGCGAATACGGCGAAGGCTATGTACGTCTTTCGCTCAATGCACCGGAAGTCGAATTTCGCGCCGTCGCCGATCGCATGGAAAAGATGGAGAACCGTCTGCGACTGCGTCGCCGAATTATCCAGCCCTCGCCGGTTTGAAACGGCCATGAGCGACGACCGCATCCGTATCCGGCAGATTCGCGTATTTGGCCATCACGGCGTGTTTGTCGACGAGAAAACCCACGGACAGATATTCGAGGTCGATGTCGAACTAAGCGTCAATACCCGACAGGCGGGTATTTCCGACGCGCTTTCAGATACGGTGGATTACGTAGAGGTGTACCACATCGTAGAACACATCGTATCCGGCCCGTCCTGTGCGCTGATGGAAACGCTGGCCGAACGGATCGCCGGCGAAATCGTTCGTGTCTTTCCGGTGCTGGAGGCGATGATACGCATCCGAAAACCACAGGTGCGCATGCCCGGCCCTGTCGGCGTGATCGAGGTGGAAATCCGTCGCCGCAAAGCCTGACCCATGACGCTCGCCGCTATCGGAATCGGAGGCAACATCGGGGACCGGCTTCGAAATCTTACTCAGGCCGTCACCCTGCTTGCGACCTATGAAACTCTGCGCATCGTACGTCGATCCTCGTGGTACGAGACGGTTCCCTTAGGATACACGGCGCAACCTCGCTTTTTGAACGGAGCGTTGGCCGTAGAAACTCTTCTTTCTCCTCACGACTTGCTGGCGACGCTTCTTACCGTTGAGCGACGATCCGGGCGGGTAAGAACCCTACCCAACGGCCCGCGCACCGTAGACCTCGATCTGTTGTTTTACGGCGACCGGATCGTGACCACGCCCGATCTTACCCTCCCGCATCCGGGTTGCGCGGAACGTGCTTTTGTGCTCGTTCCCCTTGCCGAAATACTCCCCGAATTCGTTCATCCCGTCCTGCAGTGTTCTGTGGCTTCGCTACTGGAGTCACTCGGTCCGGTAGACGATCTGGTAAAACCGTATACCCCTTCTTGGGAGTCCTGTTCATGAACCCTCTTGCTTTATCTCGTAATGTCGGTCTTGTCACCGTCGTCATGGCGGCGGGCAAGGGAACCCGGATGAAGTCCGATCTTGCCAAGGTGCTTCATCCGATAGGCGGGCGTCCTATGATCCAATATGTCGTCGAAACCGCTATGGCAGTAGGATCGGAGCGTATTTTGACGATCGTCGGGCATCAGGCGGAGGCGGTCATGGAAACACTGGCCGGCTATCCGGTGGAGTTTGTGGAACAGCGCGAACTGCTGGGTACGGGATATGCGGTGATGCAGGCGTCGCCGTATCTGGGGGGTTATGAGGGAGATATGCTCGCGTTGGCGGGGGATACACCGCTTTTGCGCCCCGAAACGCTTAGCGACATGGTGACCCGACACCGTTTTACACAGGCGGCGGTGACGCTGTTGACGGCCCGGATAGAGAAACCGTTTGGTTTCGGACGTATCGTCCGCGACCCCGATGGACGAGTGGTGCGTATCGTCGAAGAAAAAGACACCCGTCCCGAAGAAAAGAACATCCGCGAGGTCAATACGAGCACGTACTGTTTCCAAACACCGCTTTTGTTGGAGATGCTGACGCTGCTCAAACCTTTGAACCAACAAGGAGAATACTATCTTACGGACACGGTCGGGCTTCTTCACGAACGGGGATATCGGGTAGAGGGGATAGCCGCCGAATATCCGGAGGAAACGCTGGGGATCAATACGCCCGAGCAGTTGGCGTTTTCCGGGGCGATTCTGGCTCGGAGGGTCTGATATTTTCACCCGGAAAGCAACCCGTCCGACGCGGATATATCCTTGTCTATCAAGCAAAAAAAAGTTGACAAGCCTTGCGAGAGAGGTTATATTACGCCGTTAATGGTTTTTGCATTCAAGGGTTAAAACAAGCGTTGTCGGAGTGAAAATCATGGTAAGAACGACGGGTAGATGGGTGGGGGCATTTATCGCACTGTTTTGTCTTTCGGGTTCCGGTTCGGCACAGGAAGCCACCCCACCTCGGTCTCTGCGTTCTTTTACGCCCTTTTCGCTTTTGTCTCCTGCAAAAACCAAAACATTTGGCTGGATGGATCCGGCTCGTTTTTCGATGTCGCACGGCTATACAATGGCGTTTCAGTCCGGCAGCCAAGGTGGCAATCTGCGGGGACTTTACACGAATACGCTCAGCTATCGGATGTCTGCTTCGGCACAGCTTCGCGTACAGGTAGGGATCGAGCGTTTTCTGCTCGGCACGTCCCCGGGGGCAAAGCCTTCTGGCGGCACGACGCGGGTGTTGCCCGGTTTCGAGTTTCTTTACCGGCCCAGCGAAAAACTGTCGATATACGTAGGGTACAGCGTATCGCAGCCGCATGGATGGGGGCGTTCCTATCCGCACGCTGCTTCCCCGTGGGAGCAGGACGATGCGTCCGTCCCGGCCTCCCTGAACTTCCGGGATTGAGGGGCCGCATCGTATTAGCCGGACAGGGATGACTGATACCGCCGTCTGGAGTGGAAAGGGTGTGATATGCCGGATGACGTCAGGTTTTGATTCCTCGCAGCGCGGCCCCCGTTTTGCGTTTCTTTCTCCGACAGGTTTCGAGATTCCTGATCCTATACAGCAACGCGGAAGGCGGATCGTGACGTCTTCGACCGTAGAGATGCCATGCTGAGGCGGCGAAACCGGCATCTGCCAGGGATAGATGACAAATCCGGCGGCTCCGGACGCAAATCGTTCCGGTTGTGGCTGCTGGAGGGGATGATTGTTTTATTGGTCGGTGTCAACGTCTTTTTTTTGTATACGCTGATGACGGGAGGCAATACGCCGGTTGAGCCGTTGAGTGCTCCGCCGGAGCAACCCTCTCCCTCGTTTGTCCATGTGCAGGTGGAAATTTTGAACGGGTGCGGGGACCCGGCTGTCAGTCAGGCGATGCTCAAATACCTCCGAAAGCAAGGGTTTGACGTTGTCAACATGGAAAATGCGGAGCATTTCAACTTTCCGGAGACGATAGTACTCGACCGCAGCGGCCAGGAAACGGTTTCGGAAGCGGCGGCAGCGGTAGCGCAGGCGCTTGGCACGCCCAACGTCGTCCGCCAGCGGAACGACGACCGGATGGTGGACGTTACCGCCATCATAGGACAAGATTATGATCGGTTGCTGTTTTACGATGATTAGCGTATGACCCTTACTCCCTTTGAAGTGGCAGAACATGCGGCGCTTTCCATGCTTGACAAAAAAGCGACGGACGTGCGTCTGTTGGACTTGCAACGGGTTTCTCCCATTGCCGATTATTTTGTCATCGGATCGGTGGGGTCAGAGCCGCAACTCAAAGCGGTAGTGGAAGGGATTACGGAAACACTGGAAAAGACGGGTGTGCGCCCCTGGCATGTGGAGGGAACACAGACCTCGCGCTGGGTTCTTATCGACTATGTCGACGTAGTGGTGCATGTCTTCCGGTCCGAAGTGCGGCATTTTTACGGTTTGGAACGGTTGTGGGGAGACGCGCCGTCGATTCGCTTCGAGTTGGATCCGGTCACGGGAGAAATCCTCCGAATGACAGAGGCCGGCGTACAGGAACAGCAGGCAGGCGGATAGCGAGGAGAAGCGATTGAGCATATTGGTCGTGGGTTCTGTAGCGTTTGACTCGGTCAAAACACCCTTTGGGGGAGTAGAAGAGGCGATAGGCGGATCGGCGACCTATTTCTCGGCGGCGGCCAGTTTTTTTGCTCCCGTCGATATCGTAGCCGTGGTGGGACAGGATTTCCCGCACGACCTGCTTTCGTTCCTACGGCAACGAGACGTCGATCTGTCCGGGCTTCAGACGGTAGAAGGACGAACGTTCCGGTGGGCGGGTGAATACGAACCCAACATGAACGACCGCCGGACGCTCGATACACAACTCAACGTGTTTGCGGATTTTCGACCGGTACTGTCGGATCGTCACCGTGAACGACCGTACGTTTTTCTGGCCAATATAGACCCCGAACTTCAAGGGCGGGTGTTGGAACAGGTGGCCGCACCGGAGCTTGTGGTATGCGACACGATGGATTTTTGGATCACCGGAAAAAAAGACGTCCTGATGCAAACGCTTTCCCGTGTGGACGTGCTGATTCTCAACGATAGCGAAACGCGTCAGCTTGTGGAAGACCATAACCTTGCACGCGCCGCGCACAAAATTCTGGCTTTGGGACCGCGTGCCGTGGTGATAAAACGCGGGGAACACGGTGCGACTCTGGTCACCGGCGACACCTATTTTGCCGTTCCCGCATTTCCGGTGCTTTCCGTGACCGATCCTACCGGGGCCGGCGATTCGTTTGCCGGCGGGTTTGTCGGGTATCTGGCCCGATCCGCAGACACGGGAGACGATGGACTGAAAAAGGCGATGGTTCACGGCTCGGTCATGGCGTCGTTCAACGTAGAAGACTTTTCCGTTCGCCGGCTCGAAATGCTGATGACGCACGAAATCGAGCATCGCTTGGAACGATTTTTCAACATGCTTCGCATTTGATGGACACACGCATGAAATTTACGACGATACGATGGAACGAAGCGGATAGAACTTGTACGCTTTTGGACCAGACCCGTCTGCCCGGCGAGGTGGTATACGAGACCTATCGGGATTATCGGGAGATGGAGACGGCGATCAAGACGCTCAAGGTTCGCGGCGCACCGGCGATCGGCGTGGCAGCGGCATTTGGCGTCGTACTCGGCGTCCAAGACTCGCGGGCTGGTTCGTACGCGGCGTTCAAAGAGGAACTGAATACCGTAGTCGCCGTGCTGGCGGCCACGCGCCCAACCGCAGTCAATCTGTTCTGGGCGCTGGAACGTATGCGCCGCGTGGCCGACGAAAACGCTGCGAACGGAATAGAGGCCGTCAAAACCGTACTGACCCGCGAGGCCCTCGCCATCCGCGCGGAAGACGAAGCCATGTGCCGACATATCGGTATTCACGGAGCGGTGCTGATCGAAACGGGGCAAACAGTGCTTACCCATTGCAACGCCGGGGCGCTGGCGACGGCAGGCACAGGAACGGCGCTTTCGGTCATCTATCAGGCGCATCGAGAAGGAAAAAACATCCGCGTTTTTGCCGATGAAACTCGGCCCGTTCTTCAAGGCGCGCGTCTTACGGCATGGGAGCTGGTTCAAGAAGGCATCGACGTGACGCTGATCTGCGACAACATGGCGGCGCAGGTCATGAAAGAAGGCAAAATCGATTGCGTGGTCGTCGGTGCGGATCGTATTGCCGCCAACGGAGACGTAGCCAACAAGATCGGAACGTATGGCGTGGCGGTGCTGGCTCGCGCGCACGACATCCCCGTGTACGTAGCGGCTCCCAGTACCACCATCGACATGACGATACGGACCGGAGTGTCTATTCCCATCGAGGAGCGTCATGCCTCGGAGGTAACCGAAGGGTTGGGTCGGCGCACGGCTCCGGACGGTGTGCGGGTGTATAACCCGGCTTTTGACGTTACACCGGCGGCTTATGTAAGCGCCATCGTTACGGAACGGGGGGTCGCCCGTTTTCCGTACGATAAAAGTCTGGCCGCTCTGATGAGCGGATAGACGATTTGAAAAGTAAAGAAAGATTCGCTACCGCACGGATTAAAGAAAAAACAGTATCGTTACGTTCATATTTCATCTACAAGGAGTGCATGTAAAGACCATGAAAACACCGACCGTACGACAGCAGGACGTGCAGCACAACTGGCACGTCGTCGATGCAAGCGGCATGGTGCTGGGCCGGTTGGCCAGCGCGGTCGCCCAGATTCTGCGAGGCAAACACAAACCGCTGTATGCGCCGGACGTCGATAACGGCGATCATGTGATCGTCGTCAACGCAAGCAAAATACGGGTGACGGGGAACAAGGCGCAGGACAAGCTGTACCGTCACCACAGTGGTTATCCGGGAGGATTGAAAACCGTTTCTTACGAGCAGTTGTTTTCCCGGAACCCGGAGCGTGTGGTGCGGATGGCGATCAAAGGCATGCTTCCGCACAACATTTTGGGTCGGCAGATGTATCGAAAACTTCGCGTATACAACGGCGCTGCCCATCCGCACGATGCGCAGCGCCCGGAATCGAAAGAACTCTAACTATGGGGAGGTCGGTGTAGATGGATGCTCAGAAAGAGGGCTTTCATGCGGTAGGAAAGCGTAAAAGCGCCATTGCCAAAGTATGGCTGCGTCCGAGCAAAGGCGATGTCGCGCATTCGGTAAATGGCAAGGACTTGCTGGTTTATTTCAACCGTCCGGGTCTTGTAGCGGCGATTCAGGAGCCGTTGAACGTGGCCGGTGTCGGCGACAGGGTGGTGGTGGTCGCCGAAACGCTCGGTGGTGGCCTGTCAGGACAGGCGGGCGCGTTGCGTCTGGGTATTGCCAGAGCCCTGCAACGGATGGACGAGACGCTTCACGGGACGCTGCGGGCGCATGGCATGCTGACCCGTGACCCGCGTGAAAAAGAACGCAAGAAATACGGTATGGCAGGCGCACGCAAACGATTCCAGTTCTCGAAACGTTAATCATGGCTGTTCCCGAATCCTTGCTCTTGTTTTCGGTCGCATAAGACCGGCGGCGGCAAAGAGGGCGGGAACGCGAACAAGGAGACGGCAACCGGGTATGGCTATTCCGACTATGCAGGACTTGCTGGAGGCAGGCGTTCATTTCGGTCATCAGACGCGGCGCTGGAATCCCAAGATGAAAAAATTCATCTTTGCGGAGCGCAACGGCATCTACATCATCGATCTGCAGAAGACACTCAGAAATATCGAGCAGGCCTATCAAGCGGTCCGCACGGCGGTCGAAAACGGAGATTCCGTACTTTTTGTCGGCACGAAAAAACAAGCGCGACCGGTCATCACGGAAGAAGCGGTTCGGTGTGGGATGTTTTATGTCACCGAACGTTGGCTGGGCGGGATGTTGACCAATTTTACGACGATCCAGTCCAGTATCAAGCGGCTTGAAGAGTTGGAGAAGATGAAAGAGCACGGCATCTTCGACGCGCTGACCAAGAAAGAAGCTGCAGGACTCGAAAAAGAACGCGACCGCATGGAGCGCGTACTGGGCGGCATTCGGAATATGCGTCGTCTGCCGGGTATACTCTTTGTCGTGGATGCCCGTAAAGAGCGAATCGCGGTGGCGGAAGCCAATGCGCTGGATATTCCGGTCGTCAGCATTCTGGATACCAACTGCGATCCCGATCTGATCACCTATCCTGTGCCCGGCAACGACGATGCGTTGCGTTCGATCAGTCTGATCACGAAAATCATCGCGGATGCCGCGGAAGACGGAACACGGCGCACCGGACGCGAGCAGTTGATGCAGGAAAAGAAAGACGACGACGAGACAGAACAGGAAGAGACGACCTGATAGGGTGAGTGACCGAATCGGTCAACGGGCTGAGGAAAGGCGGCCATAGCGCCCGGATTACCGGCGCTTAAACAGACGCATTCATGGCAGTATCGGCAGCAGATGTAAAAGCCCTACGGGACAAAACCGGCGCGGGAATGATGGATTGCAAGAAGGCGCTCGAATCATCGGACGGCGATATGGAAAAGGCCATCACCTTTCTCCGTGAAAAAGGGATCATGTCGGCTACAAAAAAAAGCTCCCGCGAGGCGAAGGAAGGTATCATCCATACCTATGTCCACCCCGGAAGCCGCATTGCCACCATGGTGGAGATCAACTGCGAAACGGACTTTGTAGCACGCAACGAATCGTTTCAGACGCTGGCACGGGATATCGCCATGCAGGTAGCCGCCACCAAGCCGCTTGCGGTCGAACGCGCCGACGTACCGCAGGAAGCCGCGGAAAAGGAAATGGACATTTTCCGAAATCAAGCCCTCAATGAAGGCAAACCGGCCCAAATCGTCGAACGTATCGTTCAGGGGCGTTTGGAGAAATTCTATCAGGAAAATTGTCTGCTTGAACAGCCCTTTATCCGTGATACCGACAAGACGGTAAAAGATCTGATTACGGACGCCGTCGCCACGTTGGGAGAAAACATCGTGGTGCGCCGTTTTATCCGGTACGAGTTGGGTAGCGAATAGAGGAGACCGGGCATGGACGCCAAACAGATTCTTTCCGAGATGACCCACAAGATGGACCACTCGATGGAGATGTTGCGCAAGGAACTTGCCGGCATTCGGACGAGCAAGGCCAGCCCGGCGCTTCTCGACAACATTCGGGTAGAAGCCTACGGAGCCATGGTCCCACTCAATCAGGTAGCCAGCGTGACCACGCCCGATCCCAAGACAATTCAGGTACAACCGTGGGATAAAAAATCGATTCCCTTGATCGAGCGGGCCATTCAAAAATCGGAACTCGGTCTCATGCCTCGCAGCGACGGCAACGTCTTGCACATCCCGGTTCCGGCTTTGACCGAAGAGCGACGCAAAGAATACGTCAAACTGATCCGTAAGCTGGGTGAGGAGATCAAGGTCAGCGTTCGTAACGTCCGCCGGGACAGTCTCGACCGGCTCAAGAAAGAAGAAAAGGACGGTGCCATTTCCGAAGATGAAAGCAAGCGTTTCCAGAAGACGATTCAGGAGGCGACGGACCGTCATATTCAGGACGTAGACCACGTCATCCAGCGTAAAGAAGCCGAGATCATGGAGATCTGACCGCCGCAAGCACGGCGTCTTTCGGATACTTCCCTTTTTTTGCCCGTTTTCGGCCCCCTTCCCCCTTGAGCCGAATGAATCAGGATTCCCCATCAGAAGAAGTTCTTCTTGCCCGGATCGACCGCAAACGGCTACCCCGGCATATTGCAATCGTCATGGACGGCAACGGACGCTGGGCCAAACGGCGCGGTCTGCCCCGCCAAGTAGGACATCGCGCCGGCGTCAATACGGTTCGAGAGATCGTCCGAGCCTCTGGCGAACTGGGATTGGAGACGTTGACGCTGTTTGCCTTTTCCACCGAAAACTGGAAACGTCCTCAATGGGAAGTAAACGCGCTCATGCGGCTTCTCGTCCAGACGGTTCGTAGTGAAGTAAAAGAAATCAATCGGAGCAATGTGCGTATCACCGTAAGCGGTCGGTGGGACGAACTGCCAGATGCGACACGAGAAGCGATAGGATACGCGATCGAGCAGACGGCTGGCAATTCGGGGTTGCGACTCAATCTGGCGCTCAATTACGGCGGACGCAGAGAACTGATAGAGGCTGCCCAGCGTATCTCCCGCGACGTGCTTGACGGTAAATTCCCACCTGAAGCCATAGACGAAAACTTATTTGAAAAATATCTTCAGACGGCTGGGCTACTCGACCCGGACCTTTTTATCCGCACCAGCGGCGAAATGCGGATCAGCAATTTTCTGCTGTACCAGCTTGCCTATACCGAAATTGTGGTTTCTCCCGTTTATTGGCCCGATTTTTCTCGGCAGCATTTCTACGAAGCCATTCTCGACTATCAACTCCGGGAGCGGCGATTCGGGCTGACCGGCGACCAAGTTCGGCATTCCTCCTGACGGAGACCCCCTTCCGTGACCGTTTCCAACGTGTGGGTCCGTATTCTGGTGGGGCTTGCTTTTATTCCCGGAATCGTGGCCCTGACGTGGGCGGGAGGCGTTTATGTCTTTGGTTTTGTCACCCTCGTAGCGGTTGTCGGTCTGTGGGAGTTTTACGGTATCGTCCGTGTCAAGACGCTCAACCCGGTTCGTCTGCCGGGCATGACGGCGATATGTCTGCTGTGTGTGGACGCATGGCAAAACGAGGGACAGCACGCGCTTCCGATTCTGGTGTTTTTTGTTCTCTTCTCCGCCGCCATCGAGATTTTCCTTACGGACAGCCGTTCGCCGCTTCTCAACACGGGAGCCGGTCTGTTTGGCGTGGTGTATACAGGCGGTTTGTTAAGCCATCTGATTCTGCTGGACAATCTCGATACCCCCGAATACGATAACCGAGGCATGGGAGCTGTGTTGCTGGCCTTTGTCATCCCTTGGTTTTGCGACACAGCGGCGTATTTTACGGGGCGTTTTGTCGGACGCCATAAACTTATTCCCCGCGTAAGCGCCGGAAAAACCGTAGAAGGCGCTATCGGGGGAACGGTAGGCACGGTGCTGGGATTGTTTGCCCTGAGACCGGTGCTGTTTCCTTTTCTGAGCCCATCCGAATGTCTGCTGCTCGGCACGATCGGTAGCGTGGTGGCTCAGACGGGCGACCTTGCCGAGTCGGTGCTCAAACGCGACGCAGGCATCAAAGACTCATCGCATATCATCCCCGGTCACGGGGGTGTGCTGGACCGCTTTGACAGTGTGTTATTTGTCGCCCCGTGTGTATATTACTATCTTACGGAATTTGCCGTCCGTGTCTCTCTATAGCCCGAAACCCCGGACAATAAGATGAAGCGTATCGCCATCCTCGGTTCCACAGGTTCGGTGGGCGTACAGACCCTTGACGTGATCGCCCGATTCCCCGACCGGTTCACGGTCGTCGGTTTGACCGCCAACAGCCGATCCGCACTCCTTAGCGAGCAGATCGCCCGGTTTCGACCCCAAATCGCTGCTGTCATGGAAGAGCGTTTTGCAGCGGAACTACCGAATTATCATGGCCGTCCGTCTGTTCGTACCGGTCTTGAGGGCTTGATCGACGTGGTGACACATCCGGAGGTGGACATCGTCGTCAGCGCATTGCCTGGAAGTGCCGGTTTTCTCCCTACCCTACGCGCCATCGAGGCTAAAAAGACCATTGCGCTTGCCAACAAGGAAATTCTCGTGATGGCAGGCGAGATCGTAACCGCTGCCGCACGCCGGGCGGGGGTGGAGATTCTGCCGGTAGACAGCGAACATAGCGCGATTCACCAGTGTCTGGCCGGTCAGGACCGGGACCGAATACACCGGATCATCTTGACGGCATCGGGTGGGCCGTTTCTGCGTACCGATCCTGCACACCTGACCCGCATGTCCCCTGGCGAGGCGTTGGCGCATCCTACATGGGCCATGGGCCGCAAAGTGACCATCGACTCGGCTACGCTTATGAACAAAGGTTTCGAGGTCTTGGAAGCCCACTGGTTGTTCGGGCTTCCGTTTTCCCGCATCGACGTGGTAATCCATCCTCAGTCGATCATCCATTCCATGGTGGAGATGGAGGACGGGGCGATTCTGGCGCAACTCGGCGTGCCGGACATGCGGCTTCCCATCCAGTATGCGCTGGCCTATCCCGAACGGCTGGAGGCGGGTTGGCCCCGTTTCGATCTCAGACAGACATGGCAACTGACTTTTCAACCGCCGGACAGAGAAAAATTTCCTTGTTTGGACCTCGCCTATCGCGCCGGACAGGCAGGCCATACTTTGCCCGCCGTGTTGAGCGCCGCCGACGAAATCGCCGTCAGCGCCTTTCTGGAGCAGGAGGCCAACTTTACCCAAATACCTGCTTTGATCGACGAGGCGTTGTCCGTCTATACTCGAACCTATCCGTCTTCCACGGGAAACGGGTTGACGCTCGACGACGTCATGACGGCGGACGCATGGGCACGCACCTTTTGTCGCGAACGACTGCACACCGGGAAAACCTAACCGTCGTCTGGATGTCGGCAAAAAACCGGAAACCCAAAGCCATAGGTGGGCGTTAGTATAAAAACGGTTTGGCAACCCGTTATGTCGGGTGTTACCTTACAAATGGTCGGATGTGTCTTAGAGAAACCGCAGGAGGTATATGTTGATTACGATTTTGTCGGCCGTGTTTGTGCTTGGATTGCTCGTATTCGTACACGAACTCGGCCACTTTCTGGCGGCAAAACGCATGGGGATCAAAGTCGAGCGATTTTCGCTCGGTTTTCCACCCAAAATGATCGGTAAGACTGTAGGTGATACGGAGTACTGTATTTCGTGGGTTCCGCTTGGCGGGTACGTCAAAATGGCCGGTGAACATCCCGACTCGGAGGATATGAAGGGCGAACCGTGGGAATTTCAGTCAAAGTCGTTGAGCGCCCGTGCGTTTGTCATCGCCGCCGGTCCAATGATGAACTTCCTGTTGGCCTTTGTTGTCTTTTGGATATTTCTCACTTTTGTCGGAGTTGCCCTGATCGACACAACTACTATCGGTCGCGTCAACGGGGGAAGCCCGTATGATGCGGCGGGGTTGACGGTGAGCGACCGGATTACGCAGATTGCCGGAAAACCGGTAACGACATGGGACGAGGTGCAGAAAGGATTCGCAGAATCCACGCTATCGCGTTTTTCGGTCCGTTATGCGCGAGCGGGGGTCGAAACGACGACGACGGTCGATTTCGGGACCCTGTCGGATCCGGCGGCGCGTCTTAAAGGATTGGATTATTTCAGGGCATCGACGGTCAGCACCGTTTTGTCGGGTTCTCCTGCGGAGAGGGCGGACCTGCGGCCCGGCGATACGATCGTCTCGGTGGACGGTCAGCCAATTACGCAATGGTATGAAATGGTCAATATGATAAAAACCAGACCGGGTATCGAGACGGTCATCGCATGGCGTAGAGACGGAAAACCCTTCGAGGCAAGCATCGTGCCCGATATAGCCGACGATGTAAACCCCGAAAACGGCGAAATGATGAAGGTGGGCAGGATCGGGATCACCCAGGAAGACCATCTGCACATGAGCCCAGTGGGTCCGATAGAAGCGATACAATATGCAGGTCTTCAGGTGGTCGGTGTTTCGTGGACTATCATCACCTTTGTCAAAAAACTGGTGAGTAGGGAAGTTTCCACGGATACGGTAGGGGGACCGCTTGCTATTGCCAAGATGGCCGGCGAAAGCGCACAGCGGGGTGCGGGAAGCCTTTTCGGTTTTATGGCTTTTCTGAGCATCAATCTGGCCATACTCAATCTTTTGCCCATTCCGGCGCTGGACGGCGGCCAGTTGCTCATCCTCGGTGTCGAAGGGTTGATCCGTCGTCCGCTTTCGTTGCGTCAACGACTCATCTGGCAGCAGACCGGCATGGCCCTGCTGCTTGTCATCATGGTTTTCGTGCTATATAACGACGTCTCCCGCATTCTGCGGTAGTCTTTACAGGGAGCTTTTCATGAGCGCGATACAGAATGGGCGGGTGCGCGGGATCGTATCGACGCTTGTCATGGCGATCTGCTTGTGGACGGCACATAGTTTTTCGGCGCCTCCGGTGCTGGCCCAAGAAGACGCCGCGGCACGCGCCTTTGAACATTTTGGTCGGGGCGGTCTTTTCGATGCCCAGAACGATCTGGTAAGCGCCATCCGGGAATATCTCGAAGCTGTACGCTACGACTCTTCGTCGCCCGCCATCTTTTCCGCGCTTGCTGTCGATTACTATCAAACCGGGCAACGCAAGGAAGCACAGGCCTACGCCGAAAAAACCCTTTTGCTGGACCCTGACAACGTGGCGGCCCTGCTCGTCCTTGCCAAATGTCATAACGATCTTCGCCGTACCGAGCAAGCGCGTCAGGCATTCAAACGGGTAACCGCGCTCGATCCGGACAATGTGGAGGCGCATTTTGCCCTCGCCGAAATCGCTGAAACCGCAAAAGACGACACGCTATTGTTGAAATCGCTCGAAGCACTGGGACGACTGATTCCCCGATCCGCCGATCTTCATTTCCGTTTGGCCGAAACCTATCTATCGCACAACATGCCGGACAAGGCGATCGTCGCGTTTCAGAAAGTGCTCGACGAATACCCCAACTCGCTGCGCGCGCATATCGGTCTGACCCAGATTTACGAAAAACAACAACAGTGGGGCAAGGCCATCGACGAATACCGGGAGATACTCGCGTTGAAACCCAACAACGAAATGGCGATCCGTCAACGACTCGGCGAAGTGTTGACGTTTATGCGTCGCACAAACGAAGCCATAACGGAATTTCGCCAAGTGTTGGACCACGATCCGGCGACACCGCGTCACTGGCTCGATCTGGCAAACGCATACCGACGCAATGAGCGGTTGGAAGAAGCCGAAACGCTGTTGTTCGAAGGGCTTCAAAAAATGCCGCGCAACGCCGACTTGCACGGAACGCTCGGACTTGTGTTTTTGGAGAAGGAAAAACTGGACCGTGCCGCGCTGGAATTTCAAGAGGCCGCGAACCTCAACTCGGCGGACGCGGGAAGCTGGATCAATCTGAGTCTGGTCTACCGCAGACAGGAACGCAAAAGCGAAGCGATATCCGTGTTGCATCAGGCCATCAAGCTGATCCCCACCGACCCCGACCTGTTTCTTTATCTCGGATCGGTCTACTTGGACGACAAAAATCATAAACAGGCCATACAACAGTTCAAAAATGCGCTCGTTATAGACAAAAAATATCCCCGGAGTTGGATGTCGCTGGCCTATGCCTATATCGATCAGGGAAACCGAAAACAAGGCATCAAAACGTTTGAAGAAGGGTTGTCCGTATTGCCGCAAAATGTGGACCTTCGGCTCAACTTGGCGGACGTATATTTGGACGACAACCACTACGCCCCGGCGATAGAACAGTTTCAGCGGGTGATCAGTCTCGACAAAACGGATACCCGTGGCTGGATCAACCTGAGCCTTGCCTACATGCGACAAGAAAAACACACCGAGGCGGAAAACATCATCCAACAGGCCATGACCTATTTGCCCGATCACCCGGACTTGAACCTGTATCTCGGCGTGAGCTATATGTCCCGGAAAAACTACGATCAGGCAACGGCGCAGTTTGAGCGGGTCATCGAACGAAATCGCGGCGACTCCCGTGCATGGGTAAATCTCGGGGTCGTCCAGATGCGCCAAAAAAACTACGATACCAGTATAGAGATTTTTCGAAAGGGCACGGTAGCGGTTCCCAACGATCCTGAACTCTGGTTTTATCTGGGCTACGCCCATACCGAACAAAAGAAGTATACGGAAGCCATTGAAGTCGCCCGAGCGGGACTGGAGAAATTTCCCGACAACCCACGCATTCTGTTTCTTTTGGGACAATCGTACGACCAGTCCGGGCAGTTCGACCAGGCGGTAGCCACCTTCGAATCCGCGCTAAAAACGGAACCGAACGATCCCTATACGCTCAACTATCTGGGTTATATTCTGGCGGATAAAGGGCTTCGTCTCGAAGAAGCGCGGGTGATGATCGAAAAAGCCGTTGAGCAGACACCGGACAACGGTGCTTTTTTGGATAGTCTCGGCTGGGTGTACTATCGACTGGGGCAGGCTAAAAAAGCACGCAAATATATCGAGAAAGCGTTGCAATACGACGGGGAAAGCGCCACCATCCACGACCACATGGGCGATATCGTCAACGACCTGGGTTCTCCGCGCCACGCCGTCAAACACTGGGAACAAGCGCTGAAACTCGACGCTACCGAAGAACAGATACAAAAAATCCGCCAGAAAATAAAGGATGCCGAACAACGCTAATATGCTCCGGTGTTGGTTGTTACCGTTTTTGGCACTGACCCTTTTCGGGTGTACTTCCCAACCCCTCAGTCCGGAACCGGTATCGCCCGACGTGTTGCTGCAAAGAGTCCGTCGAGAATCGGAACGTCTCCGGGACTTCAAAGGCAGCGCCCGCGTAAACGCACGATTCAACGGTTACAAAGGCCAGGTGGCCGCGCGTATCCAGTACCGGCACCCCGATCATCTTCGTATCGACATTCCCGGTCCGCTTTTTCAAATCATGGCCATCCTTACGATGGAAAACGACCGGGTCCGGCTCTATTATCCCTCTCAGAACGTCGTATTCGAAAGCCACCCTGACGACCGAACGACCCCCATACCGGGTCTCGACCTCCCGGCGGCCGATCTTAAAACGGCGACCATCGGTCTGATCGATCTTTCCAGATATACCGGGCCTATTGCCGAATACCGATGGGAGCCGCCGTTGGCCTGTATTTCCGTACGGGACTCGGCGACCGATGTCTCGCGTCGGCTATGGATAGACCCCGCCCGATCCGTCGTCATGCGTGAGGAGATGACCGACGGGGGCGTGTCGAGCGTCACATCGTTCGAGGAGTATGTAAAACGTAAAAACGTCTGGCGACCCTCCCGTATACGCATCTCCCGCATCGGCGGAACAGAAGACGTCTTCGATCTGCACTACGACACGCAAACCCTCAACGCCGGTATTACCGTGGCCGACGTTACCGTTACACCGGCGAAGACGGCGCTCCGGCTCCCGATGCGCGAAGCCGTAAACTGGCTGTACTAACCCTGTAATCCCGCGTCTTTTCGATACGCAAACCCACAGACGAACACCCGCAATAGACACACCAAACGTTATCCGCCGCCCTGTCCGGCAAACGTGCCCAACTGAGCGGACCGCCGTTCTGTTGCGGGAAGAAAATGCTTGACATGGCGCATCGTCGCCTGCTATATTAGACGGCCATCGTGTGTAGCAGACACCCTTTCGTGGTGGGCATAGCTCAGTTGGTTAGAGCGTCAGACTGTGGCTCTGAAGGTCACGGGTTCGACTCCCGTTGTCCACCCTCCCGCCGCCCGTTGACAACATCGAAACGGGCGGTTTTTTTATAGACTCCGGTAAGCGGTCCTTTATCCGCGGCCACCCCACCCCGTTCCCAAGGAGACCGCATGTCGCTTTCTTCCGATACCGACACAACGCCCTATCGGTGTTACCGCACCCGCCGGCCGATTCATATCGACGGACGTCTCGACAAGGACGTCTGGCAACACGCCATCTGGTCGCCGCGGTTTTGCGACGTGATCGACGGCCATCCCGCCGTATACGACACGCGTGTCGCCGCGCTGTGGGACGATACCTATCTATACATCGCCTTCCGGGTGGAAGAACCTTACCCGGAAGCCCGCATGACCCAGCGCGACGCGATCATTTTTCTTGAAAACGACATCGAGGTTTTTATCGACGGCGGCGACACCTATTACGAGTTTGAAATGAACGCGCTCGGAACGGTCTACTATGTGTTCTTTATCTGGAAAGACGCCTACCACCGTGGCGGCAAGTTTGATGTGCCGGAATTCGACGTATTCCGCCCCGAAGCCGTCACTTTCGGAGGTAACCACGACCGGAGCGGCGAGCATTTCTGGCGTGGCAGTCATCCACGCGGTAACCGTTGGGCCTTTCCTGACTGGGACTTTCCGGGGCTTCGAACAGCGGTACATATAGACGGCCGGATCAACGATACCACCGAACCGCACCGCGGATGGACGGCGGAACTGGCGTTTCCGTGGTCGGGGATGGGATGGCTGGCCAACGGCAGACCCCTGCCGCCACAGGATGGAGACGTATGGCGCATCTTTTTTGCGCGTTACCAGCAACTACACCTGAACGGCGGGAAAACCGGCGTCGGCTGGGCGTGGGGACCGATCGGCTCCAACGACAACCACAAACCCGAACGATAGACACCGGTGGCGTTTTCCCACGTCTGTATCGAAGACGTACCGACAAGCGATTGATAAGCGACAACGGACGATACGCGGAGATAGGACGCTACAGCCAGATAGCAAACAGGTTGTAGCCATACAACATGGACGGAGCAACAGGTACAAAGGAGAAGGATGTGGAGCGACGATTCGTACAACAGACGGCGGTGATTACGGGCGGAGCGGATGGACTGGGCCGGGCCATCTCAGGCCGGATCGGCGCGGAGGGCGGAGCCATCGCCCTGTTCGACGTCAACGAAGCCAAAATGATCGCGGCGGAGAAAGACCTAACCGCCCAGGGCGTTTCGGTCTCTTGTCATGTAGTGGACGTATCGGACGAGACTTCGGTAGAGGCCGGATTTCGTGAGGTGATGACCCGGCACGGGCAGGTCGATATCATGGTCAACTGCGCGGGTATCGTAGGACCATCCGGTATCAAAACCTCGGAAGTAGATGGCGACGGTTTCGAATGGGTCGTTCGGGTCAACACGATCGGGTCGTTTTTTATGACCAAACATGCCTTGCGGGTCATGATCCCGCGTAACTACGGGCGTATCCTGCTTATCGCCTCCATTGCGGGCAAAGAAGGCAACGCCGGGATGTCGGCGTATTCGACCAGCAAGGCAGGTGTCGTCGGACTGGTCAAGGCGACTGGCAAAGAGTTTGCCGAAACCGGTATCACGGTCAACGGGTTGGCCCCGGCGGTGATCAAAACCGCCATGTTGGACGATATTCCACCGGAGCAGATCAAATACATGACCGACAAGATTCCCATGAAACGGCTGGGACTTCTGGAAGAAGTCGCCTCGCTGAGCGCATGGATCGTCTCAAAAGAGGCGAGTTTCAACACGGGTTTCGTATTCGATCTCAGCGGCGGCAGGGCCACGTATTAGGTCGGGCCATCATCGGCGGCAGGACTATGTGCGTGACATTTTCCGACAAACCTTTTCCACCGGAACGCTTGTCATCTGCCAGCCCGTTTCTTCTAATTTGAGAAAAACGGCCGTTTCATATAGGATAAATCCGTCAAAACGACCTGACTGTGTGATTTGGTCGAACTCCTCTTCGTAGCGATCGTTGACATATCGATTTACCACAACAGGAATATGTTTACGGCTACAGGCATCGCACATCGCCCGTGCCACGGAATCGTCAAAAATACCATCAAACGGCAGATGAAAAAACCGTAGGATGGCCTCATCCAGCAATCCCTCTTCGACCCACCGCATCCAGTCAAAGCGGATGTTGAGCGGATAGGCGGGTAACCGGCTAGCAGGCGGGTCGGGGCGGAAAAAGTCCACGTTGAGATTGATTCGCATACGTTTTCCGGCGCTGTGTATCCGTCGTTTCGCTTCGCGGAGAAAAGCTGTATAGGCGTCGCCGCGCACCTCCGGAACCGTTGCATACGGGTTGTTGGGATTGCGGCGTTCCGCAAGGTCGAGCACAACCGGGTTGAACCCGTACTCTTCCGGGTAATCGGTATGCGTGCTGTGGTTTTCGACCCGCATATCCACTCCGTCGACACCGGCGGCGATCATCTCGTCGACCCATGAAAGCCAGAACGCCTGCACATCGGGATCGGTTTCGCACAACGCACCGGGCAGATATTCGTTGCGACCGCGTGAAAAGGCGATAAGACCGCTACGCCCCGCCCCGTAACCCACCTTTTCCGATGCGCCATCGTTTGGGGTATCCAGACAGACCGTCTGGCGCGTCCAACCCATATCGAAAATCAACCCCCATGATCGGAAGTCCACACGGTCGCCTTCCCAGATGGCCGCGCCCGAGGCAAACACGCCGGGAATCTCGCGCCCTTGGGCGTCAAAGGCGGTCATAAGGGCCAACCCTGTGTTTTTAAAATCACCGGAGCCATCTTTGAAATCAGTCGTGATGAGAATATAGGGATCTTCAAGCGTAAAACCGGACAGGGTCAAGGTGCGGACAGGTGCGTCTTTTCGGGTGACTATGTTGCCGTCCACATCGTATACGTCGGCAGGAGCGGGTTCTATGGCTTCACGGGTTTGGAAGGAGACATCCGCTCGGCGATAGCGATAATTTTGAGGGCTGGTCCATATTTGGAGACGTTCGCCGGTGAGCCGTGTCGGGCTGTCGTCCTGTTTGGCAAGCCGGATGGCGCATACAGGCGCATGTTCGACACCGGGACGCAAGTCGCCGGTCCGCCGCCGGATACGTAGATCGGGGTGATTGACGACAAACGGGTCGAGCCAAGTCAGGTATCCGCCTACCTGCCAGAGACGCCCATAGGTGCGCGCTTCCGGGGATCCGTCGGGAAAAACAAGCGCCGCACCGGTCTCATAGGGTTTAAAATAGCCGTATACCTCTATGCCGTGTCGATGACCGGCCTCTACGGCCACGCGAAGCGGGTTTTCCAGTATCCGCAGTGTTTCCGCGTATTGGGCCCACTGGGCATCAAGCCCGCTCGGAATAAAATATCCGCCGTGACCGTCGCCGTAGGTGGCCCAGCTTACCCGGCGCACGCCGCACGCCGCCAGGCGGGCCATCATGGCGTCGAGGTGGGCAGGTGTCAGTGGTTGTCCGGCGGCAAGAGCGTCGTCGGGAAAATCTACAAGCGCTTCGAGACGAAAAGGAGAGGTGTTGAGCATAATAGGTCCATTTTGGATTTTTGAATTTGAATTTTGGGCTAAAAAGCGCCTTGTAGCCTCTCGTGTCAAGCTCCAACCCGTTGTATCGCGCGCCCCAAACCGCGTTTCCTGTTGACATAAGGGAAGGGTAGTTTTATGGTATTTTCCGGCCTTTTGCTCCAGGCTAAGACCATCGAGGTTCTGTACCATCCGTCCCCTTACGCACATTTTCTAACAGACGAGACTTCTATATGACCGAAGCGGAGATATACGAATTCGATCTGAACGGCTATATCGTCTATCGGGAGATGTTGTCGCCGGAGGAAGTACGCCGGAGCGGCGATATTCTGGGGGATTGTCCACAGGAGAAGACCCCGTATCCCCACTATCCGTACTCGTTCGGGTTTATGGAACGCGATTCGTTTTTTATGGACCTGATGGCTCGCCCCCGGACCCTGTGGATCATCCATCATATGCTCAACAACTGGCTCCGGCTCGACCATGCCTATGGCATCGAGATGACCCGGTCAAGCGAGGCTTCGGGCCATCTGACGACCGGATCAAGGTCCGATCATGGCCAGCACGAGTATCAGTGGGTATCCGCCTATCCGCCGGGCGACGCTCCGCCTAACCCGGGAACGAACGGACGTATGTACACGGCATGATCGTCGTGATGTACGTGCTTGAGCCGGAGGACGGCGGTACAGGCGGATTTGTTTGTGTGCCGGGGAGCCATAAGGCCAACGTACATTACCGCCCTTCCATCGACTCGCACTTGGTCGTAAATCCGGTTCTTCGGGCGGGCGATGCGCTGATCTATACGGAAGCGCTTTCTTTTGGGCTTCGCCGATGGGAGTCGGATCGTCGTTTTCGGGCGCTGTTGTACAAATACGCGCCGGGGCATGCCGCATGGGAGAGTTTTGACACCATTGCGCACTACCGCGATCTGGCGACGACCGATCTTCAGCGTGCCATTCTGAGACCGCCCAATGTGCGGGCGCGCGTGGGACTACCTTTTCCGGAGAAAGCGTGATAGGGATTTTGGATTGAAGTATAAGGGTAACATCAACGGATAGGTTCCGGGAGCGTGCTGAGATGACCGACACCGAATATGCCGAGCGACTTTGGCAGGATGGGTATCTTGTGGTCCGAGGGGCGCTGTCTGCCGACCAGTTAGAACGCATCCGGAACGCCTATGACGCCATAGGACAGCCCGATCGGCGCGCAGGTGACGGCAACGAAGTATATACGCATGCGTCGTTCCGTGATCCGGTGTTTGCGGAGCTGATCCGTCACCCGGGGGTGAATGGCATACTGGCTCACACGCTAAAGGCAGATTATGTTTTCTACCGGCTGGCGGGGCATAAAACGCCCGGTGCGTACTGTCAGCCGTGGCATTGGGACGACGCCCGCTGGATAGCATACGGTTCGTTGCCGCCGGACCAGCGACCGGTCCACCCGCCTCACGTTTGCGCGCATACCACCTTTTATCTGGATACGCTGACACCGGAGACGGGGTTTCTCAAAGTACCACCCGGCGCGCACCGTCGTCCGGAAGTGTTGACTGCCCCGGCGTTTCGACCCGATACCGGAGACGCGCCGTTTGGTCCCGAAGTAAAACTATATCCGGCAGCGGGAGACGTTGTTATCTTAATCAGCCATCTACCCCACCGGGGCGAGAACTTGGTAAACGGTCTTCCCCGGCGCAACATCGTCTGTCTGTACTGCCCCGCCGGAACACACGAGGGCGGGACGTACTGATTTTCAACCGTAAAACTCCTATGAAACGCCATATTGTAGTCTTAGGCGCAAGTTCGAAACCGGAGCGATACGCCAACCGGGCGGTGCGGATGCTGTTGCAACGTGACTACCGGGTGACGCCGGTGCATCCTGTCGAGAAGATCATCGAAGGACTTCCTGTCGTATCTTCTTTGGATGAGGTAACCGAGCCGGTCGATACCCTGACCGTGTATGTGTCTTTGGAGGCTTCGATGTCGGTTGCCGAGGCTATCTTGCATCTGCGTCCCGGACGGGTGATTTTCAACCCCGGCGCTGAGAATCCGGTTCTGATGAAACGACTGGAACAGAAAGGTATCCGGGTGGAGGAAGCCTGTACGCTTGTGTTGCTTTCGACGGGTGGGTTTTGACCCAAAACAGGAGAGGAAATGCTATGGATCGAGGTATTCAAGTAGTAAACCGGCTCAAAGGACCGGTGGTTCCGATCAATCTGTGTTTTACACCCGATGGCGAAGTCGATTACGGGGCGGTGCGGAGGTATGCCGCCTGGCTGTGCGAGCAGGGCGTTCCGGTGTTGTTGCTGACGTATGGAAGCAGCGAGTATGCGTGGATCAGCGACGAGGACATCTATCGATTGACCGCCGAGTTGGCCGAGGAGATTGACGGACGGGCGCTGTTTATTACCGCTACCGGATTGTGGCCGCCCAAGACCTGCCAAAATTTTCTCGCCCATGCGGACCGTGTCGGCGCCGACGCAGTAAAGGTGCAGATCAACCCATGGGGAGTGCAATCGGATCCCGTCCGATTTGTCGGATATTTCGACGCGATAGAGGATGCCTCGTCGATTCCGTTGTTGCTGTGGTGCAACAGCGGGGGAGGCGGCGCGGTTCCGGTGGATGTCGTGGCGGCGCTGGCCAAACGCCCCCATATCGTGGGCATGAAAAACGACGAAGACCAGTTTTACTATTACTACGACTGTATCCGGGCAACGACAGGTTGCGATTTTGCGGTGATTAGCGGCGGTCAGATGCGCAATTTTGCCTTTGGCTATCAGATCGGTTCGCCCGCATATTTGTGTCCTATCGCGCCGTTTCGCCCCGATATCGCGCTAACGTTTTATCGTCTGCTTGTCGAGCGCCGATATGACGACGCTTGGCAGATGGTCTTCCGGTATGAAGACCCGTGGCTTGGCAAAGCCGTTGAGTTAGGTTGGTTGTTTAGCGTCAAGGCGGCGCTATACCTGTACGGGTTGTATCCTGACGCTTTTACGTCGCCGTTTCAGCCACGCGATATGGACGGAGTGGAAAGAGTTCGCCAATGTCTCGAAAACACATTCGGGAAAATAGAACATAATATCTAATGGGAAAGGGAGCAGGGCTTCATGCTGATCAAAGATATTGTCTTTTATATCACGGAAACGACACCTGTTCTCCGTTCCGAATCGGCAGTGCGCGGGTTTATCATGCCCGTAGCACCCGGATATTCGGGTGTATTCACCCATTCCGGCGGAGCAGGTCTGCCCTCGCCGGACATCGAAATCAAAGCAGACGCCCCATCCCGAAGCTATGTCATGACGCTTAGACTAATCACCGACGGAGACATGGACGCCTACACGACCTATTCATGGGGGTTCAGCGTCGAAGAACTGGTGTGGGAAGCCCACGCCTTTCATGCCCGCTACGGACACATGCTCATAGACGTCGATGTTTTTGACCGCGAACTGGTCTGGCAACGGTTCTGGATGGCACAGCGGTTTCACTATACCGGCCGACGGTTGTTGGACGTCATCGACCGAATGCTCTGGGACTTGGCAAGCCGCTATGCTTGTCTCCCGATCTACAAACTCCTGGGAGGGTGCCGAGAACAGGTCCCCGCCTACGGACTTATCGGTGGCACTACGATAGACGATATCGTGACGAGTGCGGTCCGGTGCCGTGAACAGGGGTTCAAGGGGGGTAAGGACCACTGGTATCGAGGCGTCAAAAACAACATCGAGATGGCGACCGAACTGCGTGCCGCGATGGGCAAGGGATTTATGCTGTTTCACGATCCGGTGGAGTCGTACACCTGCGAAGAGGCGATCCGTATAGGACGCGCGTTGGAGCGGCTTCAGTACGAATGGATCGAAGAACCGCTTCAGGACTACGACATCATGAGCTTGCGCAAGCTGTGCGCGGCGCTGGACCTGCCCGTGCTTACGCTCGAATGGATTGGTGCGATCGGTGGTCAGCCCTTTAACACCGCCCCGTATCTTGCCTTGCAAGCCGCGGACATCGTCCGTCAGCGCGGCATCGGGATCACAGGCCAGGTCAAACAGGCGCAACTTGCCGAATCCTTTGGCGTACCCGTCCACGGCGGCGATCCTCACGTCATTCTGGCAAGCGGCAACGACCCGGTTTTCGAGGCGTACATGGGACTTCAACCTCGCCCTGCCGAGACCGATCTTACCTGTCAAGGAACGCTCGTAGTCGAAAACGGCTATATGTCCGTAGCGTGGGCACCCCGACACCCGGCGGAGCCGGACTGGGACGAACAGACCCGAAACGCCGTACAAATCGTGAAACAACCATGACGATGCGATTCGACTACTTTTACGGCGGCCATGTCGCCCTGCAGAATATCGGATTTGCCGGGCTTCCTGTAGACGAACGAAGCGAATCCGACGAACACCTCGCCTCGGTCTTCGACATAGCGCTCGATCTTGCGCGGACGATGGACCGTGCCGGATACGATACGCTGTGGTTTGCCGAACATCATTTTCAGCGCGAAGGATACGGTATAATACCCAACATACCGATGCTGGCCGTGTATCTGGCTGGAAAGACGCAACAACTCCGTTTCGGTAGCATGTTCAACATCGTTCCCGCATGGCATCCGCTTCGACTTGCCGAAGATTTTGCCATGGCGGACCGGCTTACCGGAGGACGGATTCGTTTTGGAATCGGACGCGGCTATATCCCCCGCGAAGTCGAAACGCTCGGCTCGCCCCTCGACGACGACCAAGCCAATCGCGCGCTTTTCGAGGAACAGGTGGAAATCGTTTTCAAGGCATGGAACAACCCGTCGTTTTCGCATCACGGCACATACTACCGTCTTCCCCCCGAAGTGGTCCACCGGGGGAGGATCCTAGAAGAAATCGCCTTGGTGCCGCGTCCTCGTGGTCCCGTGGAATGCTGGCAGCCCATCGTCAGCGTCAGTCCGCGTGGCATCGACTTTATGATTCGGCATGGCATCAAGGGGGTCGTACCGAGTGGGGGACGCATGGATGAGATCGTCAAGAAATGGCGGGAAGCGCTACACCGCGCCGGGCGCGAAACGCTGCCGGGCGAAGGGTTGGCTATCGTGGTGCAGGTGCATTTAGCCGACACGCAGGAACAGGCGATCCGAGAGGCGACCACATGGTACGAAGAACAGGTCAAAGTGCTGGCCCCGCTACGCATGATGCCCGGTCTCACCGAAACGCAGATTCAGGCGACTTTCGACCCTTTACAGGCGCCGACAGCGGGTCTTCCGACCATCCGGGACATGGTCCGCGCAGGAAGTTGGATATGCGGTCCTCCGGAGCATGTATTCGAATGCCTATCCGAAATCGAAAACCGGTTTCCCGGTCTGGAGCGAATCGTTGTTGGCGCCGGAGCCATGGCGATGCCCCCTGACATCATCCTTCGGGATCTGGCGTGGTTCGGTACCGAAGTACTGCCCAAATTCACAAGGTAGAAAACCCGAACGACTCAGACGGATGGGTTTCACAGTTGCCAATAGGTTCTAAAAACGGCGCAACCGCCGTGAAAACATCAGGCATCCGGTAGAATCTCCTGGAGCACCCGTAGATAATTCTCACCCATGATCCGGGCGACATCCCGGTCCGTAAACCCATCTCTCAGTAGCGCATCGGTAATCCACGACATACAGGCCGTGTTGAAATGTGTGCCGATTCCTACTCCTTCGATCCCCATCACATCCACCGCATACCGAATATACCGCAGAGTTTTTTCGAGTTCATGGACGGCCACGCCTTCGTAGGGTCGCTCACCCGGAGGCCGTGAGATAGGCGGCATGATACCGAGCATGCCGCCGGAAGCCGCGATGGCTTTCATGACCTCGTCGGACGTGTTGCGAGGCGACGGATCCAGTGTCCGTGGGTTGGAATGCGTATCTACCACCGGCTTTTCCGACGTTTCGACGATGTCGAGACTGCATACGTCGCCGGTATGCGCCAGATCGATCAGAATACCACAGCGGTTCATCTCCCGTATCATGCATACGCCCGTCTCGGTAAGCCTTCCGCCGGAACGGGCGTCGTCGTACCCGTCGTATCCGATCTCGCGCCCCGACTGATTGAGGGTGATCATGCGCAACCCCAAACGGGCAAACATACGCAACACACCCGGTGCGTCGCCAAACCAGTCGCTTCGGTTGGATCCCATGAGCACGGCGGTCTTCCCCTCGCGGCGCGCGGTCTCGATATCCTGATAACATCGAACCAGTGTCACTTTATCCGGATGACGTTCGACATCGCACAAAAATCGGTCGAGCACGGCAAGCGTTACCAGCGTCGGATTTTTAAACGCGGAAGAAAGATACATGGGTTCGCGGTTTTCGCGCCCCGGACGGTATTCCGGCAGAGAGGGCCAGACGGAAGCGAAATTGCCGTCATACAGCGCCGGACCGCCTTTGCACATGACGACCCCGACACCCCATTCCCTAAACTTGATAAAATCTCCCCGACAAGTATCGTTCTGACGCCGACCAAGGTCAATGTGGTCGATGAGAAATCGTGGATGTGTCAGGTTAAGCCCTAACATGTCACAGATGGAATACTGCTTATGAAAAGAAAACGCGCGATCGGAAATATCGGTGATCACAAATCAAATTCCTCCCGTCATTGCCCTTCTTTCGCCGCGGTGTCGCTCCACTGGACCGTGGTCGGTACCTGCGGCGCGGGCGCGCCCTCCATGTACCCAGCACTGCCATAAGAAGGATGATCCGTCTCCAGCCCATATTGTTCCCTCCCGTTGTGTAAGTGGGGTACCCAACGTGGAGATAACGGGCGCCGCGTAGCGGTGTTCCAGCATGCTTTAGCGTAAGAGTTGATCAACTTGTTATACATATTTAGAAAGGAAGCGCCTCATAACTTTGTCCTTCAAAAAGACCATTTGTGTGGGCACGGGTATTTCGAAAGTTTATGGGTTGTGTATCACCGTCTCGACAATCAAGAACTTCAAAATGAAGGTGCGGCTCAGAGCTATCTCCGGTATCTCCGCTAATGGCAATTTCAGAACCTAAATCTACACAGCTCCCTTCTTCGACTAACGCTCCATTTTGTGTGAGGTGATAGTATCCTGCGACTGTCCCATCGCTATGTTGGATTAGCACAAAGTTTTCCTTACCAGGAGTTCGATTTCCGTCAACAAATCTTTCTTCAACCGCAAGGACGGTACCAGCACGCGACGCAATGACCTTAGAACCTACAGGCATATCAAAATCGTATGCATATTTCTGATCATCACTGTGAGATCCATCGGTACAATTTCCCTGCCCTACAACAAAACTGGAACCCACGGAATATGGAAAAATGTACAACGAATTCTTTTGATTAGGATATTAGCCTTCACATCCGACTACAGATTCGTTTTGATCATCTTCCTCCTCAGCCCACCCACCGACAACTCCAAACGTTAAAGTCGCAAGAATTAAATGATGGTTTTTGTCATAAAATCACTCTGATTATGGTGATGTTTTTTAATGTATAACGCCCTGCCGTTTAGCCGTGCCGAACGAGCAAAGAGAGTGAGGGAACCGGACGCGATAGCCATCGGCGTCGGCTACAGTCGTTGCAGTGGATGTTAGGTGCTTGAATCATCCGTTTTAAGATAAGCTCTATGGGACGGCAGTTCACCCCATACCGAGGAACTGCCGCTTCTTCAAACATGCGACAACCGGGGAACAGTTCTCAATTGTTCGGCTATAGCTGTCTCCGTCGTCTTCAAATCATAAGCCGTCTGCAAATTGAGCCAATATTGCGCCGACTGTCCGAACGCCTGACCGAACAAGAGCGCAAGTTCTGCTGTCACCGGCCGTGAGCCGTTTACGACATGCGATATGCGCATCGAGGAAACGCCGATCGTACGAGCAAATGCCGCTTGAGTTATATCTAACTCATCCAGTATTTCCCGTAGAAACATGCCGGGATGAATCGGTGGCAATCCGTTCTTATTCATAACAACACTCCAATCAGTGGTAATCGACGATTTCAACCTCGAAAACTTCCCCACCTTCAAACCGGAAACATACCCGCCACTGGTCGTTAATACGGATGCTCCACAATCCTACGCGGTCACCTTTCAAAGCTTCCAAGTGATTCGACTTCGGTAGTCACAGGTCGTCCAATTGCGTAGCAGAGTCCACCTGCGTGAGACGCATCGCTGCCCTGGTCAAAATAGAGGGCGGATAACGGCGCGACTTTCCGGTAGTAAAGAATCGTTGGGGTTCGGTATCGCCAAATGAGCGAATCACATGGAAGAAAATAAACAAAAAGTTTATTTTCGTCAAGTACTTTGGGTTTTGCCGGATCAGACAAATACCGACAGGAAGCACCTAACGTTGGGCTTTGCGGCTGCCGTTCATACACTCGCGGTGGCGGGGCCGCCACCGAAGCTACGGCGGTCAGTACCAGCCGTCGTTAGCCGATGCTCCCGCCGGGAGGGGAGCCCGCGGAGGGTGCGGCACTCCAGAGCAGGAAGAGCCCGAGCGAGATACACCCTGCGAAACCAATCGCCACTACCACCACAGCTGGAGCGGAGCGTGCCCGAGAACTAAGGCCGTCACGACAGCTGTGGCCGCTCCAAGAAGAGCGGCGAGCGCTGCGCGGAGCACTCGCGACCGCATCGCGGCGAAGGCACGCGGGAAGACACTGCCCGTCGCTCCAAACGCAGCCGCCGCGATAATCAAGTAGCGCGAATCCTCGCAGGAGGTCGTGATGAGCCTTAGAGTTCCAAAGAGGAACGGAGTGGTGATAAGCACCCAGCCGACAAGTCGTATCACTTCGATGACCCTCCTCTCTCGGTTCGCCAGCCACACATGCGCTCTAACGTCTTTCGCCTGATCAGCCGAGCGTAGCGAGGTCTGATCCTGGCAGTTGTTAGGCGACAGGTATCAAGAATCCGTTAAATGACTTCCTCTTTCCGTTCAGCAGGAATGAGACGAATGAGACCTCGCAATGCCTCATTAACCGATTCCGAATCCGGAAAATAGGCACGGACATCGGGATCCAACGTGACCGCACCTTCGATGGGCTTTATTTCTTTAACCTCTACCGTGCCATCTTCATGATGAACCGTGATACTATATCCTGCTTTTAGCGCATGATAATGTTTACCACGCACCCCTTCAGAAAAATCATATTCCGCCTTCTTAGGCTCGTCATTTCCATTAGATACTTTATTCTGCTTCTTCATAAAACCTCCGTTCTCGTCGGGTAGCTCTCCGACAACTGATAATGCGTATATTGCCTTCACGTTCGGAATAAACGACGATCAAAATACGTCCATTATTGGAACGACCTATGTCAACGTAGCGTTCCTCGCCGATGGAATGCTCAGGATCAGGAACCGTCAATGACAATGGATCGCTGAAAACAGTAGTCGCTTCTTCAAAACTCACCTGGTGTTTTTTGAAGTTGTTTTCTGCCTTTTCAGCATCCCATACAAAATTCAAGGATATCTAATCTCTTGTTAGGCGGTCTGAGGTGGATATTACTTGCCGCGTTGCATCGCTTTCCCGGCTCCACTGGTCGCTTCCTTGCGCGTTCCAATGAGCGCGATCAAGCCATCGGCCAAGGTACCACGCCAGCAGATGTAATCGTGGCCTCCGCTAAATTCCGCATAGTGGACCTGATAACCCTTGAGTCGCAAAATATTCCGCACGTGCCGATTCACAACCACCATACTGGGCACATTATTTGATGCATAGCCACTTTCAAGTAGTCCTACATCGAGGTAAAATCTCACAGGGAGTATGGGACTGGCGACAAATTGCTGAGTCAGTCATTCGTATTCCGTGTCAACGTCCGGATGCTTCTGGAAGTCAGGTTTCCACCAGAAGGAGCCGGACTGAGAGAGCACATTGCCGAAAATTTCAGGATGTCGGAAAGCCGCTTCAGATGCTGGAAAAACGCAACGCCCTATGATGAATCCGGATACCTTATGGCCTTGCAGGAGAAAGGATCAACCCTGCTCAAAACGATCGCAAAAACGGAAAATGCACTTGCCGTCCACCTCAGGGCCTATGTTAGACGGCATTCCTCACCTTTTCTCGCTTACTCATCAATTATCCAGTGCATCACTGAAATCGGTTGAGGATGACCGATTACCCATTCAATCTCAATCCTCCCTTGAACAGGCGGCCAGCAGCACACTCGTAAAAAAGGAATCTGAGAGAGATGCTGGATCGCAAACTTAAAGCGTGGCTCCGGATGGAGGATGCCCAGCACCATGCACTCATCAGCAAGGATATGGATCAGGAGAAGCCCTGAGATACTCTGCCGACAGGCCTCCACAGTACCCTCGTGAGTGAAACGAAAGAAAGCAGCCTCCTCTAACTCGGTCATCGATTTGAGCTCGGGATCGGAGGAATTTTGCGTAAACCCAATTTTCAGATTGCCGACCAAAGTAGCCTCAGCTGCGAGTGTCCCTAACAAGGCTGCACCCCACTCATGTTCAGTCGTCACCGCGAGAAGTCGAGGCATTTGAACCGTCGATAACTGCGGGGCTTTCTTTGAAGCCCGCGTTCGGATCATGTGAGTGAGGAAGCCAAATGAAGAACACGATTCAGCCGGCACGTGACTGAGACCAGGCTGCTCGGTGACTGACTCTTTGGTCAAACTGGACACTTCCACCAGAAATGAGCCATCCAGGCTGGTACAAAGAAAATCGGCTCCTCCACTACTTGGCTTCTCAAAGATGGATACGTCAATCCTCTCCATTCGCAACATCGCAAAGACTGCGGCTTCGGCGCGTGCACTCTCAGGATTGGCCTGTTCTCGGTTACAGAATGCCTGATGGTGAATAGGGTATTGCTTCTTAAGATAGCGCTTATAACTCTCTATGACCTCGTCGAGTGAATACATGGTCTCATGCATCATGGCTACCGAAGAATGCCGCCCAACTAATGTGTATACTGAATAATGGAAAACAGTTCTTACCTAACGATTCTAAACGACTGATTATCCCGCTGGATGTCCACCTGACCGATCACACGGTATGATGATCACAACGATCCCCAGCCTAACACCCCAAGATGGCTGTTATCCCGCAGCCCTTCGAGGCGGTGACCGCCTGTTTCTGTCTAATCTTCTGTGGCGGAAATTATTCTTACCTGCTTTCCTGATACCATTCCCCCACGAGGATGTTAGGCCGTCCGAAGGCGGTGTAACAGGGCCAAAGGCACCCGTTAGGCTGAATACCTCGGCGAACGCAAGTCAGGCAGCCTTTTCAGCCGTGGTTTCGACTGTGGAGATCAGCAAGACCATTTTTCTGGTGTTAACGCTCCTGTTTGATAGGAAATTACCACCTAATCTATAAGTTTTCCAGGTTTTACACAAAGGGAATGTTGCTCATGGTTCCCAAACCCGTTCCCCTCCCCTAAACGACCGTTCGCGTTAGCGCTTTGGCGAGCGTTCATGCCGCCGCCCTATCCGCCAGTGAATCGGGCAGGCGAAACTGGATGCGGCAAAGCGATTGGAATCGACAACGCAGCCAAATCACAACGTCCATCCCAACGGGGCAACTCTACACTCCACACAAAAGCCCGCCGGGGAAACAATCCCCGGCGGGCTTTGGGTTACCACAGAAAACTATCGGCGTTTGGACAATCCCGTGCAGGTGTCCAAGACCCGGCTTATTTCTTTCGTCCGCCTGCGGAGGCGGGAGCCGGTGCCGACTCCTCTTCTTCCTCGCCCGCACCGTTCGATCCGGCAAGCCCACTGGCTCCGGTGCCGGCAAAAAGGGCACGCACCCTTTGCTCGATCTCGGCGGCCAACTCGACCCGCTCTTTGAGCAACAAACGCAGGTTTTCGCGTCCCTGCCCCAACCGCTCGCCGCTATAGGAAAACCAAGTGCCACTTTTTTCGATGATGCCGTTGTTGACCCCCAATTCGATCAGGTCGCTTTCTTTTGAAATACCCTCGCCATAGATGATATCGAACTGGGCTTCGCGGAACGGGGGCGCCATTTTGTTTTTCTTGATCGACCCCTTGACCTGAATACCGGCGGAGACCTCATCGCCTTTGATCACGCCGACGCGGCGTACCTCTATACGCACGGAAGCGTAGAATTTTAGCGCCAGCCCGCCCGTCGTCGTCTCCGGGTTGCCATACATGACCCCGATTTTCTGGCGAATCTGGTTGATAAAGACAAGACAGGTACGCGACCGGCTGATGGCAGCGGTGAGTTTTCTGAGCGCCTGCGACATGAGACGCGCTTGAAGACCTACGTGTGAGTCGCCCATTTCGCCTTCGATTTCGGCTTTGGGGACAAGCGCGGCTACCGAGTCGATGACGATCACGTCGATCGCGCCACTGCGGACCAGCGTTTCCGCCACATCCAGCGCCTGTTCGCCGGTATCCGGTTGATGCACCAACAGATTGTTTACATCGACCCCCAGGGTCTGCGCGTACCGGGCGTCTACCGCGTGTTCCGCGTCGATAAACGCGGCGATGCCTCCGCGTTTCTGCGCCTCGGCGATGATATGATAGGCCAGCGTCGTCTTACCCGAAGACTCCGAACCGTAGATTTCCACGATGCGCCCGCGCGGCACTCCGCCGATACCCAGCGCAAGATCGAGCGTCAACGACCCTGTCGGAATAACTTCCACCGAAAACAACGGATTATCGTCACCCAGCCGCATGATCGAGCCTTTGCCAAACTGCCGCTCGATTTGCATGATCGCCCCGCTCAACGCCTTCTCACGCTCTACATCTATACCGTTGCTTGCCGCCACAATACCCCCCTTTTTGGTATAACCGCTTCTAGCCGAGACAGCCCCAACCCCAAAGAAGCGGCGTTTGTTCGCCCCCGACCGACCACCCTCTGATCGAGGAAGCGCTCGAAAATTATGCACCCAATATACTAAACCTATGTTTAGATTTCAAGTCTTTTTTGAACACAGGATCGATTTTCTTCCACAGTCATCGCCGATGCAAAAATCTCGAAAAAATTATGACCGACACAGCAAAATGTAAAGAAATTTGCCTATTTCCCGGTGGACAGAAATAGGCGCTGTCCGTACCTTGATTACGGCAAACGGCAAAGCCATACAGACTCTTGCAGGGAGGCACCATGGCCACGGTCCGCTCAACGTTCGGATGCCGATATACCGTCCCCATTTTTGCCTTGTTCGTGGCGTTTTCCACAGCCTGTGCGCCCGTCGCCGTTCCACAAAAAACCGGAACGGTAACGGTCGAGAAACTGATCCATGCCGGCAACGTGCTTGTGGCCGGTGGCCAGTACGAAGCCGCTATCGCCCAGTACGAACGCGCGCTGGCGATGGACGTTACTTCGGCAGAGGCGCATGGCAACCTGAGCGTCGCGTATTATTATCTGAACCGCTACGATGCGGCGGTCCGCGAAGCACACCAGGCGGTAGTCATGGCACCGGGCGAACTCAACTGGCGGTTCAATCTCGGCGCGGCCTATTCCCGCAAAGGCGATATGGAACGCGCCGTTACGGCGTATCAGGGCGCGGTAGAACTCGCCAGAAGACTCAAAGACGATAACCGGAACATGCTCCGCAGCGCGTTGATCGGCTATGGCCGCGCCTGCGAACTGGCGGAAAAATACGACCAGGCGCTCGATGCCTATCGCGAGGCGATCGTGTTCGCCCCCGGCGATGTGGAACTTCTTGCCGGTGTGGGCAATATCCATTTTCGGCGACAAGCGTACGAAAAAGCGGAAGAAATCTACCGGCAGGCGCTTGCCGCCGACTCGACCCACACCATGTCCCGCTACAACCTCGGACTGGTGTTGGCCCGAACCGGTCGCTTCGATCAGGCGATTTCCTTATTTTCCTCCACGCCGGGGTTGGCGGGAAAAATCGGCGGTATCGAAGGCAGTGCGCTAAATACGGTAGGACGAAGCCGCGCGACGCAAATCACGGCGTTTCGTTCGCAATTTGGCCGGATGGGCGGGACAGGCGCGCCGCAGACGCCCCACATGGTCCGTCACCCCCCCTATACCTACGCACTCGGTTTGACCTACTACGAGCAAGGCAATACGGAGGCCGCGATAGATGCCTTCAAGCGCGCGCTCACAGAAGACCCGTCGCTCGCCGAAGCCTATCTTTACATCGGTAACCTGCGGGTGCGCGAAGACCGTCTGCAAGATGCCATAGAAGCCTATAAATCCGCCGTTCGCGCCGATTCGCTGTTTGTCGAAGCCTATAACAATCTCGGCAGTATCTACGCGGAGACCGGCCAATTCGAACAGTCCATGACCGCCTATCGTCAGGCGCTTGCGCTCGACGACCGCTTTTTTGATGCGCGAACCAACCTTGGCCTGCTCTACGCCGAAGCCGGTCGTCTTGACGAAGCAGTCGCAGAATACACAAAAGTGATCCGTGCCGAAGCCGGCGTGGCGGAGGCGCACAACAATCTGGCCATGATTTATCTCCAGCAGGGCAGATTCGAAGAAGCCATCACCCAGAGCAAAAAAGCGATCGGGTTGCGCAAAAACTTTCCCGAAGCCTACAACAATCTCGGCTTGGCCTATGGACAGCGTGCGTCCATCGACGACGTGGTGGATATCTGGCGCACCTTTACCGCGCGGTGGGCAGGCGACGACCGGGCCGGACGCGCCGGATGGCTGTTGCTCCGCCGGATGCCGGCAGGTTCGTCGGCGATCGGCGGCGTAGCGCGAGACCGCTACTACACCGGTGTCGAACATGCCTATCGCGGCCGGTTTGACGAAGCGCTCGCCGCGTTTGAGACGGCGCTCGATACGCAACCCAGCTGGTCTGCGCCGCTCTTGGCCGCAGGGGCGACGCTTATGGCACAAGACCGTTACGGATCGGCATCCCAAACCTTGCAAAAAGCCCTCCGTCTCGATCCGTCCGATCCGCTCGGATACGGATTGCTTGCCATAGCGCAAGCCATGGGGGGCAGTTACCGAGAAGCGGTAAAAACATGGGAAGAAACCGTAAAATACGCCGAAGAGGGCGACCGAGCCGGATGCAAAACCGCACTCGAAACCGTCCGCCCCCGGCAGGAATACGCCGATCAGGCGTTTCCCGCGCTCGAAACCGCCATCAAACTACGTCCCGATTTTCCCAAAGCCCATTTCAATCTCGGTGTTCTTCAGGACATCATGCACCGCTACCCGGAGGCCATCGCCGCCTACGAACAAGCCGCCGCACTCGCACCCGACGCACCAGCCGTCCATTTTCGTCTCGGGATCGCACGCTACCGGATCGGTCGCATGACAGAAGCACAAGCCGCCATCCGGAAATATATTTCCCTTGTCACCGACCCTATGTTGCTTCCACAGGTCGAAACCTTTCTCAAACATATTACGGAGTCCCCATCAACTACCCCGTAGCAAGCAACGGGGTTTGTAGTTCAACACCAAAGGCGTTGTCCACGATGGGCCGGTTGATAGCGGCCCTGCGGATGTTCTGCGCAGCGAT
>VGJU01000006.1 GCA_016867335.1 Candidatus Zixiibacteriota bacterium | reverse complement strand
CACCGGCAGCACGTGCCGCCGTGGTGTCGTCGGTAACGCGAAAACCGGTAAGCAACGCCGTTTCAGACTCGTTAGGCGTCAGATACGCAATGCGGTGAAGCAGGTCGGCGTCAAGCGGTTGTGCCGGAGCCGGGTTAAGGATGATAGGTACACCCGCGTCGGAGGCCAACAAAACCGCCCGGCGTACACTCTCCATAGGCGCTTCCAGTTGGAGCATCAACACATCCGCCGTCGCTATCGCGTCGTAGGCACGGTCCACATCTTCGGGTGAAAGACGCATGTTGGCTCCGGAGGCCACGGCAATCGCGTTTTCCCCGTGCGCATCGACCATGATAAGCGCAATACCTGTCGGCGCTTGGGTGTCCCGCACGATAAAAGAAACGTCAATGCCTTCGACCCGGCACTGTTCCAGCGCCTCGTCGCCAAACCGGTCCGCGCCGACACGGGCGACAAAAACGACCTCCGCACCCAAACGCGCCGCCGCCACCGCCTGATTGGCACCCTTGCCACCGGCGGCTACCGCAAACACCCCGCCCAAAACTGTCTCCCCCGGCGCGGGAATACGCGGACCCGTCACCACCATGTCTGTATTCGAACTGCCGACCACGACGACACGCGGTTTTTTCATTCGGCTTCCTCGTAGACGATATCTACTCGATCCAGATACAAAGAAAGCGACGCGACAGCGGTAGTGATCTCTTCGCTTTTGTATGTCTTTGCCGCCTCCTCGATGACCCGCCCGATATCCGTTATCGCATCGAAACCGTAACCGCCGCCCGCACCCTTCATGGAGTGCCCCAAACGACCGATAAGATCGAAATCCTCTCTGCCAAGGGCCGCCCGTATGGTTTCCACATCCTCCCGGCGGTTTTCGAGAAATTCCGGTATCAGATCTTCCAGATCGGCATCTATGTATACCGTAATTCTTTCTTCCATCCGAGCATCTCCTTCCGAACCGGAAAAATCAATTTCGGTGTTATATCATTTCAAGTGCCAGCAAAGTCAGATCGTCACTAAACCCGTCACGACCACGCCACTTACGCAAATCTTGCTCCAGCGCACCGGTCACCTCCTCCAGCGGTTTTTTCCGCCACTCGACCAGCCGACTTACCATCCGATCCTGCGAATAAGGCTCCATATCAGGGCTAAAACAATCCGGAATCCCGTCAGAATACAGATACAACCGGTCTCCAGAACAAAACCGTATGTGTTCGGTTTCAAATTCGGTTTCCGGCCACAACCCGATCGGCATACTGCTTAGACCAAGCAAGGTCAATTTGCCTTTTGCAGACACAAAAATCGACGGCGGATGTCCGCCCGGAGAAAGCGTCAGGGTTTGTGTAGCTCGATTGACGATGCCATATACCATCGTAAAATACTGCATGGTGTCGTCTTGGACCGGAAAACGCTGGTTGAGTTCTTTGAGAACATTGGCCGGGGTGGCGATCGCGTAGTTTGGGCTACCGGGGATCCGGTATTTGAGCGGGCTGTCCGGGATCGGGGAAAGGATTCGGCTCAAGGTGACCGACAGCATGGCCGATGGAACACCATGACCGGCTACGTCGAGCAGATAAAAACCGACTTGTTGTTCGTCGAGTTGAAACAAGTTGAAAATGTCTCCCGCGACCAGTGCGCTGGGACTGAAACTCCACGAGACGTTGAACCCGGGGAGTTTGAAGTCGGGCGGCGGCAACAGACTGCGCTGAATTTCCGCTCCTGCTTCAAGATCGCGGTTGATACACTCGTAAGCCTGACGCACCTGCTCGTTGGCTTGCTGAAGACGGGCGTTTTGCGCTTCGAGATTCTGCTCCAGCGCCAGAATCCGTTCACCCGCGCGAATACGTACCTTGAGTTCGCCCCGGTTAAAAGGATTGACGACAAAATCGTCGGCACCCGCTTCCATACCGTGAATCAGATCGTTTTTTGCATCTCTGGCCGTTAGCAGGATCAGATAGATATACCGTCCCAAGTCGCTGTTTCGGATACGGTGACACAGTTCAAGTCCATCCATCTCCGGCATCATCCAGTCGCTGATCACAAAACGGATGGGGGTCTGCTCCAGTATGGCGAGCGCCTCCTGGCCGTTGTTTGCCGTGACCACTTCATGCTCCCAACTGTGCAGTATCCGTGCAAGCAGTCTCTGAATATCCGGATCATCATCTACTACCAATATCCGCATACCGCCTCCCGCCCAAGTTTCGCTCCATAACCTTTCGATATGTATCCTTCCTCGACACCGCTTTCCCGATTGAGCCGGTACGTCACCCGTACTAACCGTTCCCGGCGTCGTATGAGGGTCATATCATCGTCCATTTTGGGGTGTTGCTTTGGAAACATTTTAGCGCCTATCCAAAGGGATTCAAAACGATCCGGATATACTTCCAGAGCAGTTTCGCATCATAGACCGGACCTGCGTGTATCGCATAAAACGCTTCGGTGGAATAGGCTTCGTCTTCAGTGGGCAAAACGCCAAAATGCTGAATGTCCACCTCGGTAATCACACGGGTTTGGAACCCAGATACAGTGCTTTCCAGTCGGGCGAAAGCGCACGTATCTCTTGCTTAGCCCGGGGAGGACCCCCACAAACCACTGTTTCCCTTTTGCAATACCGACAAGCCCAGGCAATACGTACATCAGTGCTTGTCGAAGACTTCGAAAATATCGCCGCTTTGAAAGAAATACCGCCGGTGGTTCGGTGCTAAAACGCCATACCACAAAAGTGCGCCACTCCCATTCCTGCAAGTCCGCGGGCAATGCCACCGCCTCGGTTTTGAACAGCACCGGCCCCCGTCGTGTCAAACGAAGCCAAACCGCCGTCGCAACCAACACCGGCCACAGTAAGGCCAATAGCACAATACCAAAGGTTTGCGACAGTTTGCGACCGCTCCACTGTTTCATGTATTTTTCAGATAGGCTTCCCAGAATAAAATCGTCGGTTACCGAAACCGCCACGCCGACATGGGTATTGATCAGCCGGTTCCGGTCTACGATCGCATCCGTCAATTCCAGCGATTCACCGATAAAACTGTTTGGAAAAACAAGCGAAGACACCACCGTACACCGATTGTCGAGGATACAGTCACGTCCTATAACGGCATCGGGACCGATCTGTGTGCCCGCACCGATCCGGCAGTTTTCCCCGATAAACACAGGGGCGGAAAGACGTGCGGTAGGATGAAGACTTACATTTCGCGCCACCCATATCCCCGGGGCAGTTTATGTGCCGGCCAAAAGACGAACCGGAAAATCTCCCAGCAACACCTGTCGGTTGGCGCGGATCAGCGCCTCGAAAGAGCAAACACTCAGACCGGGCGGTGTCTGCACCGTAGCACCCTTCGGCATGACCGACGCCAGATAGCCTCCTAGCTCGGTTTGCTGTATCTCTTCGGGGATATGAAGCAAAATCTCGCGTTTTATTTGTCCCCATCCGGTCCATTCGAGAGCACCCGACACCCCGGTTTCCGTATAGAACAAAACTTCTTGCCCGGCATAGGTGGAGAGCGTTACGGACGGGAGTCGGTCTGCATGGACAAGAAGCGTCGGAGCTTCATCAAGCTAGATCGCGCGAAGCGTAGCATACGGACGCTCCGGATCACGGGTCAGATGATACCGAAATCGGCATCCCCATCGCGCCCCGTCACCCAGCAAGGTTTCGAGCTTTTCGGGTAAATGGCTCAACACAAAATCGAACTCGACAACACCTTGGTCTACCAGAAATTCGATGATATGCTGGGCGATCGACCGGTCCGCGACAGGCAAAAGAGGTGACGGATACCACGCCGTAAGCGGCTCCAGCGCCCTGTTGAAACCTGTGGCAAACACGACCGCCCTCATGACGGTACACCCCCCAAATATTTTTCCTTTATAACGCGGTACAGAAAAAGCGCATTGCCGATTCCATAACGTTTCCACATGCGACCGGGTTCCTGATAAAGCCGATAGAGCCACTCCATGCCCATCTCGCGCATCCATTGGGGAGACCGCGCCATACGACCGGAGTAGAAATCGAACAACCCCCCCACGCCGATACCCACGCGAACCCCCGTCGCTTCGAGATGTGTACGAATCCAGAGATCCTGGCGCGGCGCACCAAAGGCAACGAGCAGGAGCGAAGCGCCTGACCGGGCAATACGGTCTATCACGCCGGGTTCTTCCTCTTCGTTGAAATACCCATGTTGCGTTCCGCTGATCCGGAGACCGGGAAAACGCTCCAGCATCCGGTCACGCACGAGTTCGGGAACACCGGGTTTTGCGCCAAGCAGATAAATGCCATGCCCCGAGCCTTCCAGCGCTTCGCACAACTGGGGAAAAAGATCGGTTCTGTTGACATTTTGTTTGATGTCCCTGCCGAGGAGTTTACCCGCCAGTTTCAGCCCGATCCCGTCGGCAAGCGAAAACGCCGCCTGCTGAAGTGTCTGCCGGTATTCCCGGTCCCGATAGGCTTTGTTGGCAACGTCGGCATTGACAAAACATACCTGACGCGGTACGGGTTCGTCGAGAAATCGGCGAAGGGTGTCGATGGCTTCGGTCATCGTTACGTTGTGGATGGGTATATCGAGAATCGTCAACTCGTCCGGCGCGGTCGCCACACCTTCGCCCTAGAGTATCGCAGGAATCGACCGCAACGTGATGCCGACATCGCCCCATACCGAAAAAGTATCGACGTATTCGCCATCCGCTTCCACCTCGGACCCGTAGGCGATATTGGCGCGTTTGCTTATCCACCACAGACATACCAGCCCGGGGCGGACGTTATATCGTTTTCTTGCGGTCTGTTCGCGAGGGCTGATTTCGCCAGGCGCTACAACGCGCGGACCGACCAAAGGACATGTCTCCCTTGAGGATATTCAATAACGCCGGAGCACACATCGTCCGAAAAATCCCGTGGGCGCGGTAAACCAATATTCGTAAAATGGCTCGCACCAACGACCCAAGCACGGGATGCGCTCCAGTCGCCCTCCGGCAAGATAAACGGCGGTTGTCAGCAGAAAAAACAAAGGTGACAAAACGATAAGCAGCGTGAGCGATAGGACGGCTTCCAGTATCCTTTTTCCGGAAGCTACGGTCTGGACGAAAACCAGCCAGCCTACGCTCCTAAGAACGTGACGTATCCGCATTTTCCAGCGTCCCCATCGGGAAAAACGCTGGTAAAGCGCCTCGCGTGCCTGATCGCGGGACGCGGGTTAAACATCCGGAGCGCCGGTTTCTGTGGACATCATACGCCTGTCAGGCAACATCTTAAAAAAAGACGACCAAAGCGGGAGTGTAATAATGTACACGGCAAGCAAAAGACGTCAACGTCGAAATCCCCATCACAGGAAGATGGAGCGGGCGACGATCCGTAGGGTGGCACTATATGACCGGTCCGATTTTATTAAACATTATCACAGGAAGATGGAGCGGGCGACGATCCGTAGGGTGGCACTATATGACCGGTCCGATTTTATTAAACATTTTTTAAATAAAATTTTCTTGAATTTCGTTTCGTTATCGGTGTATATGGTGTATATATTGGCGTAGAAAGAAATTTCACCATGATTCTTGACAAAAATGGGATATTTATATCTTTATAAGTTATAGTAGTATATGTATATCCATGACCGAATCGACAAACATGAAGACTCACTTGCGGAGATTTTCCCGATCTATACGGTCGTAAATCCTTCACCATGAAAAACGGTTTTTAAGAGCGGGGCGACATCATGAAGAGACGAACTTCGATCACGACAGGCACGGTTGCCGAACATTGTGAGGTAACCTACGAAACGGTAAAGAATTGGATCAGACAAGGCAAGTTGCCAGCCTTCGAAACGCCCGGCGGGCATCATCGGATACTGATGGACGAGTTTGACGACTTTCTGGCGCGTTACGGCATGCCGGCGTACGACTGGCCGTATCGACGCAAACCCAAACTGCTTGTCGTAGACGACGATACTACGCTCGTTTCCAGCATCGTCGATTATTTTACCAATATAGGTGGTTATGACTGCGCCTCGGCGACCGACGGTTACGAGGCCGGTGTGCAGGTCATGGCCTTCGAGCCGGATGTGGTGATTCTGGATTTGATGATGCCCATGATGAACGGGTTTGAGGTCTGCCAGAAAATCAAGGCATCCAAGGATACGAATCACATCGAAATACTGGCGATTACCGGCCACCCGGAAGACGGCAACACGGAAAAAATCAAGGCCGCCGGCGCCGACGACGTGATGGCCAAACCGTTCAAACTCGAAGTGCTTCAGGAGCGTATGAACAAGTTGTTCGAATCACGCAAGTCGCGTCGACGTACGGTTCGGTAATTCGAATAACCGACCTTGCTTTTCGGACCGGTTACGCGCGACACTGGCGTAACCGGTCTTTTGTTTGCAGCACGGCTTGACAGACCACCTTCGACGTTGATACTTTGGTTTGTCGTGCTTTGGACGAAAGGCCCTGCCATGTCTTACACTTCTCCCCAAATCATCGCCCCCCCACCGGGACCTCAAGCGCAGTCGTGGATACACCGCGACGACCGGTACATCTCACCGTCGTATACCCGTCCGTATCCCTGCGTGGTGGAACGCGGAGAAGGCGTATGGGTATGGGATGTGGACGGAAATCGGTATCTCGATTGCAGTGCCGGATTGGCCGTGTGTTCCACGGGACACTGCCACCCGGAAGTCGTTCAAGCGATTCGAGATCAGGCCGAAAAACTCATCCACATGTCTGGGACGGACTTTTATTATCCCGCGCAGATCGAACTGGCGGAGACGCTTGCCCGATTGGCTCCCGGCGGCGGTCCTCGGCGGGTGTTTTTCTCCAACTCCGGAGCGGAAGCCATAGAGTGCGCTTTCAAGTTAGCGCGTTACGCTACCGGACGGCAAAAGATCATCGCGTTTTACGGCGGGTTTCACGGACGCACGCTCGGCGCGCTTTCGCTGACCGCCAGCAAGCCGATTCACCGCAAAGGCTTTGCTCCGCTGGTCCCCGGTGTCCTACATATCCCCTACGCCAACTGTTATCATTGTGCATATAATCTTGTCTATCCTTCCTGTAAGTATGCCTGCGTATCTTTTATCGAAGATACGTTGTTCCGGTATGAAACGTCACCCGAAGAGGTGGCGGCGATCTTGGTGGAACCCATACAGGGTGAAGGCGGGTATGTCGTCCCGCCACCGGAATATCATCAGGCGCTCAAGGAAGTAGCGGACCGGCACGGCATTCTGCTTATCGCCGATGAAGTGCAATGCGGTATAGGGCGGACCGGTACGATGTTCGCCATTGAGCACTGGGGTGTTTCGCCGGATATCGTGGCGGTAGCCAAAGGCATTGCCTCCGGCATGCCGCTCGGTGTGACCCTTGCGCGACAAGACCTGATGACGTGGCCGCCCGGCGCCCATGCCAGCACCTTTGGCGGAAATCCCGTTTCCTGTGCGGCGGCGCTGGCGACGATACGGCTCGTACAAAACCGATATATGGACAATGCCAAACAGATGGGTGAACGGCTCATGGCCGGTCTGAAAACGCTGATGAGCCGGCATGCCTGTATCGGCGACGTACGTGGCAAAGGGCTTATGGTGGGCGTCGAATTGGTGCGCGACGAACGACGCCCCGATCCCGACTTGACCCAGCGGGTCATCGAAAGATGTTTTCAAAAAGGGATGTTGATCCTCACTTGCGGCAAAAGCACGATACGGTTTATGCCGCCGCTGATCATCGAGCCGGCCGAGATTGATCTTGCCATCCACATTTTCGAGGCGGCGTTGTCCGAATGCAAATCGTAACCGAGGTAGCCCGTTCGCGGTCTACCAAACCCTCGTGCCGGAATGCTACGGGATGACGCTTGCCTATGGGGAAGAGTATGAATAATGCAGCCGTCCGCGCTTACCGCGGAGACATAGTAGAAGCGATATATCGCGCCCACATCGCCGTGGTCGATACGCAAGGACGTCTGCTCTACAGCCTTGGCGATCCGTCCTATCTTACCTACTGGCGGTCGTCTTCAAAACCGTTGCAGGCACTGCCGTTGGTGGAGTCGGGCGCTGCCGACGCATTCGGGCTTAGCGAGCCGGAACTGGCCGTCTCCTGTGCTTCCCACAACGCGGAAGATTTTCATACGGACGCGGTGCGTTCGATCTTGGGCAAAGCGGGGTTGACCGAAGAAGATTTGCAGTGCGGGACGCATGAGGTGGATCGGTCTTTTACGCGACAAACGTTGGCAGCCGATCAGGAGCCAACCCGGGTTTACAGCAACTGTTCAGGCAAACATTCGGGTATGCTGGCCGGCAGCCGACACCTGGGTTGGCCGACCGCCACCTATAGAGATCCGGCCCACCCGCTTCAACAGAAAATCCTGAAGAACTTGAGCGAGTTGTCGGGCTGTCCCGTTTCGGAAATCCGTATCGGGGTGGATGGCTGCGGCGTTCCGGTGTTTGCCAAACCCATCCGGGGTATGGCACGCGCTTTTGCTCTATTGGCGCAACCGGATGGGCTTTCAGATTCGCGGTCCGAAGCATTGACTCGGCTCGGAAACGCCATGATGCGCCATCCGCACATGGTAGCGGGTACGCGCCGATTTGATACGGACCTCATGCGCGAGGCCGGCGGTAGCGTGGTATGCAAATCCGGAGCCGCAGCGCTTCAGTGTGTCGGGTTGCCCGGACGCGGTATCGGTATCGCCGTCAAAATCGAAAACGCCGACTATACCTATGCGCCGGCCGTGACGATGGCCGTCCTGCGTAAACTCGATGTACTTTCCGGAACTGCGCTGAAAAATCTGGAAAGCTATGCCGGGTTTCCGGAAGTGCTCAATACGCGAGGAGAAACGGTAGGACGGATAGAGGTGGATTTTGCGTTGGAGAAAGTCGGGTAACCCATTGGTAATTTTGAGTGTTGGATTATAGCAAGACAGGGATAAGAAGAAAATAAAAACGCCGGAGTGAAAGTGAAAACTCCGGCGTTTTTATTTTGTATGCGGTTGGAGCAGGTTCAGTCTACGATTTCGTTTTCCGGGAAGAAGTAGGCTGCCGGGTCGACGATACGACCATTACGGTGGACCTCGTAGTGGAGATGATACCCGCTGGCGCGTCCGGAGTTGCCGACGTGGCCGATGATATCGCCCCGGCTTGTGCGCGCGCCCGTCGTTCCGATGACTTTGGACAGGTGGCCGTAACGGGTCATATACCCGTTACGGTGGTCAATTTCGATAAAGCGTCCGTAGTTTACATCCATACCGATGTTGACGATTACGCCATCGGCTGTCGCTCGCACTTTTTCACCGGGCCGAGCGGCAATATCGTAGCCGGCGTGCATGCGGCGCAGACCGGTAAAGGGGTCGCTTCTCATGCCAAACGTACTGGTTGTGGTTCCTTCTACTGGACGGACTGTGGGGATATGTCGCCAGTAGGTCTTGTCCGCCTGTGCTTTTCGAATAATGGATTGAAGGCTGGCATTTTGAAGTTTGGCTTCGCGGAGCAACTGTTCGAGATCGGCTTGGACTTGGCCGACGGTACCGGCAGGAGCCTTTGATCCGGGCGTCTCAGGACCGCCGACGCCTACCTTGCGCACATCCAGGTCGATGTGAGGCAGACCGACGGCCAGCCGGGCCGCCTGTTCGCGTTCGACCATTTCGCCCATCTGTGCTCTAAGGGTGGCGACCAATGTTTTCATTTCTTCGAGTTGGAGGCTCAAGGGCCGATTTCCGGCACTGTTCCCCGTACCATTTTGGGACGCCCACAGCGACCGGGCGTATGGAACGGCGTGGCCAAATATGCCGTAACCCGTCAGCATGATCAGCAGAACGCCGCAAATTAACGCAAGCGATCCGAATTCCCTTACAGGGGCGTGGCTATGAGGAATCAGGACAAGTGTCAGTCGCTTGCGCAGGGCCATTTTAACCTCCCGCAGGGGGCCGACCTTGGGAGTCACTCCGTTAAGTCGGTATGCACATGGTGTACATGTTAGAAAGATTTCGAGACAAAAATTCCTTGACTGGGTTCGTCCCGGAGCCTGGGTGATCATGCTCCAGAATAGGGGCGGACCCTTTGCGGTCTGATAGCAAAACCGCTTGGCACACCTTCAGTTAAGGAATTTTACAGTCTGCGGTCAGGTTTGTTATACGGCACGACCGCTTGAACCGTGGGAAAAAGACGATACAAGGATACCGGAAACGGAAACCCTTGTCAACTGATTTTTGAATCTCTTTTTTAATTTTTTTCGATGCAAAGACCGCTCTTTAGTTCATATAAGAACGTAGCCTCTGGCTTCGGGAAGCGTGACGAAGACGGCGTATCGCTTTCTCTTTGATTTGACGCACACGCTCCCGTGTAAGTCCGAACCGAGCGCCGATTTCCTCGAGCGTATAAGATCGGTCTTCGTTTAGACCGAAATACAACGAAATCACCTCGGACTCGCGCTCGGTAAGAGAATTGAGCGCGTGAAGAATATCGCTCTTGAGCGCATCTTCCATCAGCGCCTCGTCGGGCGATACTTGGAGTTCGTCTTCGATCAGATCGAGCAGGCGGTTGTCTTCTCCCGGACTGAAAGGCGCGTCGAGCGACAGGTGCCGGCTGGACATTCGCAACGTATCGGTGACCTCACCCGAACTCAGCGACATCTCTTCGGCGATTTCATCCGTGCTTGGTTCTCGACCGAATTCCTGTTCGAGATCGCTCGATATGCGGCCGATCTTATGAAGTTTTCCGACTCGATTCAGCGGCAGGCGTACGATACGTGACTGCTCAGCCAGTGCCTGCAAGATGGCCTGACGAATCCACCACACCGCATAGGAGATAAATTTGAACCCTTTGGTTTCGTCAAATCGCTTGGCGGCTTTGATGAGTCCCAAATTGCCTTCGTTGATCAGATCGGCAAGAAAAAGCCCCTGATGCTGGTACTGCTTGGCAACGCTGACTACAAATCTCAGATTCGCCTGTGTCAGTTTTTCGAGGGCTTTTTCGTCCCCTTTACGAATGCTTCGGGCGAGTTCGATTTCCTCTTCGGCTGTCAAAAGCGGAACATCTCCGATTTCCAGCAAATACTGATCCAACGACCTTTCTTCCCGGTAATACGTTCTTCTCGCAGATATACTCACGCTTTTTCCCGACTCCTTGTTTGTGGTCTCAGCGCGTACGCCCTCTTTACGACCTTGCGGTACGGCTCAACACCTTTAAGAGTTCTTGACGAGTCGCTCCGGAAATGGCTCTGCCCCTCAACCCCACATCGGCTATTTGACGGGCAAGGCGTCGCAGTTCCGTAACCGGCATGGTTTCCAAATCCTGACGCGAAAAATCGGGAACATTTTTTCCGGTAGACGATGTATCGTGGGATTGGGGTTTTTCGGCAGGAAAAGAACCAGACGGCGCAGAACCGAAGAGAGGATCGACTTCCGGGTGAGGGCGTGCAATGACGTGAGAAGCAATCAGTTCGCCTATCTTTTCGGCTGCCGCCGCGCCGGCGTCCACCGCCGCGCGTACCGCCGCTACCTCGCCGGTTACCGTTACCGTTACCAGCGCCGGATCCACCCGTTCCGTGCCTTTGAGCGCCACATCGGCGGTTTTCAGCGCGGCGTCCGAGGCTGTTATGGCCCCTACCAACCCGCGCGTCTCGATCATCCCGATCGCATCCGACATATTACCCTGCCTGTGGAGCGTTGTCATGCAACGGAGATGGGAAGAATCGATTCCACGTCCGCATGAGGTCTTGGAATGACATGCACCGAAACGACTTCTCCTACCCGCGCCGCCGCCGCCGCGCCGGCATCCGTCGCCGCCTTGACCGCGCCCACATCGCCCCGCACCATCACGGTGACATACCCCCCGCCGATCTTTTCCTTGCCAATCAGACTTACCTTGGCAGCCTTGACCATGGCATCGGCGGCCTCGATCGCAGCGACCAACCCTTTCGTTTCGATTAATCCCAATGCTTCCAAAGCGCCACCTCCATGGATGCCAGCGACCGGCGCGTCTCCGCTTTTGCCGCCCGACAGACGCTGCAAGGATCCGTTTTTTATCCCGGAACCACTAAAAACAGCCCCACAATATACCCGAACGAGCCATCCTTGTCAATACTTTTATCCACATCGGCGAATTTTATACCCGTTCCCATCCTGAAAACCGTATATCCTATCGTCTGATCGCCGATATTCAAGAGGGTTGATCTTCGCAATCCAAAATCGGTACCGCAACTCCATTTGTCGGATCAGAAAACGGGTGCCAGTCCACCGGTGTCGTCAAAAACAAGATCTTCCGTTTTACCCAGCACCTCTATATCGTCCCGATCGGCAGCGGCCTCAAGAAGTTTTTCCGATATCGCCACCTCGCCGATATGAAGCGTATTCCGGATATGCACCGCGCGGCTGTGCGCCGCCGGAATCATACCGATCGTCGAAAAAGCCGCTTCGAGCACTTCTCGATCGGTATCAAAAAAAATCGGGATACGGGATTTTTGCGGCCCCATACCCGTAATCGAGTTGATATACGTATACCGATGGTTGATCTGATCGACCAGACGTCGTGTGGTAAAGTCGGCCAATCCTACGCCCGTGGCGTTGCCTTCGCTCTCTTCGGTAAGCCCTCGCACCACGATCCGTAAAATTTTCGGAGAAACCGGCTCGGCCTCGAAATCCTGCATCCGTCGTCCGATGATGTTGGTGTCCATGCCGGTCCCGCTGATGTTCTTGCCCATCTCGTCTACGATCAGCACGTCCAACTCGTCAAAGGGAAGTTTTGCCATGAGCCGCTTTGCCTCCCCGAACCACTCGCGTTCCTTGCGTTCAAGGTCGGCTTTCGGAATCCCCACGATGTGCGCGGTTTCATCGTAGGCGTTCTCGATGATCCCGATGCCAAAGGCGATCGGCGTTTTTTCCATCACCACACGCGCCACCGAGGTGATCATACGCTCGAAACCGTACTGGAACACAGCGGCATGATAGTAGCTTGCTCCCTTTTGTTTACCCAAACCTATCGCCATCATTTTCATGAGACCACTGCCTATATTACCCTCGAAGTCGGTATGCGGCTTGATACGGTTTACGACCACGATATGATCGGCGCGCAGCGCGTTCCGATCCACGTATACAGGAAGCCCGTCCGGTGTTTCGGCGATATGCTCCGGCTCTATATCCGAATATACCGGACATCCGATCTCCGCCTCTTGGATGCCGTAATGTTCCAAAATGCGGCGTTGCCCCTCGGAGGTCGCTCCCCCGTGACTTCCCATCGCAGGGACGACAAAAGGCCGCATCTGCGCTTTTTGAAACGCCGCCACGGTATGTTTTACAATCGTCCCGATGTTTACGATGCCCCGGCTACCGGCGGCCACCGCTACAGAAGCACCCGGACGCAAACCGGTCTCTTCGATCATGCGGCCTACCTCGGCCTCGGTCGTCGCCGGAATATCCCGAATGACGGGAGCATCAAAACGCTGGCGGATGCGGACGAACTTAGGGAATTTCATGATGCTACCCCCCTACGGAGACGGTTTTGAAGACTCTCGCGGTGCAAGTCTTTCGCCATGGCTCTAACAAACGCTGCGGGGCGTCTTGGGGCTTTGCGATCGTGTCGAAAAGATGGCGCTCACCATAGCGCTCAAATCCCCCCGACAAACCGACCGGGATTGAGAAGACGCTTGGGATCGAAACGGTCTTTGAGCGTACGCATGAGTCCCCATTCGGGACGCGGCGAACCCCATACCGCCAGACGTTTTCTGAGAAACGCCGGCGCATGCTCCACCACGCAGAAACCTTCCAAACCGGAAGCGGTACGTTGCAACTCTTCTACGATATCCGAGAGGGTATCGACATCTGTCTCAATAAAAGACGTTTCCCGATAGAAGACAAAGGTCAACGTGCCGTTGCCGAAATGTCCCGTCATGCCGCAACCGATTCTCGCTTTTTGGCAATAGTTTTCCATCGCCTGATATAGGGTCCCTATATGTTCGGGAGGAACGCCAATCCGGCAGGTGATTCCCGGCGACATGCCATGCGGAACCACTTCACCCGACGGAAACTCCCGCAACACGTCAAACGCCACCCGGTATCGCTCGTCTTCGAGCGGAATGATCTTTAGGGCTCCGGCCTGACGGAACAGTCGTTCCGTTTCCGCCATCTGCCAAGCTACCGTCTCCTGCGCACCTACCACCCCCACGATCAGGGGAAAACCCGCATCACCCAGCCCTCCCCCCATCTTACGAGCCAGTATCCCCACAGGGACCGGATTGGCGATCTCCAGAAAAGCCGGCATGATGTTTGACTCTAACACACGAAACGCCATGTCCATCGCAGAAGATACAAATGGAAAACGACCGATCATCGCTTGTCGTGTCTCAGGTAAAGGTTGCAACTTGAGCGTGATTTCGGCAAGGATACCCAGCGTTCCAAATGCACCGATATACATTTTGTTTAGGTCGTACCCCGCTACATTTTTGACTACTTTACCACCGGATTTGACGATTTTGCCATCGACTTGGACGATCTTTGTTCCGATGACCATGTCACGCGCCGTGCCGTACGTCCAGCGGAGCGGCCCGCTGGCATTGGACGCGATCACACCGCCCAGCGTGCACCGATCCATGTGTGCCGGATCGAGCGGAAGATACTGTCCCGCACGGCTTAGCGTCTCTTGAAGATCGGTCATGCGCATACCGGCCTGCGCCGTAGCGGTCTGATCCGCCGGCTCGTGTTCGGTCATACGATTCAGACGGGCAAGCGACACCACGAGATCCACTCTTTCCGGCGGCAACCCAATATTCATTCGAGTTCCGCCGCCGCGCGGAACGACCGCCAACCCACGCTCCGAAGCCAGCCGCATGAGCCCGGAGAGCGACTCCAAGCTGTCCGGCGCGACCACAGCGGACGGCGTCAGGCCGTCAACCGCATACTGCGTCAGCGTTTCTTCGTCTACCGGTACATAGTCGGAAACGACCGCCCGGATCTCGTCATGAAAAGAAGACATAAAAGTTTGATGGGTGTAGGGTAAAGAAAAACGGCCTCGGTATCGCCGGCACCCTCCGGCTTGTCCTTGTTTAACGCAACTGGCTTTCCGATAGGTGTCTTGTCTGTGTTGTCGTGAATGTAGAACTTTTTTTCCCGCGTGTCCATAGTTATACTGAGGACGGTCACTATTTGGGATGCTCCGGCGATCTCATCCGTTCGTCAGGCTCACGTCTCAGCAGGCTCACCGCGAACGGCCTGGCATAATCATTTTTTCTATCCGTGCTCAGTATATAAGTATATACATCCCGTTTCAAGCCAATTGCCGTCTCGCCCGAACGCGCTGGCCTGCGAAACCTGCTTGCGTCGCGAAAGTGCAACAGGTTTCTTGTCTGTAGCAACACGGTATTTTTTTAAACTTTACCCCTTCGAGTTTTCCACCTCCCTTGTCTTCGGGTGGAGCGTATCAACTACCCCGTAGCAAGCAAGGGGGTTTGTAGTTCAACACCAAAGGCGTTGTCCACGATTGGCCGGTTGATAGCGGCCCCGCGGATGTTCTGCGCGGCGATGCTGGAAGAAGTTTCAGGGAGATAGTAAGTTTCATATCCATAGCATACAAAACAGGTCGTTATTTGTCAGTGGGTTTCTCACTGTCAACCCTTTATGGCATTCCTCCCCACAGCAAGCTGATGGGGTTTCCATGCCACTGGAGAAGAAATGAAATTTTTTTTCATTCTCTTTGTGGCCGGGGTGATGCTTGAGGCGAACCTTTCCACCGCCCAAGAGACTCCACCCGCCCGGACCGTCCGGCTCAACCCTGTCGGCGAGAAGTTAGACCTGCTTCATCGGTCTCCGGAGATGCGGTCCCGGATAGGGCTGGCATTGAGTGGGGGCGGTGCGCGAGGATTTGCCCATATCGGCGTGCTAAAAGCGTTCGAAGAAGCCGGGATTCCGGTAGATTTTATCGCCGGAAGCAGCATGGGGGCGGTCATCGGCGGTTTGTACGCCGCAGGCTATCCGGCGGACAGCCTGCGCCATTTGGCGCTTCATACCGACTGGGGGCAGTTGTTCCGGAACGACCCATCCCGGCAGAGTCTGTTTGTCACACGCAAGCCAGATCAGACAGACCATACCATCGAATTCCGGATACGAGGGTTTCGACTTTCGATTCCGGGCGGATTGTCCGTAGGGCAGAAACTTCAACATCTTTTTACCTCGCTTGTCCTTTCGGCTGATTATCGAGCCGCCGGCGACTTCTCCCGGCTTTCCATCCCGTTCAAAGCCGTAGCAACCGATCTGACGTCCGGTCAGCGAGTCGTGATGGATCATGGCAACCTCGCCGAAGCCATGCGGGCCTCCTCCGCCGTTCCGGTCATCTTTCAGCCGGTTGAACGGGAATGCCGTCTGCTGTCGGACGGTGGTATCGTCGAAGCGCTTCCGGTCGATCTGGCAAGAGAGATGGGCAGCGATTTCGTCGTGGCGGTCAACACACAGGACGAACTGCGCACGCGTGATCAGTTGGCAGCTCCGTGGGACATCATAGATCAGGTGATCTCGATTTCGGTCATCCGCGCCTCCCAGACCCAAAAAGCCGCCGCCGACCTACTGATCACACCGGCCATCGGCGATCATCCCTCCTCTTCCTTTACCCGTATCGACGAGTTGATCCGTCAAGGATACGAAAGTGTGGGACCGCATCTTTCAGCGATTCGCGCGTTCATGAAAACGCACCATAAACCGGTTTCGGACGACGAATCGGCAGGCCGAGTGTCGATCGCCGGGTGCGCGCCGCAGGACGAAAAACGGCTGGAAGCCGCGCTTAGGGTACAACCCGGTGGTCCGGCATCCAACGACCTGATCCGTCAGGATTTGGCCATGCTCTACGGACTGGGGACGTTTGCCGATGTGGAAGCCGAGGTGACCGGTACGCCGCAGGACCGCCACGTCCGCTACCTCGTGACCGAAACGCCTTTGCTGACGGGTTTTAGGATGGAAGGGGTTTCCGTAACCGACTCGTTCGTGCTGGTCGGACTTCTGCAATCCCGCATCGGACGGCCCGTCGATCTAAAACGACTCCGACAAGACGGCGACACGATACTCAAATGGTTTCACGACCGAGGTCGCACGCTTGCCCGTCTCGAAACCTTTACGCTCGATCCCGCTACAGGGGAGGTTCTCGCCGTCATCAACGAAGGCCGTATCGCCGCCGTTCGCGTCGAAGGCAACCGCCGGACGCGAGATGGGGTCATCTTGCGCGAGTTTCCGCTTCGGGCGGGAGATGTCTATCATGCCCCCAAAGCGAACCGAGGTATCGTCGCCATATACGGAACCGGGCTTTTCGAATCGGCGGCGCTCGACATCGTCAGAGAAAACAACCGCCCCGTGGTGATGATCCGCTTACGGGAACATCCTTCGCATATCGTCAAACTGGGAGCACGGTTCGACAGGGAGCGCTACGGCGAGGGTTCTCTGGCGCTGACCGAGGCCAACCTGTTCGGAACCGGCGCGTCTCTTGCCAATCGGGCCTTGTATGGTAACAGACGGCGACACTATGACGTTGACTTGCGTTCGGACCGGGTATTCAAAACCTATCTGACCTATCGTCTTTCCGGATATCGGCACGAGCACGACCGGTACGTATACGACGGATTGCGCCGAGTGGGAGATTTTCGCGAAACCCGTCATGGCATCCGTGCGACCATCGGACAGCAGATCGCCCGGTTTGGCGCCGTATCGCTTACGGCTCGCGTCGAAGGGGTGACCGACCGACCGTACACCGGACGCGCGCCTTCAGGACGCGGCGACATCCGAAGCCTGATCGTCAAATCGCAGGTAGACAATTTGGACCGGTATCCGTTTCCTGCAAACGGGCATCTGCACGAAACCCGACTGGAAACGGCAGGGGCGGTGTTTGGCGGACATCAGCGTTTTCTGCTCGGTTACGGCTCTTTCGAGTGGTATCGGACGCTGGCCCAACGACTGACCCTTCGCCCCAAGATAGTATTTGGGGTTGGGGAGGGTGACATACCCTTTTCGGAACAGTTCGCGCTCGGCGGTATGGATAGTTTTTACGGGTATCGTGCGGATCAGTTTCGGGGGGACTATCTGTTTCAGGGAAGCGTGATGCTACGTGCCCGACTTTATCCAAGGGTGTTTGCAGAAGCCCGCTACGATTATGGCGGGGTATGGCAGCAACGTCAGGACTTCCGCTGGGACGACCTGCGGCACGGCGTCGGCGGCGGGATCGGGCTGGACACGCCCTTAGGACCTCTGGAAGTACACTACGGCTCGGCCAGCTTTGGCGCAAGAGAGGTGTATGTGAACTTAGGACACAGGCTATAAGGATAAACACGTAACTCTTTTTAACTTGAAACTTTCTTCACCCTTCAAACTTCGGATGTATCACCCGCCCCACAAACATGATCGTGCCGGATTGTCGTTCCCGGATGGCGAACACAAACGGGCGGTCTACGCGGATCGCCACCGTATCGCCGATGGAGGTAACGCTGACTTCCACCGACGTAGCGGCAGCGGCTTCGGTTCCCTCTTCGTTTACCTCGACAAACGCCTTCTGCTTGACGTTGCTGATAAAAAGTTCTCCGGGTGGATACATGCGTGTAAAGTCCGCTTCGGTCGATGAAAAGGCGACTCCCATGCCCAGCGCCATGAGATCGTCGTTGAGCGTTCGCTCGTACGAGAATTTGAACCGAGGCAGCGCAATGTCCGCCTCACGCACGACCAACCGGCTCGTCCAGTCGTCCCACAACTCCGGGGTGATCGTCCCGATAAAGTCGTCGATAGCCACGCTGGGGTTGGGGAGTAGGACGGTCATACAAAACTCTTTGTTTCCATAGGGCAACTCCACCGCTTGAAAGTTTTCCGTTTCCAGATACCCAAACCGGCCCATCTGACGCATCATAGGAACGCTTATCGTTACATCGTCCGTCGGATAAAACGATTCTTGACGGGTATCGTTTTTCTCAAAGCGATAGGCCCACGTTCCTTTAAAATAGATGGCGTTGATCAGAAACATCACGGTTTGCGGCGAAATGCCGTCTACGATGTCAGGGATGCGTCCGTGCGTATGGTCGCTTACCCACTTGTTGATCGTGTCTTTTACGGATGGACTGTCAAAATCCAAGCCTTGCACCTGGGCACTGAAATAGGTTTTGTTGGCGTTCAAAAACGCGGATTCAAAGGTGTATTCTTTGCGATACCAGATCGAGTTGGCCAGTTCCATCTGCACTTTTGGGTCGAGGCTGAGCAACAGGTCGATGACATGACGGTAAGCCGCGTTGGCGTCTTCTGCGGACAGCCCGGTCAGACCGAGGGTCTCACGCATGGCCGTTTCGGTCGTTCCGTCGGCGCCGTTTAAGGCCATGCCAAGCGCCATCGACGCGCTCAACGGCGAGATAAAGACATTTTTGCCGGGTTGCGCGGCCGCGATCCGCCCAAACAGATCGAACCCGAACACATGGGTGGAGGCGACGAGCTTTTTCTCGGAGACATTGAGCGATGCGAGCGCCTGCCGCGCCGACACGGGATCGTTGCCGCATTGGGTGAAGAGAAGGGGCAAGGTGAGAAGGATAAGGGCAAATTTAATGTTTTGCATGAGCCGACTCCGTTCCAACGCATCAAGCTAGCACTCAAGCTTTCGACCCGCAACACAGAGCCATAGATAGGACGATCTCAACAAATTTGTAAACTTGCTATGGCGACGGCCATAGGTCTTCATTCTCCCATGCCTTAACGGGAACTGGCAAAGTCGTAATCGCCTGCTTCCAACTGGCGCTCCGCCGCAAGAAGACGGCGACTCGTTTTCTGCATAATCAGGACAAGCTATCGAGTCATAAAGATTTCTTCGTATATCCGTATCGAACACGCTGTCCGCGAAATCGGGGTCGGCTTCTTATCGAGGATCAACGCTGATTTCACTTTATACGGTCTCACCCTGCCACTCGTTCCATCAAATCCAGAAAATGACCGCCGAGCAGACCCGATATCTGGGTATCGGTATAGCCGTTTTCCACGAGTGACTGGGTAACAAGCGGCATGTGCGACAGATCCGGGATGGCCCACGATACGTCGGTCGTGCCTTGTCCGTGCTGAAAGTCGCGCCAAGGGCCTTTGGTAGGAAAGAAGTCGATGCCAAAACCGACATGCCGGATGTCCACACGCGCGGTCAGATATTGGATAGCCTGCACCACGTGGTTTACCGTGGGAGACGGACCGAGATACGACGAGTAGAAATGGATACCGATCATGCCTCCTTTTGCGGCTATCGCCTCGATACGGCGGTCGTCCAGCCCGTCGGTTCCGCCCGCGCCGTGGGATACGATGGGGGGACGCTCGACGATCTCCATGACCTCGTAGAACGCGCGTTCACGAAAATGCGTCAGGTCCACGATCAGACCGAGCCGGTCGCATTCCTTTACGACCGTCTTGCCAAAATCCGTCAGGTGGTCCGTTTCGACAAGCTGATTGGGAACGGCCCAGCAAAGCTGGAATTGCCGAAGCCCGGTGTCGTAAAACTCCTTTACCCAAGAAAGATGACCTTCGAGCAGTTTGCCACCTTCGACGCCGAGGACGATGGCGGCTTTGCCGTCGGCTTTGGCGCGACGGATGTTCGCCGCCGAATTTGCCGACACAAGATGCGGATCGGCGGAAATCACGGCCAGCGTCGTCTCGATTTCGGCGCGGGCACGGACGCTCCACCCGTCTCGGATCGCGGCGCTTGCCATAAAATCCGGACCGATATCCACGTCCACGCCGACCATGTACACCTTGGCCGTCACGCCACCGACGATCATGCGCGGGGCGTCTTCGGCAACCGGACGATGGTCGTGCATGACCACGATCGTACTGGCGTCATGGATCGCACGGGCGCGGGGAGAGAGGTTTACCATATACAACCCACGCCATAACGATCCGCTATATCCTTGTTACGCAACATCAGAGTCCCTTCCATAAAGACTGGGTCATCCTCAAAAGGTCGAATGGAGCGCGGGGATAAAACGATCGCCCTGCACCACCCCCAACAGCGTTTGTGTATGCATCCGGCCTATACCCTCTAAACCCCAATATACCCGCATGTGTGGAATATCTCAAGCGGCGAAAAGTGCCGAGGAAGACCGTATCCGTCCATTCCTCCGTTGCCAATCTCCGGTATGGAGCATATCATTACAGGGAGCAAAATCCCCAATCGGTATTATGTACCCTTTCCCCCTTCTTCCGGAGCACACATGAGCGCCTACGACACCGATCTTCTGACCACCGACGCCATTCGGCGTCTGGCGGAACGCATGGGAGAGGCTGCGGCCATCTTTCTATCTGCCCTGTCTCCCGGCCAACACACAAAGGCGACGTTTGATTTTGCCGATCAGGATACGCGCACGTTCTGGGACTACGTGCCCATGATGGACCGTAAGGGGTTGTCGATCGGCGAAATGGACTATCCCCAGCGCCGGTTGGCGTTCAAACTCGTCTCCACCGGGCTGAGCCGTTCCGGGTTTATCACGGCCTCTACCATCATCGGTATCGAGACCGCGCTCGACATGATCGAAGGATGGACGCGCCCACACGAAGGACGTGACACAGGCAACTACTTTCTGAGTCTTTTTGGCGCGCCGTCCGACACCGGTTTGTGGGGTTGGAAATTTGAAGGGCATCACATCTCGCTCAACTATACGATAGCCCAAGGTATGATCGTCGCGCCGACGCCTACGTTTTTCGGGTCAAATCCGGGAGAGGCGGCGCTGAGTGCGGTAGCGGCGCTTCGCCCGCTGGCCGGCGTGGAGGATGTGGCGCGGGAACTGATTCGTTCGCTCGACGAGGGACAGCGCGCCGTCGCACTTCTCTGGCCCGACGCTCCTTCCGACATCGTCACCGCCAACCAACCGTTTGTCGTAGAAACGACCGTTCCCGCCGAACGGGTATCCCGCACCCCGATGTCGTACGAGGTCATACGCTACACGACCACTCCCAAGGGACTTTCCGCCGCGTCCATGACCGCGGGCCAAAAAGAAATTCTCCGGTCGCTTGTTCGAGAATACATCCATCGGATGCCTGACGCTGTGGCGGAACTCGAATCCGAACGACTCTCCCGTATGGGAATCGAGTCTATTCATCTGGCTTGGGCGGGTGGGCTGGAAAAACGGCAACCGCACTATTACCGGATCCAGAGTCCCCGCTTTCTTGTGGAATACGACAACACGCAAAACGACGCCAACCACATCCATTCGGTTTGGCGTGATCCGGCAAACGATTTTGGCGCGGACCTCATTGCCCAGCATTACCGCGCTGCGCGTCCCGGTCATGGACACTGAAATCAAGGAAGCCCATTGCGATTTAGATCGATCGTCTCCACCTGAGTGATGGTGGCTATGGAGGTTTTTTTATGTCCCACCCGGTTCGCGTAGGTATTGTGGGCGCGGGGCGGGCGCTGTTTATGCGCCACTGCCGCGACGCCTTTCTCGACGACCTTGTGTTGTCGGGTATCTGTGATATCCGTCCGCATCGGGCGGAACAGGCGGCTCACAAACACGAGATATCGCGTACCTACTCATCCTTTGAGGCGATGTTGGAAGACAAAACCATCGACCTCGTGGTTATCGGTACCCCGGACCATCTCCATGCGGGACAGGCGATTCAGGCGATGGAAGCGGGAAAACACGTGCTTAGCGAGATTCCGGCGGCGTACGAGATCTTGGAGCTCGAACGGCTTGTGGCCTTGGAGGAAAAAACGGGGCTCATTTATGCGATGGGTAACGAAGTCCGCTGGTTTCCGTATCTGGAAGCGGCCAAAAAGATGGCGGAAGAAGGGTTCTGGGGGAATATCTTTCACAGCGAGGCGGGGTATCTGCACAATCTGCGGATGGAGGGCCATCGGCTCAGGGAACCGGAGACGGACGAGCCGCACTGGCGTTTCGATCCAAAACGGCCCCAGACTACGTTTCTCGGCGGTGGACCTCATGCTTTCGATACGCTGCGTTGGCTTACCAGCGAAAAAAACTGGGTCGAGGTATTTGCATACGGCAATGTGCCGTATGTGCAAGGACATCCGGAACTTGCCAACACGATCGCGCTGCTCAAAGGGGCGTCCGGTCTGCTTAGCAAGGTGGAGACCAGCTATGCGATGACACGCCCGTATTGTCTGTATTTTAACCTGTTTGGGGATAGAGGGACATTCGAGACGTCGCGGCAGGCGTTCGAAGGAATTTATTTTACGGAGAAGATTCCGTACATGAACCGTATGGAAAAATTGGCGGTTCCGTATGCTTCGCGTTCCGGACACGACACTTCCGTACACGGTTCGTCCGAGATTCACATGGTGCGCGACGTGATAGACGCCATCCGTCAGGATCGGCCCGCCGCCATCTGCGCCCGCGAAGCCGCGCGCTCGATCGCGCCAGCCATCTGCGCGTACGAGTCGATCCGGACCGGGCTTCCGGTAAAGATACCGGCGTTTTAGACTTCCGGAAATGGAGTGGCCTGAGCGTTCTTGTCGTATGCCGCGATCAGTTCGTCGATAAACATCTGAATGGATCGCGTCATATATTTATCACGGCGATAGACCAGCACGATCTGGCGCGATACCGGAGGGATGTCATCGAGTTCGAGCGGAACCAGCGTGCCGGCGTTGATCTCGTCCTGTGCGGCGGCGATCGGCGCGATGGTAAACCCCAACCCGCGCTCCACCAACCGTTTGACGGCGTCGATGCTGTCCACTTGAAACTGTTCCTGCGGAACCGCGTCGATCTGGCCAAAAATGGACCCTACGTAGTTTTTCCAGCCTTTCCAGCTTCCGAATTGGATAAAGGGTTCTCTGGCAAGATCGGCAAGCAGCGCACGGCGAGAATGGGCAGCGGGGTGATGGGCATGTACCAATGGCCGGATTTGGTCTTCGAACAACGGGATCGTCTCAAGGTCCGAAGTATTGATATGCGAGCCGACGATTCCGAGGTCCACCTGATCTTCGAGTACCATGGTGTGGATTTCCTCGCCGCCGACGGTCAACAACACCACTTGGACGCGGGGGTGGCGCTGACGAAACCGGTACAAAAAATCAGGAAGCATGTAAATCGCGCTTGTTCCGATTGCGGCCATGGTGATCCGCCCCTGTTCGCCCGCCGAGATGTCGCGCACCGCTGCTTTGGATTCTTCGACCAGGTTGAGAATACGTCGAGTATAGATATAAAACACTTCACCCGTGTAGGTCAGTTTGAGTTGTGGCCGCGAACGTTCAAACAACGCTTGTCCGATCTCCGCTTCCAACCGTTGGATATGATGCGATATGGCCGGCTGTGTGACAAAAAGCGTCGCGGCGGCTTTGGTAAAACTGCCGGTTTCCACGACTTTCTTGAATGCCTCCAACTGTTTCAGGTCCATGAATCGGTCTCCTTATAATAAAAATGGCTTATGGATATGATTATTATAATTGATTTGACTTATGATGCCAAGAGGTGTATTTTTCAAGGTTGCATCTGTTGGGAGAAAACCACATAGGCGGGTATCGGATGGGGTTTCCGGGTATCCGCACGATAAACGGAAGGGTTGGGGCATGACAGTAGATCTGACGATCCGGATCGCGGGAGAAAACGGCGAAGGCGTCCTTACAGTCGGGGATGTACTGGCCGAGGCGTTGGCTCGGTCGGGATTGCACATCTATACGTTTAAAAATCTGCCTGCCGAAATCAAGGGTGGCGCGTCCATGGTGCAGGTGCGGGTGGGAGACGCCGAAGTGCGGTCTCCGGGGGATGCGCTTGACATTTTGATGGCATGGAATCAGGAAAACTACGATATCCATGTCGGAGAGGTAAAACCCGGTGGTGTAGTACTCTACGATCCGGGTGAGTGCACCGTCGGAGAAAACGGCGATCTGCGTCAGATTCCCGTGCCGTTGGAACAGATCACCAAAGACGTCATCAAAGTGATGAAGTCGAAGAACGTGCTTGCCTTTGGCGTGCTCACCGCCTGTCTCGGCGTTCCGTTCGAATCCGGCAGTCAGATGGTTGTAGAAAGCCGATGGGGACGTCGCAAAGAGTTTCTCGAATCGAATATCAATGCGCTCAAACAGGCGTATGAGTATGTATCGGGTGAGGGGATCGATCTGGGTATTCGTCTTCCGATAGAAAAACGAAACGGCAAGCCTCAGTTGATTCTGACCGGTAACGACGCCCTGTGTATGGGAGCGCTTGCGGCGGGTTGCCGCTACTATGCGGGGTACCCGATCACACCAGCCAGCGACGTGATGGAAACGCTGGCCAAGTCGATGCCCAAGGTAGGGGGTGTGATTTTGCAGACCGAGGACGAAATCGCGGCGATCACCTCGGTTATCGGGGCGTCGTTTACGGGCGCCAAGGCCATGACGGCCACGGCGGGACCGGGGCTTTCGCTCATGGTGGAAGCGCTAGGTCTTGCGACGATGGAGGAAATTCCGGTCGTCGTTGTCGATGTACAGCGGGGCGGGCCAAGCACGGGGTTGCCTACCAAAACCGAGCAATCGGATCTCGATCTGGCGCTTTACGGACGACACGGAGACGCCCCTCGTATCGTCATTGCGCCTACCCATACCGAAGACTGTTTTTATACAAGCGTACAGGCATTCAATTTGGCGGAAAAATACCAGACCGCCGTCATCGTGCTCAGCGATCAGCATCTTTCGCAACGCGCGCAGGGAATTATACGGCCTGATCTTTCGGCCCTGACCGTTATCGACCGCAAACAACCCGCTCCCGACGACAACCGCAGTGCGCACGATTACAACCGCTACGAGATGACGGAAGATTTTATCTCGCCGATGTCGCTTCCCGGCAAGCACGCGCTCAACTACGTGGCGACCGGTTTGGAGCATGACGAACACGCGCATATCGACTATTCGCCCGACGCACATGTACGGATGACGCACAAACGCGCCCGGAAGTTGGAGGCTGTCGTCCGCGAACCGGATATGGTGACGCGGTTCGGAGACGAGAACCCGGAAATGGGGTTGATCGGCTGGGGTTCGTCGCAGGGACCGATTTTGGAGGCTATGGAAAGAGTTCGGAAAAAAGGACGCCGGGTTTCCGCGCTGATCTTCAAGCTGCTTTCCCCGCTACCGGAAGAGGAGGCGCGTGCTTTTATCGCATCGACCCCGATCGTGTCGGTGGTCGAACTCAATGCCAGCGGCCAGTTTGCCAACTATCTGCAGAGCCGTCTGTGCGTATCGCTTCGTCGGTTTAACAAATACACCGGTCTTCCGTTCAAAGCCGGAGAGATCGAACAATATATAGAAGGAGTGCTGAATCATGGTTGAGGCCGCCACGACATCCGCCGCTCAGCCGCCCGTTCAACGAACGATAAAAGACTATCGTAGCGAAGTAAAACCGACGTGGTGTCCCGGTTGTGGCGATTTCGGCGTACTTTCCGCGCTTCAGCGGGCGTTTGCCGCTCGCAATCTCGCCCCCAAGGACATCGTCGTCGTATCCGGCATCGGATGTTCGGGGCGTCTGCCCGAATTTGTAAACGCCTACGGTCTTCATGTAGTGCATGGCCGCGCGCTGCCCACCGCACTCGGCGTCAAAACCGCCAATCCGGAGCTTACCGTGGTGGCGGTCGGTGGTGACGGCGACGGCTTTGCCATCGGCGGTGGGCATGTGCCGCACGCAGTACGGCGCAATGTAGACATCACCTATATCGTCATGGACAATCAGGTGTACGGTTTGACAAAGGGACAGCCTTCTCCCACCACCCCGACGGGAATGGCGGCGTTAAAACGCAGCACTTCGATGCCCAAGATGGCCCCCTACGAGGGTGTGCTCGAAGGCCAACTCAACATGCTGGCGATGGTGTTGGTCTACGGGGCTACCTTTGTCGCGCGCACGTTTTCCAGTCAGGCTACCGAAATGGCAGATCTGATCGGCCAAGGGCTGGATCACCCCGGATTTTCGTTTGTCCAGGCCATGAGTCCATGCCCGACCTTTTACAACACCTACGATCCCTGGAAAGAAGCGTTCGTGGCGTTGCCGGAAGACTGGGACATCACCGACCGGGTGGCGGCCATTTCCAAAACCATGACCGAAAACGTCGAGGGGATATTTCACAGCGGCGTTTTCTACAAAACCCGTCTACCTACGCTGATGGAAAAGCTGGAAGGGGTATACGCCAAGGCGCAAGGCGAGAAGATGGCAACCGTAGATACGTTGCTCGATCAGTTTGCGTAGAAGACACACAAGATAAAAACACAAAGGGCGCTTTCCAACGAGAAAGCGCCCTTTGTGTTTTTATACCGGAAACAGCGTTTACTTTTTGAAGAAATCCGTGTTGATCTGGATATAGTTTTTCCATTCCGCAGGGGTATCTTCTTCGGCAAAAATGGCCTCTACCGGGCACTCCGGCTCGCAGGCTCCGCAGTCTATGCATTCTTCCGGATCGATAAAGAGCATGCGCTCTCCTTCCGCCGTATGAATGCAGTCCACCGGGCAAACGTCTACGCACGCCTTGTCCATCACGTCAAGGCAAGGCTCTGCGATAATGTAGGCCATACGATCCTCCTTAGCGGGTAAGTCTTAGTCATGTATGTCTTCATAAATCTGGTCTTGGAGCCGCCGGAACGGTCTTATAATAGCGCGGAGGCAGGAATGTGTCAAGCCCGTTTTCACAGAAAAGATAAACCGGCTACACACTGAAAGACCGACGCTTCGGAGTCGGATTTTTACGTTGACGCCCTTGTGGGGCCGCCCTATACTTTTCTTGAAAGCGTATTTTTATAAGTGTGTTACGGACACATACCCAACACGGGGAGAACCCGAATGGAACGCATCCGAGCCGCCGTTGTCGGTTGCGGCGGCATGGGCAGTCTGCACACCCACAACTCACGTTTTATCCGTGAGTTGGACGTGGTGGCGTTTGTAGACCGGACCGAACACCGCGCCGGAAAACTGTACGCCGACGCTCCGGCAGGCGAATACTGGACCACGGGGCTGGATCGCGTGCTGGAAGACGCCTCGATCGATGCCGTGCTCATCGCCACAGGGTGGCGCAATCGCGCGCACGTCAACATTGCGGTGGCAGCGGCAAACGCCGGAAAACATATCTTTATCGAAAAACCCATGGCCGCCGACCCGGCGGAATGTGACGAAATGGTCGAAGCAGTTCGGACCACGGGCGTAACGCTCATGGCAGACTATTGTTTGCGGTATGCGCCGCTGGTGCGCAAGGCACTGGAAATCGTAGAAACACCCAGACTTTCGGTCGTTCAGTGTATGGACGAGGCGGGAACCAGCCTTATCGACAATGGGTGTCATCTGGTGGACCTGGCCTGCTGGGTCAACGGTGGGCATCCCGAAAGAATTGGAGCCGTAGGTGCGCGCTATACCGATACCCTCGAATCCACCCAGTACGGCATCGACCAGTTGATTTCTTCGCTGACGTTTCCCAACGGTGCCATCGCCTCGATCGTGCTGGGTGGGTTAGGCGTCAACCCGCACGTATCCAAGTTTAGCGTACAGCTTTTTGGAGAAGGGATAGGGGCTACGCTGGTAGACCGGTTTCGGTGTCTCAAACTCTGGGGCTGCGAACTGGAAGAAATTCGCTATCAGGTAGATACGGTAAGCCGGGGACGGCATGGCTACATGGGACATTACGAAGCGCTTCAGGCGTTTGCCCAATGTGTGCGGGACGGCGCCGCCTCGCCGATTCCGCCTGAAGAAGCCCGCATGGCGATAGACGTCATTTTTGCCAGTTTCGAAGCCGCCCGCTCCGGCTCGGTCGTTGTCATGTCATGACCGAAATTTCCGTTCCCGAATCTCTACGTCGGCAGTACGAAGTCTGTTGCAAAACCATACCCGTAGGTCCGGGATCTGGGTTTTCGGTGTGGACCGTACGCGATCCGGATGCGTTGATCGATACCCTGGATCCGGAAAAGTTCGAAGAAGACGAGCGACTTCCTTACTGGGCCGAGATATGGCCTTCCTCGATCGGGCTGGGGCTGACGCTGTTCGAGCATCGGGTCGCACCCGGCACGACGGTACTGGAACTGGGATGTGGTATCGGTGTGGCAGGTATCGCCGCAGCAATCGCCGGACTGACGGTACTGGCGACCGACTATGAGCCGGACGCCTTGGCGTTTGCCGCGTTTAACGCGCAGATCAACAGCGTGTCGGACCGCATGAGTTTTTCACTGCTGGACTGGCGAAAACCGGAAATAGACCGGCGTTTCGGGCTGATCATAGGCTCCGACATCCTCTATGAGCGCTCCAACCATGCGCCCGTTGCCAAATTGATCGAACAGACGCTCGAACCGGGCGGTACGGCGCTTTTGAGCGACCCCAATCGGCGGGCCGCAAACGAGTTTGTCGAACGGATGAAAACCATGTCGTACCGATATTCGGCCCAGCCGCGTATCGTCCGTTTCGAAGGAAACACCCAAACGATAACGGTGCATCGATTTTGCGGGCGTGAATAGACACGGCGACGCTCCGAAGGACGGAAGGAAATCGGTGGGCGATGAAAATCGGCGTTCAGGCGCTTCAGACGCTTCCCGGCGTGCTGTTGCACCGGTTGAAACAGGCCGGAGAACTGGCCGACCGGTCCGAAACGGTGCTTTATTTGGTGGGCGGTGCAGCGCGGGATGCCCTGTCCGGCATCGCTACGACAGATGCGGACCTGATGGTCGAAGGAGACGGTATTGCGTTTGCCAAGCGGTTGACCGTCCTGCTAAACGCGACATGCCGGTCGCATCTTCGGTTTGGTACGGCGACACTTACGTTCGCAGACGGAAGCAAAATCGACGTGGCCATGGCGCGCTCGGAGCAGTATCTCGCCCCGGCAGCCCTGCCTGTAGTGCAACCCGGTCTTGTCAAAGCCGACCTGTTTCGACGCGACTTTACCGTCAACGCCATAGCGATCTGTCTGAACGCCAAGCGATACGGACTTGTAGTGGATCCGCACGGCGGCATAAAGGATCTGCAAACAGGTGTAATCCGTATCCTTCACGACCGTAGTTTTATCGACGACCCGACCCGGCTTTTTCGCGCCGTACGTTTCGAACAGCGGCTCGGTTTTCGGCTGGAGAGACATACAGCGCAGTTATTCCGGGAAGCGATCGCACAGGGGATGATCGACCGGCTTTCCGGTCATCGGGTTCTTGAACAGCTTAGAACCGTTTTTGCGGAAAAATACCCTTGCCAAGTGATCGAGCGATTGGGAGCGCTGGGGGTCTTGCGGGCGGTCTATCCCGCTCTGGATGCTGGCGAATTGGTTTCCCGTATTTTCGAGCGTCTGAGTACAAAACGACAGGAGATGGCGCTCGATTCCGAAACGTTTTTTGTGCTGGGGCTTTTGGGGTTGGCAGTGCCGTTGTCCGCCAAAACGGTGCAAAAACTGACGGAGCGTCTGCACCCGGACCGGCGCACTGTCGAAGCGTTGAAAAATCTGCCGGACATGAAGACTCTTACTGAGGGGGTGGTTGCAGACCGTATCACAACACGCGCCGGTTTTTTCGAACACGCTCGGCGTCTGTCCCCGGACACCGGGCTGTTTTTCGCCCTGACAAGCGATCATCCCGTAGTACGGACGTGTTGCGAGACGTATTATTTTACGGATCGTCACGTTCGGCTTTCCATAGACGGCAATACGCTTTCCGAATTGGGTATTCCTGAGGGACCGGTCTACGGACGTATCTTGGATTCGGTGCTTGCGGCAAAGATAGACGGCGTCGTCCTATCTGCGGATGACGAACGACACCGGGCGCTAACCGTCTGGAAGACCCTCGAAACACGCATCATAGCACCCGACATATAAAAAAGGAGTTTTCGTGCCCGATATCACCTCTCTTTTGACTCTTTTGATCATGCTTCCACCGCTTCTGTTTGCGTTGACTTTTCACGAGTTTGCGCACGCATGGACGGCGCTCAAATTTGGGGATCCCACCGCGCGTCTTCAGGGACGGCTTACCCTTAATCCCCTCATGCATCTCGACCCTGTCGGCACGGTCATGCTCGTCATTACCGCGATTGTGGGTTTTGGGCTGGGCTGGGCCAAACCGGTCCCGGTGGATACCCGATATCTCAAAAGACCCCGTCAAGACATGCTTTGGATCGCGCTTGCAGGACCCGTTTCCAACCTGATTCTTGCCTTTGTCTGCGGATGGATTCTTTCGGTGGTCCCTCCCAGCGACAACATGGTGGGCACTTTTCGGGAAATGGCGTTGGCCGGTATCCGCGTCAATTTGAGTCTTGCCTTTTTCAACCTCCTGCCGATTCCGCCGCTTGACGGCTCGCGGGTCGTGGCCGGTCTTCTTCCGGCGCAACAAGCCTATCAGTACAGCCAACTCGAAATGTACGGCCCTATGCTGCTTATCGGGCTTATCATGGCGGACAGTTTTCTTAGGCTCAATCTGATCCAGACATGGATTTCGGTTCCGGCACTGTTTTTTTTCGAGATCATTTTTAAGCTGTTTTCTTAAAGGTTCTATGGTATATTCTTAAAATGAAGTTTGAAGGGTGAAGAAAACAGGTAGCTCAATCCAAAATCCAAAATTGAAATCGGATACGCTTCCATGCAAGGCCGCGTTCTGATCGTTGAAAACGATCCCACTGTTTCAAGACTTGCCACCGATTTTCTTCGCTACGACGGTCACGAAGTCACCGTCGCCGGAGACGGAGAAGAAGGGTTGAAAAGTTTCTCTATGGGCGAGTTCGACGTTGTGGTTACCGACGTCAAGATGCCTAAGATGGACGGGATTCAGATGATGAAGGCCATCAAGGCGCTCGATCCTACCATAGTGGTGATCGTTTTTACCGGTTTCGGTACATTCGAAATGACGATCGAGGTGATCCGGAACGGCGGATACGATTTTCTTCGCAAGCCGGACGATGTGGCGCAGAGAATTCGTCCTACGGTTATGCGTGCCATAGAAAAACGACGGCTTGAGATATAAAACAAGGAGTTGCTCAAGGCATTGGAAGATGCCAACTCCGATCTTAAAGCGGGGGTCCGGGAAAAAACCCAAGAAACACGTCGGCTGGCGGCTCAACATGCGGTGACACGGATTCTGGCGGAGGCGACTACCGTCGATCAGGCGGCGGCCCACGTACTGACTACGCTACGCGATACCCTCGATTGCTCGTTTGGTGCATTATGGCAGACCGATCGATATGCGCCGGTGTTGCGTTGCGTCGCCGTCTGTCATGGGGCATCGCCGGAACTCGAACGGTTTGCCGCCCAGTATCGCGGTATGACATACGAATCCGGAATCGGTATTCCCGGGAAAGTCTGGGCGACACGTCAGGAGGTGATTGACCTTTCCGAAACCGGATACATGACCGAAAGCGGCGTTTATCCTCTGCGTGGCATAGCGTTTCCGATCATCGTCGGGGATGCGGTTTCCGGTGTGCTGGAGCTATGCGATAAGCAGTTGCCTCAGCCCAACGACAGCGAAATTCAGATGCTCAGGGTGATTGCCGCCCAGTTGGGTCTGTTTTTCGAGCGGGAACGGCTAGAAGAACAAGTGTTGCACTCGCAGAAGATGGAAGCCATAGGGCGTCTGGACGGTGGTATTGCTCATGACTTCAACAACCTGCTTACCTCGATCGTCGGATATGCCCATCTGATCGAGAAACGTCTTCCGGAAGACAGCCCTCTCCAACGCAACGCGCTGCAAATTCAAAAAACCGGTCATCGTGCCGCGGCCATGATCCAGCAGTTGCTGGCCTTTAGCCGACGCCAGGTACTCAAGGCGGACATTCTGCTGGTCAACGAAGTATTTACATTTGGACAGCCTTCTCGAACATCTTCTTCAGGACAACATCAAGGTAGAGTTCAACTTGGACGCCCATTTGGATCCCATTTTCGCAGATCAGACCCAGTTGGAGCAGGTCATCATGAACTTGGCGGTCAACGCGCGAGACGCCATGCCTTCGGGGGGGGTGCTTCGCTTCGAAACCTCCAAGGTGGTGATGGACGAACTGCAGACGCGTAGCATGGGCATACCGCCGGGCGCGTACGTGCGGCTTACGGTCAGCGACACGGGCATGGGAATGGATGCCACGGTACATGCTCATCTTTTCGAACCGTTTTTTACCACCAAAGGACCGGGCAAAGGCACGGGGCTCGGGTTGGCGACGGTATACGGCATCGTCACGCAAAGCGGCGGTCAAATAACGGTAAAAAGCGCGCCGGGTGAATGCACGTCGTTTAATATTTTTCTGCCTGTTTCGCACGGTAACGAAGAGGCATCCGGCAGTGGGATCTATGTACCTCACGCAGACCCTCCCCCAAGGTCAGGGCATGAAACCATCCTGCTGGTGGAAGATCAGGACGATCTGCGCGAAATCGCGCGCCAAATCATGCAGGGATCGGGCTATACCGTTCTCGATGCCGCCACTGGAGTGGACGGTCTGGCACCTTTCGAACGTAACGCAGACTCGGTGCATCTGGTAATCACGGACGTCATCATGCCTATGATGAACGGCGACGAACTAGTCCAGCGCTTGATCCAGTCGTATCCCCACATTCGACTCATCTTTATCATCGGCTATGCCGACGAAACGCTGGTCAGCCATAACGTGTTCGGAACCGGTATTCCGCTCCTCCAGAAACCTTTTACCCCAAACGCCCTGCTCCATCTAATCCGCGAAGAACTGGACGCCCCGGAACCTTCCCATATACAGAAACCTTGACTCCGGATGGAAGCGTCATGTTGCTTTCCGCAAAAACCATCCGGCTCGACCTGATCCATCCGTTTCGCATCTCTCGGTCTGTCAGCGCCTATAAAGAAAACGTGCTGGTCTCGCTTTCCGACGGAGCGTTTACCGGGATGGGCGAGGCCGCTCCGTCCGCCTACTACGGTCAGGATGCCGTCTCGGCGCACGCGGCGCTCGTCCGACCGGACGTCATACTCCCTACCGATCCGTTCGATTTGGAAATCGGCGATAAAAGACTCCGCACGGCGCTTCCCGGACAGAGCGCCGCGTGCGCTGCGATAGACATGGCACTTCACGATCTGGCCGGCCGCCGTCTTGGGATTCCGCTCTACCGCTGGTTCGGGTTGGATCCCACGCGTGCGCCGCTTACCTCGTTTACCATCGGCATCGACGACCCGGAGACGATAGAAAAAAAGGTGCGCGAGGCCGCCTCCTTTCCAATTCTCAAGGTAAAACTCGGCACGGAACGCGACTTGGAAATTCTGAAGACCGTCCGAACCGCAACAAATGCGACGCTCCGTGTGGACGCTAACGCAGGGTGGTCACGCGAACGGGCGAAGGAGATGGTCCGGTTGCTTCCCGATTTCGACGTCGAGTTGGTAGAACAACCCCTGCCGCCGGATGACCGCGATGGACTGCGGATGTTGCGCGATATCTCACCAGTGCCCATTTTTCTCGACGAAAGCATACAGGTATCATCCGACATACCCAGGTTTGCGGGCTGTATGGACGGAGTCAATATCAAGCTGATGAAATGCGGCGGGTTGCGCGAGGCGCTCCGTCTGATCCATACGGCACGCGCGCACGGGCTTCGGGTGATGATCGGGTGTATGATAGAGTCTTCGGTTGCCATAACGGCAGCGGCGCACCTGTCGCCTCTCACCGACCATGCCGATCTCGACGGTCATCTGCTGATTGCAAACGACCCATTCGAGGGGGTCAAAGTTCGGGAAGGCCGGCTTATCCTGCCGGATAGACCCGGTCTGGGTGTCGTCCGAAAAAAAGAATAACGCTTGGGGATTTTAGATTTTGGATTGAAAACATAAACATCCTTGGGATCGAGGATTGGCCAAGGGGTGAGAAAAAATGCGTATTACGTTGATACGTCATGCGAGGGCGGCGGAGCGCGACGCCGGCCGGTATCCGGACGACGGTCTGCGTCCGTTGATCGAGAAGGGGCGCCGCGAACAGGCGGCGCTTGCCGATGCGATGCGCCGGATGGGGCTGGCGTTTGATGTGTTGGCTTCCAGTCCGTTGACAAGAGCGGTCGAAACGGCGGAGATTGTAGCAAAAGGCATCGGCTGGGGCGGCAACATCGATATAACGCCCGTATGGGGAAGCGGGTTTACGGTGGCAGGCGCTATCGAATGGCTCCGGCGTTTTCCTAAGGATGCACATGTCGCCTGTGTGGGGCACGAACCCGATATGAGCGAATTTTCCTCCGCGCTACTTACATGCGACGAGTCGTTGAATATCGACTTCAGAAAAAGCGCGATGATCGGTATCGAGTGTACCGGGCGTGTCGAGCGGGGTCAGGGGGTGTTGCTATACTATCTTCCCCCGAAACTTATTCTTTCCCTGATGGCGTGACGACCTGCTCGCCGACAGATGAAACGACCTCCTCGGCAAGCGTTTCCGTAAAACGTCTCAACTCAAGCCTACCGTCGGAAAGACGTCCAAAAGTAAAATGACATACCCAGTCGCCGAGGTTGAGATAGGTTTTTTCGTCCTGCCGATACAGATCGGGGCTGTGTACATGTCCTAACACGATGGCATCATATCGTTGTTTTTCGAGCATATCGAGCGCAAGGGTTCTGTATGCCTGTTTGGGATCCCAGCGTAGCGGACCTCCATGTCGCCGGCTGAGCCGGGAAACGAGCCTTCCCAACGCCACCCCCATGTCGGGATGCACCAGTTGGAACAGCCATATGCTGGTGCGGTTGTGCAGTATCCTTTTCATAAACCGGTAACGCCAATCTCTTCCGATCATGCCGTCGCCGTGACAGACAAACAGCCGTCTGCCTTGATGTTCGACGGTAAGCGGGCCATAGACGGTTTCCACACCTATCTGTTCGCGTAAAAAATCGCCCAGCCAGAAGTCGTGGTTGCCGGCGATATATACCACTCGGGTACCCCGTTCGACCAGTTCGCTCAGCGCCCGAAGCACCCCGAAATGCTGTTTCAGGATCGCGCTTTGATACTCGAACCAGAAATCGAATAGATCGCCCACGATATAAAGAAGCGGGGTTTGACCTTGTAGATGGCGCAGAAAGGCAAGAAGTCTGTCGCGCTTGTACTGTTCTTTTTCGAGAGTGTCGGCGCCAAGATGGACATCCGACAGAAAATAGACGGGATCGGGCATGGGGAAAGAAAGGCCGGTCGTAAAAGGGCTGTGCTGGTATTCGTCGGATCGGTCGGATTTACCGGGTTCGACGCAAACGGCAATACGCGGGGAGAAAGAACACCGGATGGGTCCCCAATATAGCTGTCGGGCGTACCGGGAACAACGGTTTTTCTCAAACGAAGTTGACAAGCGTCTTTTAAAAATATATCTTTAAAAATATACTGGTGTTTTCTACTAAGGTTATAGTTGGGTGTCGGAGAGAAGTTGTTGTCCGGCATTTCAGGTGTCTACAAACGTCACAGGCCGGTGACAGAGGGTAGCGGGATGGCAAGAAAAAAACTTTCGCTTTTGACCGATTTGGAGATTGACGTCATGAATGTGGTGTGGCGGTACGGACAGGCTACAGTGCGTCAGATCGTTGACGCGCTGGAGGAGCAACGCCCGTTGGCCTATACTACGGTACAGACGGTTTTGACGATTCTGACGCAAAAGGGATTTGTCAAATATACGGCGCAGGGTCGGGCTTATGTATACCATCCGGTCATCGAACCGGAAGGGGTTCGCCGAGACACGGTAACGGCGGTGGTGGACAAACTATTTGCCGGTTCGCCGCGTTCTTTGTATTTGCATTTGATCGAGACGGACACGCTGACGGCGACCGAGGCGGATGAACTACGGCAGTTGCTCGACCGCAAAGCCCATAGGATCGACGATGTCTAACGCCGCCGAGGCGATTTCCCGGCTTGACGAGATAGGTCACAGCGTATTTCAGGCGTTGCTGATTCCCAGCCTTGAAATGCTTGCTCTGGCCTGTGTCGTCTGGTTGCTTATTCGAATCTATGGAGAGCCTGCGCCACGCATCCGGCATATTCTGTGGTTGCTTGTCGCCGTCAAACCCTTGCTGTCGCTTGTCATTCCGTGGCAAGGGCCGATCGCTCTTCCGCTCAACCTCTTTGATACGCGGGTCGTCGGAACGGACGTAGCGGTTCCTACTCAGACTATGTTGTCGATTTGGCTGGAACATCCTTATGCGGTCGTTTTTACGCTCTGGGGAATCGCTGTAGCCATCGGTACGGGGTGGACCGCCGCCGGTCTGATACGGTTGTTACTGTACAGTCGCAAAACCATGACGATTCCGGTCCCTTGGGTGCAGGCGCTTTTTGACCGATGTCGAATCGCCACAGGCATCAGACGCCCTGTCGAGTTACGCATGTCTGACGATTTTGCCAGCCCGACACTCGTCTGGGTAGGTCGTCCTCTTGTGGTTGTCCCCTCGTGGTGTTTGATACAGCTTTCACCCCAGGAGCTGAGACAGGTTTTTCTTCACGAACTGCTTCATTATGCCCGACGCGATCATATCAGTCTGATGCTGGTGCAGGCGGTCCGTATATGTTTTTTCTTTCACCCGGTCGCCTGGATGGTGGGACGCCGTATTGCCGTGGAGGCCGAGCGTGCCTGCGACATTGCCGTCGTCAAGGCTTCTCAGCGCCCCCGAAGCTATGCGTCGAGTCTGCTCAAGGTAGCCGAGAGCGCGATAAACGCGCCGTGGCGAGGGGCGTTGGAACTGGCACGATCCGCCACACTGGCGGCGCAGCGTATCCGTGACGTGCTTGGAGAAGTAGACAGCCGCGTCTACGCCCTTGGTCCCCGTACGGTGGTTCCGCTGGTGCTGTGCGCCGTTTTGAGCGTGACCCCGCTACTTCATTTACCCGTCGCGCGGGTATGGTATTTGCCTCCGGAGGCCGTATATACACCGCTTTCGATAGATATGGCTCCCAGAACTCCGCCTGCCTACTCGCTTCGGTTATCCGACGGTCTTTTGACAGAAACCGTTCTGCCCGCTTCCCGGACGGAGACGTCGGCAAACCGCCTTAACCCGGAGCGTATGGAATCGAACGCATCGGTTGCCGATGCCACACCCGTCTGGCCGGCGCGATCCGGAAATGTAGTTCGTCCCGGTTTGACGACCCTACCCAACACATCCGAGCCGGTTTCCCGTACTCCGTTCGACTCGGCGGCGCTCGGTCTTGCGCCGTCCTCGTTGCGACCGTCTCCCCAACCCTATCAGGAATTGAGGTGGAAGCCGGGCCAGATCGAAGTCGAAGGAGTCGGCAATACCCTTTCGAAGTCGGGGATACCCGGTATGATTTCCGTACGTGCCGGGGTATTTGTAACCCGCACACACGAACTGGGAGGCGTTTTTTCGGTGATAGAGTCTCGTGAGCGGTTTACCGACGAGGAAACCGGGCGACAACTGGCGTTTAAAGCAAACGAATCTCATGTTCGAACCCGCCCGATAGGGGCGATTTCCGCGACGGGTCTTGCGGCGGCGGCTATTTCCGAGGTGAATCAGCCCGCAGATACGCCTCAGCCCGATCAAGTGATCCGATTGGGTGCTTTTTATCGGTATAATGTGACGGGAGTGGGTGAAAACGTAGCACCCTTTGTAAGCGTGGGCGCAGGCGTAGAGGTAAGACCGGGACGCGATCCCGTACTGGTGGATGGAGGTGCAGGCGTTCGGGTATTTATGGCCCGCCGCGCGGCGTTGGTCGTCCGGCTCGACTATATTAAAGAGATAGAGTTGACGCCGCGGTCGCATGTCGCTGCCTCACTTGGATTTTCGACCATATTTTAGCGCATAAAGGTTTTTTGTGATCAAAACCGCTCTTATCATTGCCGCTGGCGCGGGTTCCCGTCTCCAGCAGGTTACCGGCGCGGCTCCCAAGCCGCTGTTGCGTCTTGCCGGTGTCCCCCTTATCAAACGCATCATCCTGACCGCTCGCAAGGCGGGTATCGAGCGCTTTGTCGTGGTCACCGGCTATGCGGCGGACCAGATCAGAAACACGCTCGATACGGACCCACAACTCGTCGGTCTTATCGAATGGGTACACAACGACCAGTGGGAGCTTCCCAACGGTGTTTCCGTCTTGTCCGCCCGGCCTCTTCTGGCCGAGCCTTTCATCCTGATGATGTCGGATCATCTTTTTGAAGAAAAGACGCTGAAAAGCATGATCGACCTTCCGGTCGCCGCAGGAGAGTGCGTACTGGCCGTCGACCGGAACACGGACAAGATATACGATATAGACGATGCGACCAAGGTCCGTGCGGAAGGCGACCGACTGACCGAAATCGGCAAAGACCTGAACGAATACAATGCCATCGACACCGGCATGTTTGCCTGTACCCCGGTGTTGTTCGATGCGCTGGAGTCGTGCCGGACCGAGAAAGGATGCTCGCTCAGCGACGGCATCCGGACGCTTTCTCGGCAAGGGCGGATGCGGGTGCTTGACATCGGCGACGGCTTTTGGCAGGACGTCGATACGCCCGACATGGTGGCGCACGCCGAGCGGACCCTGTTGCGCCGTTTGCGCAAACCTACCGACGGATGGGTGTCGCGTTATCTCAACCGCCCCATTTCCACGCGGATCAGCCGGTTGCTGGTTCGCACGCCCATTACACCCAATCAGGTTACACTCGTTACTTTTGCCACTGGGCTGGTCTCCGCCTACATGATCGCGGAAGGCTCGTATCAAGCTACCCTGCTGGGCGCGTTGCTGTTTCAGCTTTCCTCCGTCCTTGACGGTTGCGACGGAGAAGTCGCCAAACTGACCTTTCGGGAATCCCGGTACGGTTCGTGGCTGGATACCGTCACCGACAACCTGACGTATCTTGCATTTTTTCTCGGTGTGCTGTGGGGGTATGGAAATACCGACCCATCCCCGCGTATTTGGCTTCTGGGCGGCGGATCCCTCGCGGCTGTGGCCGTTTCTATCTTGCTGATGTATTACTATCTGGCAGCTACAGGAGAAGGCGGGAGCCTGGTCCGCTACAACGAGGCGTTCCGAGCGAAAAAATCCCGTCCCAGCCTGATGTCCCGCGTGCTCGACATCCTCAGAATGATGAGCAAACGCGACTTTTTTACCATGTTGTTTCTGTGCTTTGCGGCAGCAGGACGTCTTGACTGGATGTTCTGGACGATAACCGGAGGCGGGTTTGCCACGGCTATCGCCGTATTTGTTTCGACGGGACGTCTGATCGCCAGAGACCGCGCCGCTTCCTCCCCGGTTGCCATGAAAACGCAGACGCAGGGTGAACCCGCCGGAAGCGTCTGACCGGCCCCGCCTTACCCCAAACGCCCGGCGTGCTATTTCCATGAGCGAAATCTCTCTTACAAAACCCCTGTCGCCACCCAGAACCTCGGATGCCGCCGTCATCGCCAGAGGCGTAAGTGTCAATATCCTCGGCACGCTCGCGCGGGTGATAAAGTCTATTGCCTTTATCATTCTCACCCGACTGTTCGGCGCAGAGGTTTTCGGGTTATACGTCCTTTCCTGGTCGGTCATAGACTTGACCAGCAAGCTCGGCACATTTGGCATGGACAAGGGAACGCTTCGTTTTGTTCCACAGTATCTTCACGACGAGCACCCCGGCCGGATGCACCGATTGCTGGCGCATGCTTTCGTACTCGGTTTTGCCGCAAGCCTTGCGACCGGCACGGGACTGTTTTTTGCCGCTCCCTTTATTGCGGATCGAATTTTTGACAAGCCGGATATGACGCCCATGCTCCAAGCCTTGTCGGCCGGCATACCATTTCTTTCATTGACATGGATCGTGGTTGGCGTAACCAGAGGCCATAAGATCATGCGCTACGATGCGTATATCAAAGGCATCCTGGAGCCGCTTATCATGTTCGGCGTTGCCTGTGCGTTGTTTCTGATCGGCTGGCGTATCGTCGGTATCGCCTTGGCGCATGTCGTCTCGCTTGTTTGCGGAACCGTTTTCGCGTTGTACATCTTTTCCCGATTTTTTTCGTGGCGGTCGTGTCTGTCTTACGTTTCTTCGGTACGGCCTTGGTCGGACATCACCCGGTTTTCGCTTCCGGTCATGGGGTACGATCTGCTCTATGTGCTTATGATCCGGCTCGATGCGCTGATGGTCGGATATTTTCTTCCGGCGTTTCAGGTGGGGATCTATGCGATAGCCATCGAAATCGCGTTGACCACAAAAAAGGTACGGCAGTGGTTCGACCCCATTTTTGGCCCCATTATCGCTGAACTTCAACATCTGCGGGAACTGGAACGGCTGGAGCACAATTTTGCACTGGTGGCTCGGTGGATTCTGACCGTCAATATCGCCTTTTTCGGCATGGTATTGCTGATGGGAAAGGACGTCCTCGGACTTTTCGGACCCGAGTTCGGTGTCGGACTTGCCACTGTGATCCTGCTGGCATTGAGTCAGGTAGTCTATGCCAGCATCGGCGCGGGCGATATGATGCTCATCATGTCCGGGCATCCGTACGTCAATCTGGTCAATACGGTGTTTATTGTTATTGTTCACTTTTTTCTCAACCTGTTGCTGATTCCGACCTTTGGCATGGTCGGCGCCGCGTTTAGCACCTTGGTCTCGTTTGGGCTATTGACGTTGATTCGGATCATCGAGGTCTATCATCTGTATCGTATCCATCCGTTTCGTCGGACATGGTGGAAACCCGGAGTGGCAGGATTGGGGGCGCTGGCGCTTGGCGCGGTCGTCTCCGCCGGGTTGCCGGACGTTTCTTGGTTGCGGATGGGCGCGCTTCCGCTCGTATTCTTACCCACCTATATCCTGTTGCTTCGACAGTTTGGGTTGGAAATGGAAGACCTCCAAGTGTGGGAGCGGGGGACGGGTATGTTGCGACGCAGGTGGCAGGCTTTTCGTACGATTCCGGGAGGGGAGGCATGAGTTTTGATGTCCTTCTTTTTGCGGATGAAAAAGCCTCCCTCGAAGGGTCGACAATCCGGTTGTACGGCGTTTCCATGCTGGAACGCCATTTGCGGGTTTTCGCTTCGCTCGGTGCGGGTTCGGTAACGGTAGTCTGCCCATCCGGGGATACGCCGGAGGCGTTACGCGAACATCCGGACCGGTTCGACGCGCGATGGCTTGCCTCCTTGTCCGCCGTAGTCTACGCAAAGACGGACGATTTGGGGAACCATAACTTTTCCGCCCCGTGTCTGTTGGCCGACGCGCATCATCTGTACGATCCGAGGCTTGTCGAAGCCGTAATCGCCGCCGGTCCGAACACCGCGCTTGCCGATCCGCAAATTGGGTTGTCGCGCCGGCTGGCGCTGTTGGACGCGGGCACACTGAAAAGGCTTGTGTCGTCCGAAATGAGCGCTTCGACGCTTTGGGAACAACTGGAGGAGATGTCGCCGGTTTTGCTTCGGCGGTTGAACATACAGACGATCAACCCGTATATCGTCAATCTACGCCGGACCCTACCGCCCTTTTGGCTTCCGGTGCGTTCGGCTGCGGATGCGCACGCCGGAGAGGCCCGGCTTATCGACGCCGCGCAGAAGGGTGCGCTGGATTGGCCCGCACAGTATGTACATCCGCCGTTCGAAAACCGGCTGGTTCGTTTGATTTCGAGGACCGCCGTTACCCCCAACCAGGTGACCGTGCTGACCAATGTCGTCGCCTTTTTTGCGACCGGGCTGTTGGCGTCGGGCCTGCTGATCGCCGGGTTTGTGGCCGCCGCGCTCGTCGGTGTTCTCGACGGGGTAGACGGTAAACTGGCTCGTGTGACGGTCCGGTGTTCCCGGGTCGGCGGACAGGTTGAGCACATCCTCGACATCGTCTACGAATTGTCTTGGTACTGGGTGTTGGGATGGGTATTGAGCCAAAGCGGGGACAACGGAACGTGGTCGCTGGCGTTGAGCGGAGGCGTTACCGTACTGTATTTTGCAGGCCGGGCCGCCACCGGATTGTTCAAGTTGCGCCGCAAGGTCGAACTGTTCGATTATACGGCGTTGGACCGCGCTTTCCGTCAGATCAGCGGTCGGCGGAACATATACGTGCCCATGTTGTTGGTCGGTGCGTTGTTTTCGTTTCCGTTGACGGCATTCGAAATGGTAGCCGCATGGGCCGGCGTGACGGCACTGTTTCACTGGATACGTGCGGTGTGGCTATGGCGTCAACCGCCCGAAAACCTGCACGCCGCAGCTTATTCGGGCGAAGCCGCGTCGTGATCCGTTGACATGGAAATTGCAGAGCGGTTCTGAGGCTGACTGCGAGGCGCTTATCTTTTGTCATCCCGGCGCAAGCCGGATTCGCTTTTTGTAAGCGTTTGCCGCCCGAAAGCCGCTGGACCCTGGCGTGGACCGAGGCGACAGACTTATACAAGCGCTTAACAGGAGTATATAAATCGGAGGTCGGCGATGGGATTCTGGTGGAAAATGATCAAACGGGAGTTCGATAAAAAACCGATTGCCTGTCATCTCTATGTAACGGATCGGTGCAATTTGGATTGTGTGTACTGTACCGAGTACGACAACAGCGTGCCGCACCCGCCACTGGAAGATCTGAAGAGGTGGATCGACAAAATCAAAGAATTGGGGTGTATCCGTATCGGTCTTCAGGGCGGGGAGCCGCTTTTGCATCCGGATATCGTGGAGATCGTCCGGTATTGCAAATCGGCGGATTTGCGGACCAGCATGTCCACCAACGGATTTTTGCTGAGTTCGGAACTTATCGCGGGGCTTGAAGATGCCGGTTTGGATTCGATGCAGATTTCGGTGGATCGGATGACACCGATTCCTTCCACAAGAAAATCGCTCAAAACCGTTATCCCCAAGCTGGAATTGTTAAAAAAATCGGGGCTTCGGTTTAACCTTACAGGTGTGCTGTTCAAGGAAACGCTGGCGGAGTCGAAGGCCGTGTTGGACTATGGGCTTTCCGAGGGCATTTCTGCGCATGTACGATTGATTCACGCGGGGCCGGACAAACACTACGGAGCGGATCCTGGTGAAAAGGAAGCGCTTGAAGCTATGATTGGGCTTCAGGTCGCGGAAAAAAAACGTGGCAAAAAAATTCATACCAACTGGCACATCCTCAGATATCAGCAGGCGTTGCTCAACGAAGAGTCACTCGACTGGACCTGTGTGGCCGGGTACAAGTATTTTTTTGTGTCGGCCAAGGGTAAATTCTGGCTTTGCAGCATGAACCGACATCCCAACATAGACCTTACGGACGTAACGCCCGAACTGCTTCAGAGTTTCTTTTACAAAAAAGAGTGCCAGACCGGATGCGGGGTGTACTGCGTGGTTTCGGAATCGCTTGCTAACAACCATCCATTCCGGTTTGGTATGCGCGAAGCATTGGGGCATCTTCGGGCCAAAACGGCGGGAACCCCCGGATAAACGGCAACGGTCACATGCGAGGAGACGTATGACGCCGGGAGAGACTTCTTCCGACATACAGAAGGAAACTATCTTTGCGTACGGCGGCGAATGGATGCGGCGGGCGATCGAATCGCCCGGTGTCTATGTCACGTTGTTCGCGCTGGTGTTGATTTTGCGGTCACCCACGTTGTTCGATTCGATGTATTTGGTCGATGAAGGGTATTCCGGGGCTATCGCCTCGGAAATGCTGTACGGTGGCGATATATACGTAACGGCGGTCGATATGCGGCCTCCGTTTATCTACTATACGTATTACGCGGTTTTTCTGCTGTTTGGCCAGAACAATCTGTGGGCCGTACATGTCGTGGCCATCGGGTATATTTTGGCGACCGCGCTGATGGTGCGCAAAATCGGATGTCTGACCACCGGGACGCAGACGGGCGGATGGGCAGCGGTGGGGTATATCGTCTTCTCGCACACGTATTTACCGCGTGATACGCTTGCTGCCAACGTAGAATTTTTCGCACTGGTTCCGCTGACCCTGAGCGTACTTTGTTTTTTTCTTGGCGTGCGGAGCGGAAAGTGGACATATCTGCTGTTGAGCGGAATGTCTTGCGCATTGGCAGGGTTTCACCGAACGCCGTGCCTCACGCAGATGGGGGTGTTTGCCGGATACTTTGCCTATGCCTTTTTGATCGCGCGCACCTTGTCTTTCCGAGCGACGGTTATCCAGGGGCTTACGGTGTTGACCGGCTTTTCCGTCGTCGCGGCAGCGGTCATCGGTTATCACAAGATAAACGGCAACTGGGAGGAGATGGTATATTGGACATGGACGATCGCCATGCGATTTGTCAACGTGGACACGACCGTCGCCTATGTCGTCCGTCGGTTGTTTTTGGTGCATGGGACCGTCATTCTGGCGGCGGGTTTGATCTGGTATTTCGGTGTTCGACAATTTATCGCAAGCGCTCGGACGCTGATCCGGGACCGGTCGGCGTCGGCGGCTCAGGAATGGCTGATTTTCGGCTGGTTTGCGGTCTCGTATGTTACTCTGTTTACCGGATGGCGGTTTCCGGGACACTACCATTTGATGTTGATGCCGCCGTTGGCGCTTTTGGCCGGGCGCGCGTTTACGGCGTTTATGGGCCGACTTGCCGGAGAAACGGCGGAGCGGCGTCGGCGGATACATCGCTTTTTTGTCGCCGCGACCCTGATTCCCGCCATCGGATTTACCGTATATGCCTATATCATCCGGAAACAGACCCTGTCGTTTACGCCCATCACCGATTATATTGCGATGCAAACAAGACCGTCGGATCGTATTTTCGTATGGGGCGCATCGCCGCATCTGTATAGCTTTTCCAATCGTCGAATGGCAGTGCGTCTTACCACTTGCGGATATCTGGTGGGAATGTTTGCCAGCAGGCCGCACAAAGACATCGACGAATCGAAATGGGTGGTTCCGGGAAGTTGGGAGATGCTGGACGAGGATTTCGAAAAACATCCGCCGGAACTTATCGTCGATGTGGCCCCCATTTCCAGCAATTGGGAAGATCAACCGATGTCGCGTTATCCACGTCTAGTAAAACATCTCGAAGGCTACCGCAAGGAAGCGACCGTCAACGGGGCCGATATATACCGCCGTAATTCTTCCTGATTCGCTTTCCCTAAGGAAATAAATGCATCTTTCATCCAGACGACACGTATAATGGTAGACGGAAGTACGATATTTATAGGAGTCGTACGGAACGGAAAAGCAGGGGGAGGGAGTCAGGGTGCGCATTCTTTTGTTGACGGTGTTTGCGCTGTTGACCGCCGGGGAAACGCCGGCGCAGGAGCAGCCGGTCCGCATGAGTCTTGAGCAGTGTATTGACCGGGCGCTCATGGTCAGCCCGGACATGGAACAGGCGGCACTGGCGGTCAGACAACTGGAAGCGCGGCTCAGTGAGGCAAAGTTTGCGAGCATACTGCCCCAGTTTACTTGGACCAATGGTTTTGGTCCTTCGCCCGGAGTAAAGGGAAACCCGGACAGTCTGGCGTCGATTCGCAACGATCTGTCGGACATGAGCGTTTTTTCGAGAACGCAGATCGATCTTGTACAGCCAGTATATACGTTTGGCAAGTTGGGTGGCGCAAAAGAGGCGGCGAGAAACGGTGTCGCCGCAGGACAGGCGGGGGTGGACAAAAAACGGGCGGATGTCGTTTTACAGACCAAACGGCTTTTTTATGCGCTCATGCTGGCTCGGTCGTTGCGCGAAGTGGTACTCGAAGGCCGCGACAAAGTCGGAAAAGCGCGTGACCGGGTAGACCTTCTGCTTGAGGAAGGCTCCGACAATGTTTCTTCGTCCGACGTGCTCAAGATCGACGTTTTCGAGTACGAGGTGCTCAAAAATCTTGCCCGCGCCGAGAAGTCCATCGAAATGGGCAAATCGGCGTTGAAAAACGTCATGAAACTCGATCCGGCTACCGATGTTGACATTGCGGTCCCGGAAGAGGCAGAGCCGGTGTCGGTCGAACTGGAAAATCTGCAGGCGTATGTAAACCGAGCCAAGGCGACACGCCCCGATGTCAGACAACTACGGGCGGGGTTGCAGGCGCGGCGTTCGCTGCTCAAAGTAACACGAAGCGATTTTTATCCCCAGATCGCCTTTATCGGATCGCTCCAGTGGGGTGTTGCGCCCAACCGGCCTCAATTCAAGAATCCGTTTTTGCGTGACGAGTTCAATTTCTTTCGTGCTGGAGGCGTCATTACATTGCGGCAACAGTTCAGTTTCGGATTGACCCATGCGAAATATCAGGCGCAAAAGGCCGAGTTGGAAGATCTCATGAGCAAGGAAAATCAGGCTATGAACGCCATAGCGCTGGAAGTGGAGCAGGCGTACCGGGATGTGGTGGAGGCCGACGGGAACGTGCGCAACAGCGACCGCGCGATGCGGTCGGCCAAATCATGGCTTACATCGGCCGCCATTGGTTTCGACATCACAGGCGACAGTTCAGATCTGCTCAATGCCTTTACGGCGTACTCCCGAATGCGGCAGGAATACCATCAGTCTATATTCAATTTGAACATCGCGCAGTCCGTGCTGGATCATGTCACGGGCGTAACCGCGCAAAGTGG